>DATHII010000344.1:0-5046 GCA_035316885.1 Jiangellaceae bacterium | reverse complement strand
GGCCTGCTGGGCTCGCACCGGCAATGTCCATGGGGGCGGCATCGGTCGCGGGTCCGGCGCTGCCTAGGGCGACGCCGATCTCCCGGTCCGCGCCACCGGCTACCCGCGGCACACAACGGCGGCCCGCACCTCACCCGGGTTGCGCGGGCCGTGCCTGCGTCAAACCCCGGCCGGCGAGCCGAGCGACCGCAGAAGCATCTCCATGGCCTCCTGGTTGACCACCCATCCAGTTCCGGTGAGGACGTAACAGGGCTGGGCGTCAGGTAGCCAGCGGTCGCCGATCTCGGCCGCGTCCGGCGGTGCACCGAGCTCACCACCAAGCCAAACCCCGGCGCCAGCAGGCTCCGACCCGAACAGAGGCTCGTGGGAACTCATGGGCAGCTCCTTCCACCTCCGGAAGTAATCCGGTGGTGCACGTGGGCGGGCGTTAGAAGCAGGTGAAGGTCCTCTCACCCACCGCCGAGCTGACCGATCGAAGCATTCCGCTAGTTCTCGACCTTGATCCAGCTATCGCCCTGGTCGACGACGACAACACCGAGTGTCTCGGCCGCCTCGAGCCAGCTGTTGAGGCCGTTCGCGTTGCGGAACGTGTAGACCGTGGTGGTCTCATCGTCGGGTCCGATGCAGGTGAACCTCTCGAGGACGAAGATCTCCTGCGTTTCCTCCTCGATGAGCTCGTCGCATCCGGCCTGCTCGGCCAACGAGAACGGCGAGAGCGGCTCGTCTCCACCGCATGCGGCCACGGCCGCCACAGCCAGCGGCCCGATCGTCCCCGTCAGCAACCTCATGGTCCTGAGGATGGTCGCACGGGCTGGGCCCATGTGTCATGAGAGCTGTCATGAGAATGCTGGACCCGGGTGTGGGTCACGACGGTGCGACGATGCAGCCCTGGCCACCGTCTGCGGGTGTCCGAGGGGGGACTTGAACCCCCACCCCCTTGCGGGGACTAGCACCTCAAGCTAGCGCGTCTGCCTATTCCGCCACCCGGACATGCGCCAGCGACGCAGAGGAGCGTCGCGGCGCGGAAAACTGTACCAAACGGTCGCCGTCCACTGTCCAACCGCGCAGGTCGTCAGGCGTACTGCTCGCAGGCACGCAGCAACCAGCCCACCACCCCGTCGTCGCCTGCCCGCCGCCGCATCGTGTCGATACTGCACCCGCCGGGTACCGTCCGGGCCAACGGTTCACGAGGAGGCGGCGCGTGGCGGAGAAGAACTACACCAGGGACGAGAGCGAGGCCGAGAGTCTCGACCGGCACTGGCAGGAGCTGCTCCAGGAGTTGAGGGTGGCCCAGGCGGGCGCGCAGATCCTGTTCGCCTTCCTGCTGACGATCGCGTTCACCCAGCCGTTCCGCGAGGCTGACGCGGTGACGCAGGGCGTGTACGCCGTGACACTCGTCCTGGCGGCGCTCGCGACGGCGCTGCTCATCGGACCCGTGCCACTGCACCGGCTGCTGTTCCGCCAGCGGATGCGCGACCGAATGGTGGCGATCTCCGGACACATGGCGAGCGGCGGACTGTTCCTGCTGATGCTGGCGATGGCCGGCGGGGTGTTCATGGCTCTGGACGCCGCACTGTCCAGGACCACCGCAGTGATCATCGTCATCGCCGTCATCGTCTGGTTCGTGGTCCTGTGGTACGTGCTTCCCGTTGTCGTCCGCGAAGGTTCGAGAAGGCAGCGTGAGAAGCTCGACGAGTGACGCTGCTGCACCGCACCGACGGTGACGGCTGGGTCGACTGCGCGTGCGGCCGTCGACACTGGGGCCGGTTCGGTGCTGCCGGCCTCATGCTGGTCGACCAGGGCAACCGGATCCTGCTCCAGCACCGTGCCCCGTGGAGCCATGAGGGCGGGACCTGGGCACTGGCGGGTGGTGCCAGGTCGTCGCGCGAGACAGCGCTGCAGACCGCGCTGCGGGAGGCCGCCGAGGAGGCAGCAGTCGACCCGAACGCCGTCACGCCGACGCATTCGTGGCTCGAGGATCACGGGCCGTGGTCGTACACCACCGTCGTCGCCCACGCCACGGGCGTCGTGCATCCCAGAGCGGCCGACCGCGAGAGCGTCGAGGTCCGCTGGGTGCGCCTCGACGAGGTGGCCGACCGTCCGCTGCACCCGGCGTTCGCATTGGCCTGGCCTGCCTTGCGCGACGAGGCCACTCGGCGGCTGGTGCTGGTCGTGGACGCTGCCAATGTCGTCGGATCCCGCCCGGACGGCTGGTGGCGCGACCGGGCCGGTGCCACGGCGCGGCTGCGGGACGGCCTGTCGGCACTGGCCGCTCGCGGGCTGGCGGCGCGCACCTTCAAGCTTCCGGCCGACGTGTGGTGGCCCGAGATCCGTATGGTCGTCGAAGGGCAGGCCCGCGGCGTGGAGTCGGCACCTGACGTGACGGTCGTCGCAGCCAACCGTGACGGCGACGCCCTCATCGCGGCCGAGGCGTCCCGCGCGGTCGACGACCGTCCGGACGATCACGTCGTCGCCGTCACGGCCGACCGCGCGCTCCGCACACGCCTCGAAGGCGTCGGAGCGCGGGTCTTCGGGCCGGCGACCCTGCTCGCCGTGCTCTGAGGTCTACGCCGACTTGCGCTTGGCCGCTGCCTTCTTGGCCGGCGCCGCTTTCTTCGCCGGCGCCTTCTTGGCTGTCGTCTTCGCAGCCGACCGCTTGGCCGGTGCCTCGGCGGTCTCGCCGCGCTGTTTCTTGGCCTCGGCGACGCTGCGTCGCAGCGCATCCATCAGGTCGACGACCTTGCCCTCTTCCGCCTCGGCCTCGGGTGCCTTGGTGATCTCGGCGCCGTCGACCTTTGCCTGGACCACCTCGAGGAGGGCCTCCCGGTACTCGTCGACGTACTCATCCGGCTCGAACTCCTCTGCCATCGCGTCGATGTACGACTCGGCCATGCGCATCTCCTGCGGACGCACGCCGATCTGGTCGTCGAGGAAGCGGAAGTCGGGCCGGCGTACCTCGTCCGGCCACAGCATGGTCTGCACGATGAGTACACCCTCGCGCGAGCGCAGCACGGCCAGCCGCTCGCGGTTGCGCAACGCCACCTTCACGATCGCAACCCGGCCCGCCTTCTCCAGCGCGTCGCGGAACAGGACGTAGGGCTTCGGGTCGGCACTGGGCTCGGCGTAGTACGCCCGGGACAGGGCGGTGGGGTCGATCTCCTCGAACGGCACGAAGGCCTGGACCTCGACCACCTTGCTCGACGTGATGGGCAGGTCGGCGAGGTCATCATCGGTCAGGACCACGATGTCGCCCCCGGGAAGTTCGTATCCCTTGGCGATGTCGGCGTACGCGACCTCGTGGCCACCGTTGTCGCACACCCGCTTGTAGCGGATCCGGCCTCCGTCGGCCGCGTGGACCTGACGGAAACTGACGTCACGCTCCTCGGTGGCCGCGACGAGGCGGACCGGGATCGAGACCAGGCCGAACGAGATCGACCCCTTCCACACCGTCTGCATCAGCCGCTCCCTCCGGACCGTTCGTCACGATCATCCCTCGTCAGGGACGCACTTGACCACCGGGTACCCTCCCGGCGCGCCTCCGTCGCCTCCCGCGTCCGTTCTGACACTGTCGGAGACGAGCCACGAAGGGAGCCGTCATGACCACCCTGTGGTGTGCCGAATGCGACGGCGTCCAGGACGTCGAGATCGTCCCCGACGCCCACGAGACCGAACGCGCATGCGTCGGTTGCGGTGCCGCCGTGCTCGTCGGGGACCTCGTCCTGCCCGCCCTCGTCTCCTACGCCGCCGTCGCCTGACGCTGCGAGTTCCGTTCGGCTCTGCACTGTGGTCGGTGGGGTGCTTGTCGCCTGGGTGTGGATGGCTGGTCGGGGGTGTCGGACCGAGGCCATAGAATCGAACTCATGTTCGAACAACGACTCGATCAACTGCCGGCTGCCGGCCGGCCGGTGGTGCGGGTGCCGTTCGCGGCGCTGGCCGCCCGGCCGCGCGGGGTCGAGGTGGCGCTGCAGGTCGGGCAGCTGATCACACTGCTCACCGACGACCACCCGGCCACCGCCGACGGCCCTGGGACCGACGTCCCGCCGGATGAGGCGGTGCGGGTCGAGCGGGATCTGGTCGACGAGATCGGCGCCGCCGAGCGGATGAAGGCGCGCACCGAGGCGGCCCAGATCTCCGCGATCGCCGAACTGGCGGGTCGGCCGATGTTCGCCGGCTGCGCCGAACACGGCCACGATGATCCGGCCCATGGTGTGCGGGGTGCGGCGTCGGTGGTCTCCGCGGAGCTGCGGCTGTCCCCGGCGGCCGCCGTGGCGCGGGTGGCGCTGGCGTGTGAGCTGGTGGCCGAGCTGCCGGCCACACTCGCGGAACTGTCCGCGGGGGGGATCGACGGGTACCGGGCCCGGGTGATCGCCGAACAGACCCGACCGCTCGCCGGCGCCCCCGGCCTGCGCCGGTCCGTGGAGGCGACGATGCTGGCCACCGCGCACCGCAAGACCGCCACCCAGCTGCGCGCCGCGGTGACCAAGGCCGTCATCGCCGCCGACCCGGCCAACGCCCAGCAGCGGCACCGGCGGGCGCGGGCCGGCCGGTTCGTGTCCGCGCCGTGCCCGGAACCCGACGGGATGGCCAGCCTGCTCCTGCGGATGCCCGCCGAGGACGCCGCCGCGTTCTGGACCGCCATCGACGCCGCCGCCCGCCGCCAACAGAACGCCGATCCGGGGGACAAGCGGACCCTGGACCAGGCACGCGCCGACGTGCTCGCCGGGCTGGGCTGGTCCGCCCTGACCGCCGGGCACCTGGGCTGCTGCCACCCGGACTGCTCACACATCAACTCCCGGCTCGGTGCCCGCCGCGGGAAGGCGGCCTGTGTGAATGTCACCGTCGCCTACACCACCCTGATCGGCGCCGACGACCAGCCCGCCCACCTGCACGGCCACGGCCCCATCACCGCCGAGGCCGCGCGGCGGATCGCCGCGCACGGTGTCTGGCGGCGGATCCTCACCGACCCGGCCCTCGGGTGTGGTCCTCGACCTCGGCCGCCAGCGGTACCTGCCGCCGCCGGAGCTGGCCGAGCACGTCATCGCCCGC
>DATHII010000343.1:0-6032 GCA_035316885.1 Jiangellaceae bacterium | reverse complement strand
GCTCATGAAACTCACCTCCCCTGAGCGGCGGAGCTACTATCTCGCGGCTGCCTTTCCCAGCGCCTGTGGCAAGACGAACCTGGCCATGTTGCGTCCGACTCTGCCGGGCTGGACGGCGGAGACCTTGGGCGACGACATTGTCTGGATGAGGTTCGGCGCCGACGGCCGGCTGTACGCGATCAATCCCGAATACGGACTATTCGGCGTGGCACCCGGCACAAGCTGGCGGACGAACCCCAACGCCATGGCGACAATCGACCGCGGCAACTCCATCTTCACCAACGTGGCGCTGACCGACGACGGGGACGTGTGGTGGGAAGGCATGACCGAAAAACCACCAGCTCATTTGACCGACTGGCGCGGCCAGAGCTGGACGCCGGAGGAGGCCACCGGCCCGGCGGCCCACCCGAACAGCCGGTTCTGCACACCCCTGACACAGTGCCCGATCCTCGCGCCCGAGTACGGCGACCCGGCCGGAGTCCCGATCGACGCCATCATCTTCGGCGGGCGTCGGGCGGACACGGTGCCACTAGTTGCCCAGGCGCGAGACTGGCCGCACGGGGTGTTCCTGGGTGCGACGTTGTCCAGCGAGACCACCGCGGCCGCGACCGGGGCGGTCGGTGTGGTGCGACGCGACCCGATGGCCATGCTGCCATTCCTCGGCTACGCGGCCGATGACTACTTTGCGCACTGGCTTCAACTGGGCGAAAAACATAGAGACGGCGTACCGACCATCTTTTACGTGAACTGGTTCCGCCGGTCACCCGCCGGGGACTTTCTCTGGCCGGGATTCGGTGAGAACAGCCGGGTACTCAAGTGGATCGTCGAGCGCCTGGAGGGTCGCGCGCAGGCAGTCGAGACGCCGGTCGGCTCTGTACCGTCGCCCGCCTCACTCGATGTCGACGGCCTGGACCTGCCGCCCGAGGTGCTGGAGGCCGTGCTCACCGTAGATGCCGAGGAGTGGCGGGCCGAGCTGGCTTTGATCGAGGACTGGTTCGCCGTGTTGGGCCCGAGGCTCCCCGCCGCGCTCCGTACCGAGCTCGACGGCCTGGCTGACCGCGTAGGCTCCGGGGTGCCAGCGTCGGTGCACGGGCGATGACGTAGTGGCAGGTTCGGCGATCTCGCCGAACGCATGGTGCTATCGGGTGGACGTATCAGAGCAGTCAATAGCTGTAAGCCACTAATCCGAAAATGGACCTAATCAGGCGGGTTGTCGGGCTCTTGGGGTGTGACTGCTAGGCGGCGGGTTCGAGGGTGACGCGGTAGCCGAGTGCTTCGAGTTGGCGGACGTGGTTGCGTCGTTTGGCGTGGGTGTTGACGTGGCGGTCGTAGTGGTCGGAGCCGAGCTCGTGGAACCGGGTGTCGGGGTCGGCGAGAAGGTGCCAGATGATCACCAGCAGCGAGCGGCCGACCGCGACGATCGCTTTGTTCTTGCCGCGTCGGCGGGCGATGCGTCGGTACCGGGCACCGAGGAAGGTGTCGGTTCGGCCCGCTCCGGCCACGGCCTCGCCCAGCACCCGCGCGAGGTAGCGGTTCCCGTGCCCGGTCGACCTGTTGCCTTTGGTCTTGCCGGCTGAGGAGTTGATGCCGGGGGCGAACTTCGCCCACGACGCGAGATGCGCGGGGGTGGGGAACCGGGTCATGTCGAGACCGATCTCGGCGATGATGATCGCGGCCGCGGTCGGCCCGATCCCGGGGATCTCATCGAGCCGGGCGACCGCGTCAGCGAAAGGGGTCAGATGCTGCCCGATCTGGGTGTCGACGGCGGCGATGTCGAGGTCGACGGCGTCGACGCGGGCCAACATCCGGGCCAGCAGGAACCGGTGATGGTCATCAAAGGTGCCCAGCCGAAGCCCAGCGAACGACTCCTCCAGCCGCGGGATCTTGGTCCGCATCCTGGAGCGGGCGAGATCGGCCAAGGTCGCGGGGTCGCGTTCCCCGGCGATCAGCGCGGCCATCATCGCCCGGCCGGAGACGCCGAAGATGTCGGAGGCGACAACCGACAGCTTCAGGCAGGCATCCTCCAGCAGTTTGTCCACCCGGTTCTTCTCCGCGGTGCGGACCCCGACCAGATCGATCCGATACCGGGTCAGGTCACGCAGCTGGCGGATGTCAGCGGGTGGGACGAAGCTGGGCCGCAGCATCTGCCGTTCGGCGACCTTGCACAGCCACACCGCGTCCAGCCGGTCAGTCTTGGGCCGGCCGGGGAGATGCTTGACGTCCTTGGCGTTGACCAGCCACGGATCCAGGCCGTGGGCCTCGAACAGGTAGAACGGCGGCCGCCAGTAGTCGCTGGTGGCCTCCATCACCACCCGCTCGACGCCAAGTCCAACCAGCCGGTTTGCCAGCTCACATAATGACGTGACCATCGTCGAGTGCGTGGACACCTCCTGCACCCGGCGTCCGCCGTCGACAGCAGGAATCCGGATACAGCACACGATCTCGGCCTTGCCGATGTCCAACGCCGCAACCCGCGCGATGATCTGCTCATCGTCCCTGGACTCCGCAAACACCGAACCTCACCCCCTTCGCTCACACGGTCACCGGTGACAGTCCCCGGTCGATACCAGACACGTGACCGTCCGGGGAGTTGCCGGGCAGACCAGCGAAACTAATCCTCGTGCTCTCACCAGGGAGGCAACAATGAAGGGCCCATCGCGCAACTCCCGCCCGGCTAACTGACGGCCTCACAGGACCATAGGAACTACGGCGTCACCGGACGGCCACAGCCCATTTTCAGCCCGGAACGGGCGCGCCGACAGGCGCACATGGGCTAACTGAGCAGCCGGAGATCCGCGCTGGGTGGCCGGGGGACACCGCGATCAAGGACCTCTCCCACCGAAGTATCCGTAGCGGGCAACAATTACTTCAAACTCGTTGCAACGGAATGGGAGCTGCGCATGCCGCTCGTCCGCGTCGGCATGAACGACGCCCTGCCGACCGTATTACCCGCGATCGACAAGCTACTACTTTGGCTACGACACGAGCGTCACACGATCAAGGAGAGCGCTCAAAGGCCGAGGCGTGTCCTCGCAGATCGCGAAGCCGACGAGGTCGGCAATCAATCGCCTCCTGCCCCGACCTACGCCACAACTTCGGGGGCCCGCCCGACACGCCGAAACAACCAGGAAGGCATCGTCCCATGGCACGACACACCAAGAGGCACGATCTCTCCGCTGCGGCCTTAACCGCGCTTCCGGAGATTGTTGCGTGCCTATGTCTGCAGCGCGCCTCCGAGCGGGGGGTGGCCGCCGACGCTACTGACTATCGGCCCACCGCGAGCTGAAGGGAGATTGTTCATGCGCTCGCTCACGCCGGCTGCCATCCCGGCGGCGGTGACGACCAAGCGGCAGGGGGCGACGCCGAAGGCGACGCCTTACGCGATCATCGGCAATGGACGGCGATCCTCGGTTTTCATCCGGATGGCCTACCTGATGCCGGAGCGGTTCGAGCTGGTCGGAGTGGTAACCCGGCGGGCCGAAGCCGGCACCGCACTAGAACGCGACTGGGGCGTGGAAACTTACCGGACCATCGACGACCTCCTCGACGCCGAACGACCCGGCTTCGTCGTGCTCAGCGTCCCGTGGCCGGTGACGCCGCAGCTCACGCGACAGCTCGTGCAGGCAAAGGTCCGCGTACTCGCCGAGACACCGCCGGCACCCGACCTGGACGGCCTGCGCTCGCTGTGGGCCGACGTCGGTGCCTCTCGGCTGGTCCAGGTCGCCGAGCAATACGCGCTAATGCCGCTCCATGCCGCGCGACTGCACATCGCGCGTAGCGGCCTTATCGGAACGCCGACCTCGGTCCGGGTGAGCTCGACACACCTCTACCACGTCGTCTCGATGATCCGGCTCTTCCTCGGCGTCACCTACGAGCCTGCAACGGTGTTCTCACAAACCTTCGGGAGCCGACTCGTCGACCCAATCACGCCGGCCGGCTGGACGAACGACACTCAGGAGAAATCGGTCGAGTCGATCTTCTCGACGATCGACTTCGGCGATTCGGGCATGGGAGTTTACGACTTCACCGACAACCAGTGGTGGAATCCGCTGCGCCCCGACCACCTGACGGTCCGCGGCTCGGCCGGCGAGATCCAGGACGAGAGCGTGGTCCGGATGCTCGACCCGGTAACCCCGGTCGTCTCAAGGCTCGAGCGCAGGATGACCGGTCTCGGCATGAACTACGAGGGACTGGACCTGACGCACCTTAGCCTCGACGGCGAGATCGTGTTCCGCAATACCTACGAGGGCGCCCGGCTGTCTGACGACGACATCGCCGTGGCCGCACTGCTGGACCGGATGGGCGCATGGGCTCGCGACGATGGTCCACCGCCATATCCGCTCGCGCTTGCATGCCAGGATCACCTAATTGGGCTGGCAATCGAGGAGTCCGCCTCTCGCGGACTGCCAGTGACGACCGGGCAGGAGAGATGGGCGCGTTGACGACCGCCTCAGCAAGAGTGGCCGGTCGAAGCACCGAGGATTCGCGTCTGCCAAACTGCAATTGCAATGAAGCCGGGCGCGGTGCGGGTGAATACGGCGCGGTCGCCTCTCGTGGACGACCAGGCAGTTCTCCGCGGGCCCGACTCCGGCCGGCTGTCGGGCTACGCGGTGGACGCTTTAGATCGTGAACCGCCCGAGCCGACGACGCTGCTACTGCACCTGCGCGTGACCGCCACTCCACACCTCGGCGCGTTCGCCACGGCCAGTGTCTGCCTCGCCACGAGCCAAGCAGTGGAGAGCCTCCTCGCGGTGCTGGAGGTGCGATGACAGACTGCGTTGTCGGAATCGACCTGGGCACCAGCCTGGTCAAGGCCGGCGTCTACACGATTGAGGGTGCCCTGCTCGGGAGCGCGAGCGTGCCGCTCGCCATGCACCAGGATGCCGGCGGGCGCGTCGAACAGAGCATGACGGACTTCTCTCGGGCTGCCGCCGTCGCGACTCGCCGGAGCCTCGACCACGCCGACGTCGATACCCACCGGATCACCGCACTCGCCGTCGCCGGCCAGATGGCGGGGGTCGGACTCGTCGATCGGCGGCACCGGCCAGTCGCACCTTTCGACTCCTGGCTGGACACCCGCTGCGCCCCAGTCGTCGACGAGCTGTCCGCGACCTACGGGGATCGCATCGTCGCCGGATCCGGCTGCCCACCGACCATCAGCATTGGCCCCAAGATGGTCTGGTGGCATCGCGCGGAGCCAACAGTCTGCGACCACGCCGCAGCCTTCGTCACGGCGGGCGGGTACGTCGCCGGTGATGCCGCTGGCCTGGCCGGCGACGCGGCGTTCATCGACCCTACGTACCTGCACTTCACCTCGGTCGCCGCCGTCGCCGAGGACGCATGGGACATTGAGCTGGTTGCCGAGCTCGGCCTGGAGCCGGAGCTGCTGCCAACGATCGTGCCCAGCACCCAGGTAGTGGGCGAACTGACCCGACGCGCAGCCGAAAGGTACGGGCTTCCCGCCGGCATCCCGATCGCGGCTGGCTGCGGCGACACCGCCGCAAGCGCCCTAGGGTCAGCCGTGACGCAGCCCGGAGCGGGATTCGACATAGCGGGGACCGCAGCCGTCCTCGGCGTCTGCCAGCCCGTCTTCGCCCCCGATACGATCAACCGCACCCTGATGGTCATGCGGGCCGCCCTCCCCGGCCTCTACTATTCGCTTGCCTATGTCGCCGGGGCAGGACAGGTGATCGAATGGCTCTGCCGTGAATTCTTCGGTGACTCGAACTCTGCCGGAGAGGCATACGAGAAGCTCGCCGCCGCCGCCGCCGAGGCAGGTGCCGGCAGCGGTGGCGTCACCGCTCTGCCGCACTTCACCGGGCGCGTCGCACCGGCCGCGCCAGCCGATCGAGGCACTCTTGTCGGCATTACGCCAACCAGCACCCGGGGCGACTTGGCGCGGGCCGTGCTCGAGTCAATCGCGTACGAGTACCGCAGCTACGCCGAGCTCGTCGGCAAGCTGACGCCGGACGTCGTGCTCAAGGGCATCACCGGGATGGGTGGCGGCAGCCGAAGCGCCTTGTGGAACCAGA
>DATHII010000342.1:0-8640 GCA_035316885.1 Jiangellaceae bacterium | reverse complement strand
AGCCCGAACTGCCCCTCGCCGATCCCCAGTCGGTAGATGTACGTGCCGATGAGGTTGGTGTCGCGCGCGACTCCACCGGCGTCCTGGAGCACGAAGATCTGCGTGAATACCCTCAGATCCCAGATGATCTGCAGCAGTCCGACGATCAACAAGACAGGCTTGATCATCGGAACAATGATCGTTCGGAAGCGCTGCCAAGCGCTGGCGCCGTCGATCTCGGCCGCCTCGATCGTGTCGGCGGGAACCTGGGTGAGCCCGGCGTACACGCTGAAGGCGACGAACGGCACGCTCATCCAGACCACGATCACCGTGGCCACGAAGTAGAACGAGAGCGGGCTGATCAGCCACGACCGGCCGGCGAACTGCTCCTGCCCGAGCACGTTCGACAGCACCCAGTTGATCACCCCGTACTGCGTGTCGAACAACCACTGCCACACGGTGAGCGAGGCCAGGATGGGCATCGCCCACGCCAGCAGCAGGCCGACCTGCAGGATGAGCCTGGTTGCGGTGGACAGCTGGGTCATCAGGACCGCGAACGAAACTCCGACGATCATGGTCAGCGACGCGTTCACCAGGCAGAATGCGATCGACCGCAGGACCACGGTCCACAGGTACGAGTCGGTGAGCAGCGCGACGTAGTTGTCCAGGCCGACCCACTCGGCCGGCTGCCCGAACTGCTGTGCCAGGCCGTACTCCTGCAACGACATGACCACTTGACGGCCGAGCGGGTAGCCGGCGGCCAGTAGGAGCACGGCGACCGACGGCACGAGCAGGACGTACGGCAGCCGCGAGCGGCGCCGCCTCCGCGACCGCGGCGCCGCCCCGCCGGGCGCCGCGGTCGCGGGAGTGGTCATCACCGCCATGCTGCTCCTCCATCCTCGGCCGTCGGCCGTGGAGCGGCGCGATGCCGTGAAGATCGTCGTGCAATGTAACGCGCTCTGCAGCACGCTGAAAGCTGCACGACAATCTTCACGGCATGGGTGATGGGGCCTGCGAGCGCTAGTTCAGCTGGTCGGCGATGGCCGCGTCGGCCTCCTCCGCGAGCTGCTGGACGTCGCCGCCGTTGGCGATGTCGACGAACAGGTCTTCCAGGACCCGGCTGCCCTCGACTGCGGCCCAGTTCGCCGCTGCCGGGGTGAGCTTCGCGTTGGATGCGGCCTCGACCGCGGCCTGGGCGAACTCGTCGGTACCGAGCTCCGGAGCGAGCGAGAGCTTGGCTGGCGTCAGACCGGCATGGGCCATCTGAGTCTGGTACTCGTCGGAGAGCATGAGCTTGACCAGGTTGTACGCGAGCTGCTGGTTTTGCGAGTTCGCCGAGATGGCGATGTTAGAGCCACCCAACAGCACCGGTGCCGGCTCACCGTCCGAACCCGGCAGCGGGAACACGCCCATCTGGGGAGCCAGGTCGGGGCAGCCGATGTCGGCGTTGTCGATGCTCCAGCGGACCCAGCCGGGCCGCAGCATCATGCCGATCTCGTTGGCGCAGAAGGGCACCTGCGGGTCAGCCTCGTTGCCGTCCTTCGGCGCACCGGAGGCCTCGTTGAACAGCTGCTGGACGAGCGCCAGACCCTCCTGCGACTCGGGTTCGGACAGCGCGCCCTGCCACTCGTCGCCATCTTCGGTCGCCCAGTCGCCGCCGGCGTCCCAGATGAAGGCCTGGCCGTCGCGCCAGTCCTGTCCGGGCAGCCAGAAGCCGGAGAAGTTCGGGGTGGCGGCGTTGTTTTGCTTGAGCGTGATCGCCGCGTCGACGAACTCCTGCATGGTCGTTGGCACCTCGAGACCGGAGGCCTCGAACAGGTCCTTGCGGTAGAAGACGTACGACGATCCCGCGTAGTAGGGGACGGCCGAGGTCTGGCCGTCGGCGGTGCCGGCCTCGACGAAGCTCGGCAGCAGGTCGTCGCCGCCGAGCTCGTCCAGCCTGTCGGTCAGGTCGGAGAACGCGCCCACGGTGGTGAACGTCGGGGCCTGCGTGTTGCCGACCTCGACGACGTCGGGGGTCTCGGTCTCGCTACCGAGGGAGGTGGTGAGGCGTTCGACGAGGCCCTCCCACTCCTGCTCCTCGATGGTGAGCGTGGAGCCCGGGTTCTGCTCCTCGAACTCCGTCGTGAGCCAGTCGCGGATCTCCTGGGGGGTGTCCGGGCCATTGAGCCAGAGCCGGATGTCGGCGGGCTCGGGAGCGGCGGCGGACTCCTCCGCCTCCGGCTCTTCGCTCGTGCTGTCGTCGCCACAAGCGGTGAGGGCGAGGGCCGCGGCAATGCCGACGGCGAGGTAGCGAGCTCTCTTCACGTGCGGGTCCTCCCGGGTGCGAGGTGCTCGTCGGGCGACGGGCACCGTGGAGTGTCGGCGAGACTGATAGGAATCTTTCCTGAGCATTGCACTACTGGAAGGTTTCCTACTAGTCCGTCTCAGTCACGATCCGGTAACGACCCGAACGCCGCGGCGGGAGTCGTTGGGGTAGTGGACCGCCGCACACAGATCCCCAAGCCAATGCGGCCGTCCACAAGACGTCTCACCGAACGCCGCCGTCCACAGACCGCGTCCGGCACGAGTGCACTCGGGCTGCGTCGGCTGAGGCTGTCGGCCATGGCCAGCCGACCCAGCGACCTACCGCCAGACGTCTGCCACCTGCTCCGCGAGGGCGACGGTGTCCTCGACGTCCGCCGTACCAGGGCGGCCGGGCTCACCGAAGGCCGGATCCGGCGGCTGGTCGCGGCAGGACATCTGACCCGCGTTGCGGTCGGCCACTACGTGGCGACCTCTGTGCTCGAGGGTCTCGACGCATGGCAGCAGCACCGCCTGCGAGCGCGGGCATTCGTCACGGCCTGCGGGCGTGACGCCTACCTGACCGGTTGGTCGGCGGTCGTGACCTGGGGCCTGCCGACCCTCGGCCCGCCTCCCGACCTGCCACTCGTCGTCCGGCCGAAGTCACCGCAGCGGTCGCCGCAGACCACGCCGTACGGCCACGTCCTGGTGTCGACTCTGCCGGACAGACATCACATCCGATCTGACCGACTTCGTGTGGTGAGCCGGTCCTGGGCGGTGGCCGACGTTGCGAGGAACGCACCTCTCGCCCACGCCCTGGTCGTCGCTGATGCTGCCGCACGCGCCGGAGTCGACCTCGGTTCCGCCCTCGGCGACATGAGCAGATGGCCAGACGTGATCCGGGCTCGATGGGTGGTCGACCATGCCGACCCTCGAGCGGAGAACCCGCTGGAGACGCTGGGTCGCTTCACCTGCATCGAGTTCGCGCTGCCCATGCCGGTGTCCAATGCCTGGGTGGGCGCGGACGGGCCGGTGTACCGGGTCGACGGCCTGTGGCCGTTCCACTGGGCGGCCAGCGAGGGTGACGGCGCCGTCAAGTACGACAACCGGCCCGACGCGTCGTTCATCGTGGCGGCCCAGAACGAACGCGAGTGGAACCTGCGCCGCCTCGGCCTGGACGTCGCCCGGTATGGCTGGCAGCTCGCGCTGTACCGGCGCGCCGAGTTGGCTCAGCGGTTCGCGGCCCTCCTTCGCGACAACCCGCCGCGCGAGGAGCCGATCCGCTGGTGGAAGCACGTGCCGGGGGTTGGACCGGTCGCGCCGGAACCGGCGGACTGGCCCTCCCCCCTGCCGGTCGAGGTCGTGCTGCCGGCGTGATCTGGCCGCACTTCACACGGTAGAGCGCACCCCACACGGCTGAGCGTCGCTCCCAGGCCGCTGAACCCGTGGTTTCGACGTTGCGGTCTGTGAAGTGCGTTGCGGTCTGTGAAGTCGCCACCACGCCCGTCAGGCGGCGGACTCAGGCGCCTCGAGGAGGACGGCGTCGACGAACCCACGGGCCCAGGCCAGCAACTCGACGTCGCGCAACGGGGCGCCACCGACGAGAGTGGTCGAGGGCCGCGGAACCAGGACGGTCCCGACAGCCTCTTTGACCAGGCTCTTTGGGAAGAGTCGCTCGAGGCGGACCCGCTGCCAGTCCCTGAGCGAAACCGGCCCGAAGCGGACGTGCTTGCCGGCCTGGGTGACCTCGCGCAGGCCCGCCGCGCGAGCGTGGGCACGGAACCGGGCGACCTCCAGCAGGTTCTGCGCAGGCCGCGGCGGTGATCCGTAGCGGTCGTCGAGCTCGTCGCGGATGGCGTCGACGTCGGCGTCGGTGAGCGCCTCGGACAGCCGCCGGTAGGCCTCGAGCCGCAGCCGCTCGCTCGCGACGTACTCGTGCGGCAGATGTGCGTCGACGGGCAGCTCCACTCGGACGTCGGCCACCTCCGGCGCGCCGTCGCCTCGGTACTCGGCCACCGCCTCGCCGACGAGGCGGACGTAGAGATCGAACCCGACGTCGGCGATGTGGCCGGACTGCTCGCCGCCCAGCAGATTGCCGGCCCCGCGGATCTCCAGGTCTTTCATCGCGACCTGCATGCCCGCGCCCAGATCGGAGTGGGTGGCGATCGTCGACAACCGCTCGTGCGCCTCCTCGGTCATCGGTGTGTCGCGGGGGTAGAGGAAGTAGGCGTACGCGCGCTCACGGCCACGACCGACGCGACCGCGCAGCTGGTGCAGCTGGGAGAGGCCCAGCCGGTCGGGCCGGTCGACGATGAGGGTGTTGGCGTTGGAGATGTCGAGGCCGGTCTCGACGATCGTGGTGCAGACGAGGACGTCGGCCTCGCGCTCCCAGAAGTCCTCGATCACCTGCTCGAGGGCGTGCTCGCCCATCTGCCCGTGGGCCGTGGCGACCCTCGCCTCCGGGACGAGCTCTCGCACCCGGGCCGCCGCCTTCTCGATCGTCTCGACCCGGTTATGGACGAAGAACACCTGGCCGTCGCGCATGAGCTCGCGGCGGATCGCCGCACCGATCTGCTTCTCGTCATAGGCACCGACGTAGGTCAGGACCGGGTGGCGCTCCTCCGGCGGTGTCGTGATCGTCGACATGTCGCGGATTCCTGTGATCGACATCTCCAGCGTGCGCGGGATGGGGGTCGCGGACATGGTGAGGACGTCGACGTCGGCTCGCAGGTGCTTGAGCTTCTCCTTGTGCTCGACGCCGAAGCGCTGCTCCTCATCCACGACGACCAGGCCGAGGTCCTTGAACCGGACGTCGCCGGTGAGCAACCGGTGGGTGCCGATGACGACGTCGACGGTCCCCTCGGCGAGCCCGCGCAGCGTCTCGGCCGCTTCGCGGTCGGACTGGAAACGCGACAGCGCCCGCACTGTGACCGGGAACTGCGCGTAGCGCTCGGAGAACGTGGCGAAATGCTGCGACACCAACAGCGTGGTGGGCACGAGCACACCGACCTGCTTGCCTTCCTGTACGGCCTTGAACGCCGCACGCACGGCTATCTCGGTCTTCCCGTACCCGACGTCGCCCGCGATCACCCGGTCCATCGGGACGGTTCGCTCCATGTCGCGCTTGACCTCGTCGATGACCGTGAGCTGGTCGGGTGTCTCGACGTACGCGAATGCATCCTCGAGCTCGCGCTGCCACGGTGTGTCGGGGCCGAAGGCGTGGCCCGGCGCCGCCTGGCGGGCGGCGTAGAGCTTGATCAGCTCGGCGGCGATCTCACGAACGGCCCTACGGGCGCGACCCTTGCGCCTTGCCCAGTCGGAGCCGCCGATGCGGTCCAGGGACGGGGTGTCGCCGCCGACGTACTTCGTCACCTGCTCGAGCTGGTCGGTCGGCACGTAGAGCCGATCGGGCGGTTGCCCCCGCCGGCCAGGGGCGTACTCGAGCACCAGGTACTCGCGCATCGCGCCCTGGACGGTGCGGCTGGTCATCTCGACGTAGCGGCCCACGCCGTGCTGGTCGTGCACGACGAAGTCGCCGAGCCGCAGCAGTAGTGGGTCGACCTGGTTGCGGCGCCGGCTCGGCATCCGGCGCATGTCCTTGGTGGAGGCACGCTGCCCGGTGACGTCGTCCTCGGTCAGGACGACCAGACCGGCGGCGGACGCGACGAAGCCGTGTGCCAGCGCGCCCGTCGTCACGTGGACCACGCCGGGACCGGGAGCCGCATCGAGGGCCTCGTCATAGCGGGCGGGGATGTCGGCGTCGCCGAGCAGCTCGACCACACGATGCGCCGTGCCGTGGCCACCGGTCACGATGACGGTCCGTTGCCGGTCGTCGAGCCAGCCCTTCAGATCGGCCAGCGCCCGCTGCGTGTCGCCGCGGTACGAGTCGGCCGGGCGTGCGTCGACCATGCGGCTCTCGACGCCCTCGACGTCGGCCAGCTCCTCATCCGTGCCGTAGGGGCTGACCCCCCACCAGGGCAGACCGAGCGCGATCGCGTGGGAGCGGACGTCGGCCAGGGTCCGGTAGGCAGCGGGGCCGAGGTCGATCGGTGCCCGCCCACCTCCTGCCGCCGCTGCCCAGGACGCCTCAAGGAACTCCTGGCTGGTGGCCACGAGGTCGTGGGCGCGGGTGTGAACGCGCTCCGGGTCGCACACCAGGATGTGGGTGCCCGGCGGGAGCAGGTCGAGCAGGAGCTCCATCCGGTCGACGAGCACCGGGGCCAGCGACTCCATCCCCTCGACCGCCACGCCGGACGCGATCTTGTCGAAGAGGTCTGCCAGCTCCGGGTGGCGCCGAGCCAGGGCGGCGGCACGCTCGCGGACCTCGCCGGTCAGTAGCAGCTCGCGGCACGGAGGCGCCCACAGACCGTGCTCGGCCGACTCCAACGACCGCTGGTCGGCCACCTTGAACCAGCGGATCTCCTCGACGGTGTCGCCCCAGAAGTCGACCCGGAGCGGGTGCTCCGCGGTCGGCGGGAAGACGTCGACGATCCCGCCCCTGACCGCGAACTCGCCGCGCCGCTCGACCAGGTCGACCCGCGTGTACGCCGCAGCGGCCAGCTGTTCGACGAGATCGTCGAGGGCCATGTCGTCACCCGCCTGCACCCGCACCGGCCGGAGATCGGCCAGCCCGGCGACCTGCGGCTGGAGAACGCTGCGCACCGGCGCGACGACCACCTGGAGCGGACCGGTACCCGGGTCGTCGCTCTCGACGGGATGGACCAGACGGCGTAGCACAGCCAGCCGGCGGCCGACGGTGTCGCTGCGCGGCGAGAGCCGCTCGTGCGGGAGGGTCTCCCACGACGGGTACTCAGCGACCGAGTCGGGCGGCAGCAGGCAGCGCAGCGCGTCGACGAGGTCCTCGGCCTCGCGCGAGGTGGCGGTAACGGCGAGTACCGGCCGCGATCCACCGGCCGTGCGGTCGGCCACCGCGCCGACCACGAACGGCCGCAGCGGTGGCGGCGCGGTGAGGTCGAGCGCGGTGACGGTACCGGCACGTGCGTCGGTCGCGGCAGAGCGCAGGGCGGGATCGCCGGACTCGTCGAGCAGGGCATTGAGCAGACCGGTGAGGCTCATCAGTCCTTCACATGTCGGGTCGGGGGCACGCACGCATGCCCCCGACCCGTGCGGATAGGGGTTCGTCCCAAGTCTACGTCGCGGGTCCGACAGGTGGCCTCAGGTGCGAGTTCTGGTCCGCCGCAGGCACGATTGTCTCGTGGCCGGACCCGACGCACTTCCCGAGGAGCTTGCGGCCTGGCCGACGCACGTGCCCTCGCCGGCGGTGCTCGGGCAGGTGGAGTTGCTTCTCGCCGGCATCCACGGCCCGGCCCGGGTGACGGTCGACGTACCGGCGTCGGTCGGCGAAGCCTCGGCCGAGGCCGGCCATCTCGTGCTCACCGACGAGGAGGGGACGCCGCTCGCGGAGGTCTCCGTCGAGAATGTCTTGCCCGGCCACGACGGGCGCCTCGCTCGGGTCGCCGGGCCGGTCGGAGCGTTACGTCCGTTCCGCGCCGGGCCGTTCCGCGCGCTGCGGCGGCGGCCGGACGAGGTGCGCCGTGAGCTGGCCGGAGGCGCAGCGATCGGGATCGCACTCGGGCGACCGCTGACGGCCGCCGAGGAGCAGGCCCTCGTTGACGTGGCAGCCCGACACGGCGCCCGCCTCCTCGTCCTACCCTGCGTCGCGGACACCGGCCCGTCGGGACTCCCGCCGGAGATCCTGGTGCGGGCTGTTCGGGCCTCGCTGCCGCGGCTCGCGACGCCGGCTGGGGTGGCCATGCTGGTGCCGCTGCCGCTGGTGCCGGGAGCCGACACCGCGGCTCCCCCAGGCGCAGCCGAGTTCGTCGACGCAGCCGGATGCACGATCCTCGACCCGGACGCGGCGCCCGACCCCACCGGATGGACCCGGATCAGGTCCGCTCTCGACGCCGAGCCGGGAGCCGTGGAGGAGATCGTCGCCGCGGACGTGGCCGCCGTCCTCCGCACCTGGCGGCCGGTGCGCTCCGTGCGCGGGCTGACGGTGTTCTTCACCGGCCTGTCCGGGTCGGGCAAGTCGACGCTGGCCCGCGGACTGGCCGACGCCCTGCTCGAGCGAGGCCGGACGGTGACGCTGGTCGATGGCGACGCCGCGCGCCGGCTGCTGTCGGCCGGACTCGGATTCAGCCGCGCCGACCGCGACCTCAACGTCAGGCGGATCGGATGGGTCGCGAGCGAGGTGACCCGCCACGGCGGCGTGGCGGTTTGCGCTCCGGTCGCGCCATTCGCCGCTACCCGAGCCGAGGTCCGCCGCATGGTCGAGGCGCACGGCGACTTCGTGCTCGTCCACGTCGCGACGCCACTTGCGGTCTGCGAGCAGCGCGATCGCAAGGGTCTGTATGCCAA
>DATHII010000341.1:0-4926 GCA_035316885.1 Jiangellaceae bacterium | reverse complement strand
CCCACGGCACGCTCTCCGACGTCGTTGCTCGCGAGCGGGACCGAATGTCCATGCGCGCGGCCTGGACCCGGTACTTCACCGACATCGACGTGTTCCTCTGCCCGACCAACTTCACGGCGGCCTTCCCCCACGACAGCAGGCCGTTCGGAGATCGCACGATCTCGACGCCCGAGGGTGACCGGCCCTACACCAACCAGTCGTTCTGGATCGCGCCGGCCTCGCTGGCAGGCCTGCCGGCAGTGAGCGCGCCGATCGGGAGCACGCCCGCGGGATTGCCAGTGGGCCTGCAGATCATCGGCCCGCTCCACGAGGACGACACGCCCATCACCTTCGCCGAACTCCTCGGCGATGTCATCGGTGGGTACGAGCCGCCGCCCCTGCACCCTCCAGTACCTCAGCCCTGATCGGGCGAAAGGCTCAGGACCGGCGTCTCCTCCGCCACCAGCTATCCGCGGCCCTGTGTCACGTGCTGTCGTAGGCGGCAGCGACCTGCTTCGGTACGACCATGCGCCAGGCGTCGACGACGAGTTCGCGCATCTCGTCCTGGTCGACCGCATCCAGCCACACCTGCACCCAGTTGTACCGTTCATCGGACCTGACGGGTGGGTGGAACTTCTCCGGCTCGGCCGCGATGAGCGCCGCACGCTCCTCCTTGGGAAAGGCGAACCCCATCGACGTCTCATCGGAGGAGATCGAGATGTAGACGTACCTCCCGACCCGGAACTTGATCCGGTCCCGGACCATCCGTTCCTCGGTTCGCGGCAGGGACAGCGCTACCCGTCGCACATCCTTTGCCGTGACCATGCCTGCCACTCCCACACTGACAGCGTCGCCGCCGCCACCGACACCGCGACGCTCGCGAGTTTCCCACAATCAGGCCATCGCTCCGGCTTTCCCGTCCGTTGATCACGTTCACCATGCTCGCGGACCGTTCACCAGGCGCAGGAACCTGGTGAACCGTCTGTATGCATGGTGAACGTGATCAACGTTGAGGTTCGCCCTGACAACCCGCGCGGCGGATGGGTAGTCAGGCCCGTTGCCCGCGTCGGGGCAGGTCAGCGCCGTGACCAGCCGGACAACTCGACCCAACGGCCGACGGCGCCGTATTCAGCGACCTGTGCTGACAACTGAAGGCGTCTTGACAAGAAGTCTTGTCGGTGCCACGGTGAGGGGATGTACGAGGTGGCGGTGATCGAGGACCCGGCGGCAGCCGAGGTCTCGTTGGATCCGGTGCGGGCCCGGTTGCTGGCCGAGTTGGTCGAGCCGGCGTCGGCGACGATGCTGGCCGCGCGAGTCGGCCTGGCCCGGCAGAAAGTGAACTACCACCTGCGGGCGCTGGAGCGGCACGGGCTGGTCGAACTGGTCGAGGAGCGTCGGAAGGGCAACGTCACCGAGCGGATGTTGCGCGCGACGGCGGGGTCGTATGTGATCTCGCCCGCAGCGCTGGCCGCGGTGGCGCCGGACCCGTCCCGCTCGCCGGACCGGCTGTCGGCGCGATGGCTGCTCGCCGTGGCCGCCCGCCTGGTGCGCGATGTGGGCTCGTTGATCACCGGCGCGACCAAGGCTCGGAAGCCGTTGGCGACGTTCGCCATCGATGGCGAGGTGCGGTTCGCATCGGCCGCCGACCGTGCCGCGTTCGCCGAGGAGTTGGCGAGTGTCGTGACCGCGCTGGTGGGCAAGTACCACGACGAGGCCGCGAAGGGCGGGCGCGATCACCGCGTCATCGTCGCCGTCCACCCGAGCGTGAAGGCGAAGCCGACCGAGACCACGAGGGAGTCCTGAGATGGGCCACGAGTTCGAAACCGACAACGAGATCACGGTAGACGCGACCCCGGAGCAGGTGTGGGAGGCGATCGCCACTGGCCCGGGCATCGACTCCTGGTTCATGGGGCGCAACGAGGTCGAACCCCGCGAGGGCGGCGCGGTACGGATGGTCGTCGCCGACTACTTCACCGCGGAATCCACCGTCACCGTCTGGGACCCGCCGAACCGCCTGGCCTACCGGAGCGCCGAAGGCGAGGACGGGTCGTTCATGGCGTTCGAGTTCCTGGTCGAGGGCCGCGGCCAGGGCGGCACTGTCGTCCGACTCGTGCACAACGGCTTTCTCGGCGGTGACGACTGGGAGTCGGAGTACGACGCGCTGCGGAAGGGCGACCCCATGTACCTCCGCACGCTGGGCGCGTACCTCACGTACTTCCCCGGCCGGATTGGGACGCCCGTCAGCGCCTGGGGTCCGCAGCAGCCGGACCAGGAGGATGTCTGGGAGGGGTTCAAGCGTGGCCTCGGACTGACCGGCGCGGTCACCGAGGGCGACAAGGTGCGGTTCACCCTCGACGGATCACCTCCGGTCGAGGGTGTCGTCGACTCCGTCCTCTTCCCGAGCTTCCTGGGCGTGCGAACAAGCGACGGGCTGTACCGGTTCGTCGGCGGGGGCGGCATGGTCGGCGTGGGACACCACATCTTCTCGGCCGTGGAGCAGGAAGAGGCTGAGCGCACCTGGCAGTCCTGGCTCACCCAACTGTTCGCCTGAGCGATCGATCGAAAGGCCAACGCCGGGGGTCGCCGCGCTCCTGGCGCAGCGCTTCACCGTCCTCAATTACGACCGTCGCCGTAGAGGCGATGGCGGTGACACGTTGCCGTACGCCGTCGAGCGCGAGGTCGGAGTACGGAACGTCCTCGGGTGCGGTCCTTGCCCCCCGAAGCGGCGGCGCGCGGGCTGGCCATCACGAAGCTGGCGTTGTGGGAGCCACCCGTAGGCGCACCCTGGAAGGTCAGGAGCACAACGTGGCGCCGGCGGCCATCGCCCCGGTGGTGGATGAGTTCCTCGCCGGACTGACCCGTCGCCGCCGCACGGTGTATCTGGACACCGATGAACTGGGCCTCGGCGTCGACCCATTGCATGGGTCAGTCCGCGCCCATCGCAGCAACGGATTCGAAGCGTTCGGCTACCGACAATAGTAGAGGTCTTGACAACAAAAATCGTCGGATGAGATTATGGAGGCAAGAGACGAACCTCGAACGACGGAAGGCTCTTCTGATGCACACGACCGTTGCGTCCGGTTCCGGCCTGCAGGCGGGGCGGCGGGAATGGATCGGTCTGGCCGTACTGGCCCTGCCGACGCTGCTGCTGTCTGTGGACATCGGCGTGCTCTATCTGGCGCTGCCGCACCTGAGCGTCGACCTCGGGGCCGACAACAGCCAGCAGTTGTGGATCCTGGACATCTACTCGTTCATGCTCGCCGGCTTCCTGGTCACGATGGGCACGCTCGGTGACCGGATCGGCCGCCGCAAGCTCCTACTGATCGGCGGGGCCGCCTTCGGCGTCGCCTCTGTGATCGCCGCCTACTCCACCAGCGCGGAGATGCTGATCGCGGCCCGGGCATTGCTGGGCGTCGCCGGGGCGACCCTGATGCCCTCGACGATGGCCCTGATCAGGAACATGTTCCACGACCCCAGGCAGATGGGGATGGCCATCGGTGTGTGGTTCAGCTGCTTCGTAGGCGGCCTGACCCTCGGTCCGCTCGTGGGAGGGGTCTTGCTCGAGCACTTCTGGTGGGGCTCGGCGTTCCTACTCGGCGTGCCCATCATGGTGCTGCTGCTCGTGACCGGCCCGGTGCTGCTGCCCGAGTACCGCGACACGAACGCGGGACGGCTCGACCTGACCAGCGTGGCGCTGTCGCTGGCGGCCATCCTGCCGGTCATCTACGGCCTCAAGGAACTGGCCCGCAACGGCGGGCAGCCGCTGCCTCTCGCGTCCGTCGTGGTCGGCCTGGTGGTCGGCGTCGTGTTCGTGCGCCGGCAACGCACCCTGACGAGCCCGTTGCTGGACCTGCGCCTGTTCGCCAGCCGCACATTCAGCTCCGCCTTGGGAGTCATGCTGCTCGGTGGAGTGGTCATGGCCGGGATCTCATTGCTGTCGACGATGTACCTGCAGATGGTTCACGGCTTCTCCCCGCTGAACGCCGGGCTCTGGTTGGTACCGCAGAACGTCGCAATGATCGCCGGCTTCATGCTGGCTCCGGCGTTCGCCCGTCGGGTGCGCCCGGCCCACGTCTCCGCGGCCGGGCTGGCCATCGCCGGGCTCGGACTCCTCCTGCACACCCAGGTCGACAGCGTTGGCGGCCTCGGTCTGCTCGTGACCGGACTCGTCCTCGCCTCGTTCGGCATCTCCCTGCCCATGGCATTGACAATGGGACTGATGCTCGCCGCCGCTCCACCCGAGAAGGCCGGATCAGTGGCGTCGATCTCGGAGACCGGAGGCGAGTTCGGCATCGCGCTGGGCATAGCCACGCTCGGCAGCCTGGGCACCGTCATCTACCGCAGCCAGCTCGTCGACACCGTCCCAGCCGGCATCCCTGCCGAGGCGGTGGCCGCCGCCCGCGAGGGCATCACGGCTGCCGGGGCCGCAGCTCAGCAGCTGCCCGATCCGCTGAGCGCCGAACTGCTCGACGCGGCCGCTGCGGCGTTCACCACCGGCCTCAACGCCGTGGGTGGCATCGGCTCCGCCATCTTCGTGGGCATGGCCATCCTGGCGGCGGCTGCTCTCCGCCACGTGCGGCCCAGCGGCGAGGCCGTGCAGGTCGACGAGTCTGCCGTCGGCACGAACACGGCCCCGGCCGGCGTCGAGGAGTCCCTTGTCGGAGGCGTCGATGCCTGACGCAGACCTGCCCTCGAACCGCACGTGGCCCGGCGCGCCGAACGACCGCGTGGCGCGCATGAATGAGCGAACGATCTGGGCAGTTCTGGGATGCTCTCGAGGGGGGAGCGCCGATGCGTCGTGCGGCGGGTGACGGGATCAGGGCTCGGGTGGGCGGTCGTCGTAGACGCGCCGCTCCTCGACGACGCCGCCGCGGTCGACGACCCGGCGCCGCGGGCCCCACACGGTCAGGAACAGGATGATGGCCAGCGCACCGGCTGCCATCAGGA
>DATHII010000340.1:0-2392 GCA_035316885.1 Jiangellaceae bacterium | reverse complement strand
GCGAGCTCTCGTCGGGGACGACGGTCGCTCGAATCGAGTTCTCCGCCCTGGTCGACGGTGTCTGGCTCCTCCTCGGAAAGTAACTGGTCCAGGGACTGCCCTCGGGATGCTTCGGCAGCGGTAGTGCCGAAGCGCAGCGAGCCTTCGTATCGGTTGCCGGCATCGCCGGTGTTGTCACCTTTTCCGTCGAGCATTGTGTCCTCGGCGCCGTCACCTTCGAGGAGCTCGCCGACATCATCGCGTCTGGTCATGGGTCCTCCTCTTGTCGCTGGTTGCCCGGCGGGCGCGTCAGCCTGGCCGTCGGCCAGCATTCACGTGCCGTCGCTGGCCTGCGGGCCGGTGGTGACGGGTGCCCGCATCGGAACGGCGTGGACCTCGATGCGCTTGGGCTTGACTTCCTCCGCCTTGGGTACCACCACCTGCAGCACGCCGTCTTCGGTCGATGCCTCGATGGCGTCGGCCATCACGTGTAGGGGCAGCGTGATCGAGCGGCGGAACTGGCCATACCGGCGCTCGAGCACGTGAAACTGCTGCTCTGGTGAGCCCTGCGGTGGGTGCCGTTCGCCCTGGATGGTGAGCAGACCGTCCTGGAATGCGATCTCGAGATCGTCGACCTTGACGCCGGGGAGCTCGACCGTGACGACGTAGGCGTCCGTGCGCTCCGAGATATCTACCGCAGGCGCCCACGCCGGTGTGCTGGTCGCACCGGCGCCGGACTGCGGAGCGTCCTGACCGAGCGCCTGGGCAAGCATCTGGTTCATCTGGCTAATCCGGTCCTGCGCACCGCGCAGATCGTGGAAGGCATCCCAACGCGTCATCATCGCCATCTCGATTCCCTTGTCCATCGGGCCAGCGGTTCGGGATGAACGAAGATCCCAGCGAAGGGTGTTCACTTGTCGAGCCACTATGTTTACAGTAACGTGAACGATGTTCACTGTCAATGCATGTCCGATGGAGGAGCCAGTGGAAGATCAACAGTCAGCCCCACCTGGGTCCGTCAACTCCGGGGCGCGCCCGCTGTGGTTCGGCGCTCCGGAGACCGACGAAGAGCGCCGCCGCACGCTCAACCGGCAGCGTGTGGTGGCCGAGGCGCTCACCCTGATCGCCCAGGAGGGCGTCGCGGCGTTGACCATGCGTGCCCTCGCCGCGCGGCTCGGGGTGGTCCCCGGCGCGCTCTACCGCCATGTACGCAGCAAGGAGCAACTCCAGGACCTCGTCCTGGACGGCGTGCTTGCCGAGGTCGACTGCGGCGTCAACCACGCCTCGCCCTGGACCGAGCAGATCACCGCGCTCGCTCATCGGCTGCACGACGTCCTGGAAAACCATCCCGGGGTAGCCGGCATGCTGAAGACTCGCGACCCACTCGGGCCGCACTCACTTGCCCTGGCCGAAGCCTTCCTGCTGCCGCTGCACAATGCCGGGTTCTCCCACCGCGACACCGGCCTCGCATACTTCCTCGTACTCGGCTACACCATCGGCTTCGAGGTCAGCAGCACCCGCATCTCAGTCAACGAGCAGCGTGTCCAGGACGCGGCGACCAGGAAGAAGCTCCACGAATTCTTCCGATCACTTCCCAATGACCGCTTTCCCACCCTCGTCGCCCTCGGCGAGCACGTATGGCTCGACAACCGCGACGAGCGATTCGCATCCGGCCTCAACGTCCTCGTCAACGGACTGGAGCAGACCCGGCGCCCAACGCCACAACCCAGCTAATCGGCGCCCGCGACCTCATGGGAGACCAACGCCTTCGGTGCACTCTGGGTCTGCCACGCTGTTATCCCGCGCTTGCCAGCGCAACGCTGGCGCGCGCGACGACGGTCAGGCCAGCGCGATGCCGACCCGCTTGGTCGCGGTAAGCGTGCCGTGGGCGGTGCCGACGTAGGTGCCGGAGGTCGGGGCCACGTCTGTAGTCGCGCCCGGTAGCGACGGTCAGGTAGTCCCTGCTAGCGCGGCGGCCGTTGCACGGGTCGAACGCCACCGCGCGGGCACCGGCAGCGTCGGCAACGAGGACTTCCACCCAGGCGTGCGTGCCGCCCTCGCCGAGCAGGTGCCCGGAGACGCAGCGGGCCGGCAGCCAGCGAAGAGGTGACCCGGCGGTTGTTCGCCGGGTCCGCCCCGTTGCAATGGAGCCTCGAGGAGCCCGCGGGATGAGCTGGCGGATCGCGATCCGGCACCGCACCGGCTACCGGTACGCCGGACCGGTGCGGGCCTCGTACAACGAAGCGCGGCTGACCCCACCGAGCCTCGACGGGCAGCGCACCCTGCAGGCTGCCCTCGCCATCACGCCCCCCGTCCGGCCGCGGCGCTACGTCGATTACTGGGGCACGACCGTGGACGCGTTTGACATCCACGTTCCGCACACCGAGCTCGTCGTGCTGGCGACCTCGACGGT
>DATHII010000339.1:0-14432 GCA_035316885.1 Jiangellaceae bacterium | reverse complement strand
CAGGCGACGAGATCGTCCTGTTCGACCGGCGTCAAGGCGACGCTGCCGCCGACGAGACGGCGGGTCGCCTCGCCAACGAGTACGTCGCCGGCGGCGGCGTGGCGTCCCAAGGCCACGGCCACGTTGACCACGTCGCCGGAGGCGGTCGAATGACCACCGCCGGCCGGGCCGACCACGACCTCGCCTGACTCGACCCCGATCGAGACCCGCTCGTGGAGGCCGTGGTGGTCCGCGACCCCAGCCTCGCGCACCGCGTCGCACACCTCCGACGCGGCGCGGACCGCCCGGAGGGGATCATCCTCGTGCGCCTTGGGAAAGCCGAACAGACCGAGCACCGCATCCCCCGCGAGCGCTTCGACACTCGCTCCATGACGCCGCAACACGCATACCGCGGCCTCGAGCGACCGGTCGACCACTCTCCGGGCGGCCTCGGGATCGAGCACGTGGCCATCGTCTGAGGAGATGCCTAGTCCCACCATGACGACGGTCACCTGCCGTCGCTCCTGGCGGAACCAGGACTCGCCGTCCACGACGCGCGGTGACACGTCGGCGTCAAGGGCAGGATCCTGGCGCAGGATCGCGGCCTCGAGGTCGCGGAGCCGCGCGGACGGCTCGATCCCGAACTCCTCGACGAGCGTCCGCCGCGTCTCCTGAAACACTTCGAGCGCGTCGTTCTGGCGGCCGGCGCGGTACAGCGCCACCATGAGGCAGCCGCGTAGACGCTCCCGGAAGGGGTGCTGGGCGATGACGGCGCCGAGTTCGGCCACCAGCTCGCCCGCCCTGCCCCGCGCAAGATCTGCCTCCACACGTTCCTCGAGCGCGGTCATCCTGAGCTCTTGGAGCGCAGCGATGTGCCGCTGTGCGAACGGTTCATAGGCGAAGTCGGCGAGCGCGTCTCCGCGCCATAGCTCGAGGGCTGCGTGCAGAGCATCGGCACGGTGGGCGGCCGGCACGGTGTGTGCCTCGTCGTACCTCCGACGGAAGAGATGCGCGTCGACCGCCGTCGGGCTCACGAAGAGCAGATAGCCGACCGGCGTAGTTCGCAGCAGGTTCGCCGGCTCACCTGTCTGCCGATAGGGCTCGAGGCTCTTTCTCAGCATGGAGACGAGGTTCTGCAGCGCCTTGGCGACGGTCGCCGGAGGACTCTCTCCCCACAGCTCGTCGATGATCCGCCCGGTGGGCACGACGTCCGGGGCATGGAGCGCGAGCAGCGCAAGCAGTGCCCGTGCCCGTCCCGCAGGTAGGCGCACGACCCGGCCGCCGTCGACGACCTCGAGGGGACCCAACAGCCTGATCTCCACCGGCACACCCCCGGGTTCGTGCAGTTGTGACGCGCGCACAAGCAGGAGGCAGTGATGGCTGAACCGTTCATCTTCATCGGCACGCACACGGTGAAGGCAGGCAAGTTCCAGGAGTTCGAGAAGTTCTTCGCCGAGTTCTGCGAGTCGGTCGTCGAGGCCAACGAGCCCCGGCTCCTGTCGTTTCACGGGTACGCCAACAGGTCCGAGAACGAGGTGACGGTCGTCCAGGTGCACCCCGATGCGGAGTCGATGGTGACGCATATGGGGTTCATCACCGAACACGTCAGCCGCGCCTATGCCGAGCTGCTGGATGGCAGTACGTCGCGGATCCAGGTGTACGGGAACCCGAGAGGGGGCGTCGTCGAGATGATCGAATCAATGATCCAGCAGGGGGCGCAGGTTGAGGTAAAGGCGCCGTTCACCGGCTTCAACCGGTTGCCGGACCTCTGAGTCGGCCGGCGAGTAACAAAGCGCGAGATCGGAACCATAGGTGCCGATGGCTGTCGGTCCCGGCTAGCGCCTGCGTAGCCGGGTGCCGGGTGTTGCTCGTGCGGCTTTACTCGCCTGAGTGGTAGCCACCACCCAAGCGGGTGACTTTCGGCGCGGGGGGTGGCGATTGGGCTCCTTGCGGGAGCATGCGCCGGCAGGTTCGTGACTTTGTGCCTGCGTTCACAAGGACCTAGGCTGGGTTCCCGACGCACCTCACCGGCCGCCGACGCGTAACACGCGCGGCCGGCCTACCCGGGAGTACCGTGACCCGTCGCACCCGCACGCAGCCGGCAGAACCCGCCGCGGACACCGCCAGCAGAGGCGTGCCCGAGGCGAGCGTGGCACGGCTGCCGCTCTACCTGCGGGCGTTGGCGACACTGGCCGAGCGCGGTGTGGTCACCGTCTCATCCGACGAGCTCGCCGAGTCGGCCGGGGTCAACTCGGCCAAGCTTCGCAAGGACCTGTCCTACCTCGGTTCGTACGGCACGCGAGGTGTCGGGTACGAGGTCGAGTACCTTCGCTACCAGATCTCCAGGGAGATCGGTCTGACCCAGGACTGGCCCGTCGTCATCGTCGGGATCGGCAACCTCGGACAGGCCCTGGCCAACTACGCCGGATTCGCCTCCCGCGGCTTCCGCGTGGCGGCTCTGGTCGACGCCGACCCCACCAGGACCGGCGAGGACGTCGCCGGGCTGGTCGTCTGTCATGTCGACGACCTCGAGCGGTTGGTCCGCGAACAGCGCATCGCGATCGGCGTCATCGCGACCCCTGCCCGAGTCGCTCAGCAGGTGTGCGACCGCCTCGTTGCCGCAGGAGTCACGAGCATCCTCAACTTCGCCCCGACGCTCCTCCAGGTGCCTGACGGCGTCGACCTCCGCAAGGTCGACCTGTCCATCGAACTGCAGATCCTCGCCTACCACGAGCAGCGTAAGAACGGTGCGGCGCTGGCGTTGACCGCCGAGCAGGCCGCCGAACTCGCCGAGGCGGTGCGCGGATGACCGTGCTGGTCGTCGGGCTGTCCCACCGCAGCGCCCCGGTCGAGGTGCTCGAGCGTGCCGCGATCGGCGGCGAAGCGGTCGCGAAGCTGCTCGACGACGTCCACACCTCGGAGCACCTGTCCGAGGCGGTGGCCGTCGTCACGTGCAACCGGGTCGAGGTCTACGCGGACGCCGCAACCTTCCACGGCGGCGTCGACGAGATCGGTGGTCTGCTCGCACAGCACGTCGACGTCGACCGCGCTCTGCTCACCCCCCACCTTTACGTGCACTACGAGGACCGCGCGGTCGCCCATCTGTTCCACGTGACCACCGGACTCGACTCGATGGTGGTGGGCGAGAGCCAGATCCTCGGTCAGGTGCGCGAGGCCTACCAGCTGGCGCAGACGTCTGGTGCGACCGGGCGTGTGCTGGGGGAGCTGTTCCCCATCGCCCTGCGGGTCGGAAAGCGGGCCCACGCCGAGACGGACATCGACGCCGCCGGCCGCTCGGTGGTCACGGTCGGCCTTGCCGCCGTGGCGCCTGCCGGTGTCGCGGGCATGACCGGCTTGGTGATTGGCGCCGGCTCGATGGCTGCGCTCGCGGCGACGACGCTGGCCCGCGGCGGCGCCGAGGTCGTGGTCGCCAACCGGACCGCCGAGCGGGCCGCGCGGATGGCCGAGTCGGTCGGCGGCCGGGCCGTCACGTTGTCCGACCTTCCTGCGGCGCTCGACGCCGCGGACGTGGTCGTGTCGTGCACCGGAGCTACGGATATCGTGCTCCAGCACGACGTCGTCCAGTCGGCCGTCTCGCGCAGAGGCGGACGTCCATTACGGGTGCTCGACGTAGCGCTTCCCCGCGACGTCGACTCCGCCGTGCACGCGCTACCCGGCGTAGTGGTCGCCGACCTCGCGACACTCGCGGATCGAGACGACACCGCGGCACCGGCTTCGGAGGTTGCGGCGGTCCGCGCGATCGTGGCCGACGAGCTGGCCGGGTTCGCCGGCGCGCGCCGGCAGGCCCGGGTCGCACCCACCGTCGTGGCGCTGCGGACAATGGCCGACGACGTCGTGACCGCCGAGCTCGCCCGGATGGGTGGCCGCCTACCCGACCTCGACCCCCGCACCCTGGCCGAGGTCACGGCCACCGTCCGACGGGTGGTCGACAAGCTGCTGCACGCACCGACCGTGCGGGTCAAGGAGCTCGCCGCTGAACCGGGAGGGGCGTCCTACGAGTCTGCGCTGCGCGAGCTGTTCGCGCTCGACCCGCGAGCGGCCGAGGCCGTGGCCCGCCCCACACCCCAGGCACGGCTTGAGGGAGGGGGTGGTCCGCAATGACGGCCCTCAGGCTGGGCACCCGCCGGAGCGCGCTGGCCCTCGCCCAGGCGCGAACAGTCGCCGCCGCCCTCGCCAAGACCGGGAGGGAGGTCGAACTGGTCGAGATCACGACGCATGGCGACATCTCCCAAGAGCCGCTGGCGACCATCGGCGGCACCGGCGTGTTCGTCAGCGCCTTGCGCGACGCACTGCTCGCCGACCGGATCGATCTCGCCGTCCACTCGTACAAGGACCTGCCGACCGCGCCCGCCGACGGTCTCGTGGTCGCCGCTACCCCGTTGCGCGAGGACCCGCGCGACGTGCTCGTTGCGCGGGACGGCCTCACCCTGGGTGAGCTACCCGCGGGAGCCCGCGTGGGCACGGGTGCACCTCGACGGGTCGCCCAGATTCGCGCACTGGGTCTCGGGCTCGACCTCGTTCCCGTCCGCGGCAACGTCGACACCAGGCTCTCGCGGGTCGCCGACGGGACGCTCGACGCGGTCGTCCTCGCCCGGGCCGGCCTGGCTCGCCTCGGCCGCCTCGACGAGGTCACCGAGGTAATCGACCCACTGCAGATGCTCCCCGCACCCGGACAAGGCGCGCTCGCCGTCGAGTGCCGTGCGGACGATGACCTGGTCGACGTCCTGCGCATGCTCGACGAGCCCACGACCCGTTCCGCCGTCACTGCGGAACGCTCCCTCCTCGCTGCGCTCGAGGCCGGCTGTACCGCTCCTGTGGGCGCGTACGCCGAGGCGGCGGAGGGCGACGACGGCCTCGAGCTCTACCTCCGTGCCGTCGTGGTATCGCTCGACGGCACGGTGAGCATCCGCAAGTCCGCCACCGGCCCGTTGCCGGCGGCCGAGCGGATCGGTCGCGACCTCGCGGCCGACCTGCTCGACGACGGGGCCGGAGCGCTCGTCGGCGCCCCTGACCGGGCGCTGGAACAGGAGATCGTTCGGTGACCACAAGAAAACGTCCCACCGTGGGCAGCGTCGCCTTCGTCGGTGCCGGGCCGGGGGATCCCGACCTGCTGACGTTGCGCGCCGTCGAGGTCCTCGCCGAGGCCGACGTCGCCGTCATCGAGGGCGCCCGCCATCGTGACCTGCTCGCGCACGCACGCGACGACATCGACGTCGTCGAGTGCGGCGTCGACGAGGAGGGGCTGCCGTTGCCCGCCGCCGTTCGCGGCCGGCTCGTGCTTGCGGCCGCCAAGGGCGGACGCAACGTCGTGCGGCTGCTCGACGGCGACCCGTTCCTGCACCCGACCGGTGCCGACGAGGCGCTCGCGTGCGCCAAGGCCGGCATCCCGTTCGAGATCGTGCCCGGTGTCGCCGATGTGACCGCCGTCCCGGCCCACGCGGGCGTGCCATTGACCGCTGGGCGCAAGCGCAGCATCCAGGTCGTCGACGTCGCCGGCAAGGTCGACTGGCGCGCCTGCACGGCCGACACCCTCGTGCTCACGCGCGTCGACGACCAGCTCGGCCACGTGGCGAGCGCCCTGATCGAGGCGGGAACCGCGCCCGGTACACCGGTCGCCGTCATCGCCGCCGGAAGCACCGTCGACCAGCGCACCGTCGTCTCGACGCTGGAGCGGGCAGCGGCCGACGTACGGTCGGCCAAGCTGCAGGCGCCCGTGGTCGCCGTCGTCGGTGAGGTCGTCAACCACCGCGAGGCACTGTCGTGGTTCGAGACCAAGCCGCTGTTCGGCTGGCGGGTGCTCGTCCCCCGTACCCGTCAGCAGGCGGGGTCGCTGTCGGCCGCGCTGCGGCGCTCCGGCGCCGTGCCCGAGGAGGTCCCGACGATCTCCGTCGAGCCGCCGCGCAACCCGCAGCAGATCGACAAGGCCGTGCGCGGCATGGTCGAGGGTCGCTACGAGTGGATCGCGCTCACCTCCGGCAACGCGCTGCGCGCGGTCAAGGAGAAGCTCGCCGAGTACGGCCTGGACGCGCGGGCACTGTCCGGTCTCAAGGTCGCTGCGGTGGGCGAGAAGACCGCCGAAGCCCTGCGCGCGTGGGGCATCGAACCGGACCTGCTGCCCTCCGGCGAGCAGTCCGCGCGTGGCCTCCTGCTCGACTGGCCCCCGTACGACGAAGTGCTCGACCCGATCAACCGGGTCTTCCTGCCCCGGGCGGACATCGCGACCGAGACGCTCGCGGCCGGTCTGGTCGAGATGGGCTGGGAGGTCGACGACGTCACCGCCTACCGGACCGTGCGCGCTGCCCCGCCGGCGGTCGAGACCCGCGATGCCATCAAGGGCGGAAAGTTCGACGCCGTCGTCTTCACGTCGTCGTCCACCGTGCGCAACCTGGTCGGCATCGCCGGCAAGCCCCACACGACCACGGTGGTCGCGTGCATCGGACCGGCCACCGCCAAGACCGCCGAAGAGCACGGCCTGCGCGTCGACGTGCTCGCGGCCGAGCCGTCGGTCGAGGTGCTCGCCGAGGCGCTCGCCGAGTTCGGCGCGGCGCGGCGGCTGGCGCTGGTCGAGGCCGGCGAACCAGTTACCAAACCGTCGCAGCGACGTCGCACGTCGGCCCGGCGTAAGGCAACATGAGTCGCCGTGACCCGACGACGGAGTCGTGACGATGGCGTTTCCCGCTGAGCGGCCCCGCCGGCTCCGCCGTACGGCGGCCATGCGCCGGCTGGTTGCCGAGACCTCGCTCGAACCCCGGCACCTTGTGCTACCGCTGTTCGTGCGCGAGGGCGCAGCCGAGGCCCGTGCGATCCGATCGATGCCCGGCGTCGTCCAACACACCCGCGACACGCTTCGCAAGGCTGCGCTCGAGGCGGTCGAGGCAGGGGTCGGCGGGCTCATGCTGTTCGGGGTCCCGGCCTCGAGGAACGCAACCGGATCCGGCGCCTTCAACCCGGACGGCGTGCTCAACATGGCGATCCGGGATGTCGTGGCCGAGGTCGGCGACGCGTCTGTCGTGATGGCGGACCTGTGCCTGGACGAGTTCACCTCGCACGGGCACTGCGGGGTGCTGGCGGCGGACGGGTCGGTCGACAACGACGCGACGCTGCGCGCCTACGAGCGGATGGCGCTGGCGCAGGCCTCCGCGGGAACCCACGTCGTCGCGCCCAGCGGGATGATGGACGGCCAGGTGGCCGCCATCCGGGGAGCCCTCGAAGGCGGCGGGTTCCACGACGTCGCCATCCTCGCCTACGCGGCGAAGTACGCATCGGCGTTCTACGGGCCGTTCCGCGACGCCGTCGAATCGTCGCTGACCGGTGACCGCCGGACCTACCAGCAGGATCCGGCCAACGGTCTCGAAGCGCTGCGCGAGGTCCGCCTCGACGTCGCCGAGGGCGCCGACCTGGTCATGGTCAAGCCGGCGATGGCCTACCTCGACGTGCTAGCGCGAGTACGCGACCTGGTTGACGTGCCCGTGGCGGCCTACCAGGTGTCCGGCGAGTACGCGATGGTCGAGGCTGCGGCGGCCCAGGGTTGGATCGACCGCGACCGGGTGATCGCCGAGACGCTGACGTCGATCCGCCGCGCCGGTGCCGACATCGTGCTCACGTACTGGGCCGCGGAGGTCGCACGCACCCTGCGGTAAGCCACCGCCGAAAGGTGGCGTGACCCGCGCGGTCCGGCTCGGCCGCGCAAATTGCGTCGACGCCGGACGGCCGTTCGCGGTTTCCTGTACGCGTGGAGTTGACCTGGCTGAACCCCGACCACCTCGCCGAGCGCGACGTGGCCGGTGCGGTGGCCGTGCTCGAGGCGGCTCGGGAGGTCGACTGCCCGCATCAGCTGAGCCCGACCGTGTCGTCGTTCACCGCACGACTGCAGCACGGCTGGGATGGCGATCCTCCGGTGGCGGCGCTCCACAGGGACGGCCGTGGCCGCGTCGTGGGCGTACTCGAACTGACCCTTCCGCACTGGGACAACACCTACACCGGATGGGTCGAGGTGACCGTCGACCCGGCGAGTCGTGGTCGGGGCATCGGCCGCCAGATGTTCGAGTCGGGCGTCGACCGCGTCCGGGCGGCCGGCCGCACACTGCTCCTGTCAGATACCTACGAGCATGCGGCCGGCGTGGGGTTCCTCAAGGCACTGGGCCTCGACCGCGCCTCCGAGGCCGTCCAGCGCCGGCAGGACCTGGTCAACGTCGACCGGCCAGGGCTCGATGTGGCGTATGCCGACGCCGAGAGCCACGCGGGCGACTACGACCTGCTCCACCTGGAAGGCGCCACGCCCGAGGAGCTGCTGGCCGACGTCGTCGCCATGACGGCGGCGATCAACGATGCGCCGATCGACGACCTCGACATCGAGGACGAGGTCTTCAGCCCCGAGCGCATCCGCGCCTTCGAGGCCGCGCAGCGGGCGCACGGCCGGCGGACGTACCGCCTGGTCGCCCGCGAGCGGCGCACCGGTGGCCTGGCCGGGCACACGCAGGTCGCGGTCGAGGCGAACCGGCCGTGGTACGGCGCGCAGTTCGACACCAGCGTGCTGCGCTCGCACCGGGGTCACCGGCTGGGCCTGCTCCTGAAGATCGCGATGGTGCGGTGGCTCGCCGACGCGGAACCGCAGTTGCGCCTCCTCGACACGTGGAATGCGGCGTCGAACGCGCACATGATCCGCGTCAACGAGGCGCTCGGGTACCAGGTCGTCGCGACGGCTTCGGAGTGGCAACGGCACCTTTGATCACCACGTCTTTGCGGCCCGTGGCTCGTTCGGACCCTCATCTAGTCGTGTTCCGGCGGCGGGATGTCGGTGTGCTCGCGCTCGGCGGCTGCGGCGTCGGCTTTGGTCTGGTGCACCGTGTCCGGGCTGTGGTCGGGTGGGCTGTAGAGCGTGTAGAGGCGGGCCGGTCCGGCCCCGGTGTTGGTGAAGTTGTGTCGGGTGCCTGCGGGCACGACGACGACATCGCCCGGGGACACCGCGCTGGTCTCGCCGGCGACCTCGGCACGCACGCTGCCCTCGACGAACGTGAGCACCTGGTCGTTGTGCTCGTGCACCTCGGCGCCGATGTCCTCACCGGGCTGGAGCGTCATGACCACCAGCTGAACATGGCCGGTGGTGTGCAGGACGCGGCGGAAGGCGTCGTTGGTTCTCGCTGCTTCGGCCATGTCGACGTGGATCATGCCAACTTCCTTTCAGCTATCTCGGCACGTCGCTCTCGGCCTGGTCGGCGAACAGGAGTCCAAGTTCGGTCCGGATGGAGCGCTGCACGGAAGCGGGATCGGGCCGCGCGTCGACGGTGACGACGAACTCCTTGCGCCGAAACAGGTCGAGAACAGGGTCGGTCTTCTCGTGATAATCGCGCAGCCGCGCCTCGAGCGCCTCCCCGGTGTCGTCCTCGCGGGCGACGAGCTCTCCCCCGCACACGTCGCAGCGGCCCTCGACCTGAGGGCGGTGGGCCATCAGGTTGTAGTCGAGGCCGCACGACGAGCACAGCCGTCGGGCCAGGACGCGACGGCGGACGTCGTCGTCGGGGAGGACGAGGTGGACGACGGCGTCGATGTCATAGCTCTCCAGGAAGAACTCCGCCTGCGGCCGGTTGCGCGGGAAACCGTCGATGACGAAGCCGTAGTTCCAGTCGTGCTGCCGGAGCCGCTCGTTGACGACCGTTTCTACGAGGTCGTCGCCCACCAGTTCGCCGGCGGCCATGACCCGCCGGACCTGGGCGCCGAGCTTCGTGTGGTTCTGGACGTGCCAGCGAAAGATGTCGCCGACGCTGATCTGGGTCAGGTCGAGGTCACGGGCGAGCAGTGCGGCCTGCGTGCCCTTGCCGCTGCCCTGTGCTCCCATGAGGACGTACTTCCGCACCTTCAGAACTGTCGCACACCGGGACCGGGCCGACCAGGCTCGAGCGTGTGGACCGGTGCCACTGCGACGCTCGACACCGGGCAAGATGTGGCTGGTTCGACACGTCATATCGGGCCGCGTGGCGTTGACAAACCGCCACAGGTCACCCGGTGTATGTCCGGCCGGTCGCGGAAGCAGCAGAGTGTCCGAGGGAGGGGCCGAGATGGCATCGAGGATCCAGGTGGTGTTCGACTGCGTCGATCCCGACCTGCTGACCCGCTTCTGGGCGCTGGCCCTGGGCTACCGGATCGAGGATCCGCCGGCCGGCTTCGACGACTGGCGCTCCTACTGGGCGCATGTCGGGCTGCCAGAGGACGAACTCGTCGACAGCGGCGACTCGATCGTCGACCCCGACGGCGTGGGACCCCGGATCTGGTTCCAGGTGGTCCCCGAGGGCAAGGTCGTGAAGAACCGCGTACACCTCGACATCGACGTTAGCGGCGGCCGCGCGGTGCCACTCGATGTCCGCAGGCAACGGGTCCTCGCCGAGGCGGACCGCCTGGTCGAGGCCGGTGCCACCCGCCTACGCGTGCTCGAACAGGAGGGGCTCGACCACTTCGGCGTGGTGATGCACGACCCCGAGAGCAACGAGTTCTGCCTTCACTGACCGGACGGCGCGTGCCTGGCAAGGTCGTCCAGCGCGCTGGCGTAGCCCGGTCCGACCAGTAGTCGGCATGGCCTTCGATTGTCCTCGCCCAGCTCGCCTGGGTCGACCAGCATCCGGTCGACGGGCGGCTCGGGCACCGTCGCAGGGTCGAGGGCCCACGACCCGATCGGGTCGGTGTCGCGGTAGAGGTTGCGCCATCGGCCGTCGAGCCGGTCGTTCACGCAGGCGAGCGTGTCGGGTCCGAAGTACGCCGGGAAGAGCCGTGCATAGAGGCGGCGCAGCGGCGAACCGTGCTATCTACTATTGCGTAGGAACGAGTCAGCCCAGACCAACCATCGAATCGATGACACGATGAAACTCGCGCCGCACCTCCATCGCGTCGGCTCCGACCTCGTCAACAGTTACCTGGTCGAGGACGCCGGCGAGATCACAGTTGTCGACGCCGGGCTGCCCGGCCACTGGCGAGAGTTCCAGACCGAACTCGTCCAGATGGGCCGTTCGCTCGAGGACGTACGCGCCGTCATCCTGACCCATGGCGACACGGACCACATCGGCTTCGCGGAGCGGCTCCGTCGCGAACAGGGCGTCGGAGTTCACGTGCACGAACTCGACGCCGCCCGCGCACGGGGTGAGATCAAGAAGCCGAACTCCGGCTGGGGACCGATGAAGATCGGCCCCCTGATGCGCTTCCTGTGGTACAGCGCGCGGCGCGGCGGGCTGCGAATCCCCCCGGTCGGTGAGGTCGTGACGTTCGGCAACGGCCAGACGCTCGACGTTCCGGGCTCGCCTCGCGTCATCCACATCCCTGGTCACACGCCCGGCAGCGTGGCCTTCCACCTGCCCGTCGTCGACGCGTTGTTCGTCGGCGACGCGATGACCACCGGACACGTGCTGACTGGTGCTCGCGGCCCACGTCCGGCGCCATTCACGCTCGAGCCGGATGTCGCAGTGGCGTCGCTCGCGAAGCTCGATACGGTCAAGGCGACCTGGGTGCTACCCGGCCACGGCGCGCCGTGGAGCGGCGGCGTGGCCGAAGCGTTGCGCCGGTACGCCGAATCGGCCGGGACCCGCCCGTAGCGAGGATGGGTTCACGTCACCGTGACCGGTGTCTGCAGCATGCTTGCCGGTTTGTGGCGACGTGGCCCGACGACGGGATACTTCGGCGTCTTGCCACAATGACTCTCGTGACCTATCCGTACGAGGCTCCGGCGAGTGCCGCCCTGTTCGAGCGGGCCCTCGTGGTCACGCCCGGAGGGGTCAACTCGCCGGTCCGGGCGTTCCGGGCGGTCGGCGGGACACCGCGGTTCATAGCCAGGGGCCGGGGGCCGTACATCTACGACGCCGACGGTCGGGAGTACGTCGACCTGGTGTGTTCCTGGGGGCCGCTTCTGCTCGGGCACGCGCACCCCCAGGTCATTGACGCCGTGGCGCGGCAGGTCGCGCTGGGCACGTCGTACGGGACGCCGACCCAGCTCGAGGTCGAACTCGTCGAGGAGATTGTCGCCCGGACCTCCGTCGAGCAGGTCCGCCTGGTCTCCAGCGGCACCGAGGCGACGATGAGCGCGATCCGGCTGGCCCGCGCCGCCACAGGGCGTCCGAAGGTCATCAAGTTCGCCGGCCACTACCACGGGCATGTCGACGCGTTGCTGGCCAGCGCCGGCAGCGGAGTCGCCACGTTCGCGCATCCGAACACACCGGGCGTCACAGACGCCAGCGCCCGCGACACGATCGTGTTGCCGTACAACGACAGGACCGCGGTCGACGCTGCCTTCACCGAGCACGGCAGTAACGTCGCGTGCGTCATCGCCGAGGCCGCTGCCGGCAACATGGGCGCGGTCCCCCCGGCCGGCGGATTCAACGCCTTCCTGCGCGACACCGCACACGCTCACGGGGCACTGCTGATCCTCGACGAGGTCATGACCGGCTTCCGGGTCGACCGGTCCGGGTGGTTCGGGCTCGACGGCGTCCGGCCCGACCTGACGACGTACGGCAAGGTGATGGGTGGCGGCTTCCCGGCCGCTGCGTTCGGCGGGAGCTCAGCCCTGATGGAACTGCTCGCCCCCGCAGGCCCCGTCTATCAGGCCGGCACACTGTCCGGAAACCCGGTTGCGACCACCGCGGGGCTCACCACGCTGCGGCTGGCCGACGACGCTGTGTACAGCAGGATCGACGAGGCGGCGCGGGTCGTCGGCGACCTGGTGACGAAGGCCTTGACGGCCGAGGGCGTCCCGCACGTACTGCAGTACGCCGGGAACCTGTTCAGTGTCTTCTTCGTCGATCCGGAGTCCGGCGGTGACGGCGTGACCGACTTCGCCGCCGCGAAACGGACCGATGCCGCCCGGTTCGCCGCCTTCTTCCAGGCCATGCTGGCCGAAGGCGTCCACCTGCCGCCGTCCGCGTATGAGGTCTGGTTCGTCTCGGCGGTGCACGACGACGGTGCGATCGACCGGGTGGCATCCGCGCTACCGGAGGCCGCTCGCGCCGCGGCCTGTGCGGGTCGGGAGGCGGAGTGAGACCGTCGGTCACACGGGTCCACCTGCTCCGCCACGGCGAGGTTCACAACCCGGCCGGCACCCTGTACGGGCGCCTGCCCGGCTATCACCTCTCCGAGCGCGGCGTCGCCATGGCCGAGCGGATCGAGGAGACCATGGGCGGCCGCGACCTCGTACGGATCGTGTCGTCGCCGCTGGAGCGTGCCCGGCAGACGGCGGCGCCGACGGCCACGAGGCTCGGGCTCGGGGTCGAGACGGACGAGCGGTTGATCGAGGCGAGCAACGTCTTCGAAGGGCTCACGTTCGGCCGCGGCGACGGCTCATTGCGGCAGCTCCGGCACTGGAGACACCTGCGCAACCCCTTCCGGCCGTCGTGGGGTGAGCCCTACGTCGAAATTCTCGCCCGGATGCGTGCTGCGATGGCCGACGCCCGCAAGGCCGCAGAGGGCCACGAGACACTGCTGGTCTCGCACCAGTTGCCGATCTGGGTCGTCCGCTCGGCGGTCGAGGGCCGACGACTGTGGCACGACCCGCGTAGGCGCAGGTGCTCATTGGCCAGCCTGACGACGTTCGCCTACGAGGACGAGGAGATCGTGTCGGTGGCCTACAGCGAACCGGCCGCCGACCTGCTTCCGGCGATCGGCAAGCGTTTCGCCGCGGGGGCGTGATGCATCCCTTGCGCGCCGTCGCGTTGGTCGCCGCTGCGGTCGTGGCCATCGGGGGTTGCTCGGACGGCCAGGTCCAGCGAAACGACGGCGGGCAGACCCGGTACGTCGAGGGCAGTGGCGCGGTCACGCTGGTGCCGGCGGACAGCCGCGACCCTGCTCCGGACTTCCGCGGGCCGTTGCTCGGCGGCGGCGACTTCGAGCTGGCGGCAGCCCGGGGCGACGTCGTCGTGCTCAACGTCTGGGGCTCGTGGTGCCCGCCGTGCAGGGACGAGGCGCCCGACCTTCAAGCGGTCAACGCGTCGCTGGCGGACCAGGGGGTGCGCTTTGTGGGCGTGAACGTCAGGGACAACGACACCGACGCCCGCGCCTTCGAGCGGGAGTTCGGCGTCACCTACCCAAGCGTCGTCGACGCGAACGGCTCCCTCCTGCTGGCCTTCCGCGACACACTGCCGCCCACGTCGATCCCCAGCACGTTGGTGGTGGACCGCGAAGGTCGGATGGCGGCCAGCGTGCTCGGTCAGATCACCGAGACCTCGCTGCGCGATCTCGTGTCCGAGATCGCTGCGGAGGCCGCCCCGGCTGAAGCCGGGAACGCTGCGGCCAGCGATGGGTGACACGTTCCCGGACACCGTGCTCTCGGGGTCCCTGCTCGCCGCAGTGCCGATCGCGGCCCTGGCGGGACTCGTGTCGTTCCTGTCCCCGTGCGTGCTGCCGCTGGTGCCGGGCTATCTGTCGTATGTAACTGGCCTTTCCGGGATGGAGCTCGCCGGCGG
>DATHII010000338.1:0-2632 GCA_035316885.1 Jiangellaceae bacterium | reverse complement strand
CGGCGCCGTCGGCGCCACGGCCGAGCCAGCCGGTCCTGAGCACGTCGAGGAACGGAGCGAGTGGTAGGTACTCGGAGTGGTAGGTACTCGCCAACCGCTTCGATGCTCTGCGGCAGCGCTCCGGGTGGAGCCAAGACCCCCGGGGTGGCGAGGAGGATCATCGGGGACGGCATAGTCGTGGACATGGCCGCCTCGGAGCTACGGGTTACGCCGGAGAGTGCGGCAGCGAGGGCGGCCAGTACTGGCGCGCCCAGGACCATGGTCAGCATCATCGTCAGTGGGTTCGCCGGCAGCGGTAGGTCGAGAGTGAGCAATCCGAATGTCATCAGGATCACCGCCTGTCCGATGACGACCAGGATTCCGCTGAGCGCGGTCGCGACACCACCACCCAGGCCCGACCTTAAAGCTTCAGCCACTCCATCATGGAGTGGCCTTCGAGCACCTCGCTGTAGATGTCGAAGACACGCTGGGCGAGGACGTTCCAGTCGTACCTGCCTACTTCCGCCTTCGCCGCGCCGGCGAGCGTCGAAGCCAGCGATGGATCAGCGAGCAGACGACTGATCGCGCCGGCCAGCGCCGCCGGGTCGCCGGACGGGACCAGCAGCCCGTTGCGTTCATGGCAGATCACGTCGGGGATACCGCCGGTGTCCGCCGCCACGACGGGGACTCCCACCTGCATGGCCTCGAGCATCGCGGTACCGAGCTCTTCGTACTTCGATGGCATGACCAGCAGGTCTGCTGACCGCAGGACTGCGGGCACGTCGTCGTGCGGCACGAACCCGACGAAATGAACGCGGTCCGCGACCCCGACCCGGCGCGCGCAAGATGCTCCAGCGAACCTCGCTCCGGGCCGTCCCCGACCAGGACGACCTGGGCCTGTGGAAAGGAAGCCGCCGCGCGGACGAGGACGTCCACCTGCTTGTATACATGCAGGTGGACGAGGAAGAGGACCCGCGGGAGCGGAATCGCCGACATCGCGGCGTGCGGCGTCGCGTTCTCGAAGTCGTCCGGCACGACACCTGACGGAATCACGTTAACGGGCGCACGGGCGCCTTCGGCATTCATCAACGCGGCGAGCCGGGGCACCAGGACGATCACGGCTGCCGCGGCTTGCGTACCGCGGCGTTCGAAGTGCCCGCCGACGTGCTTGAGGAACCATCCGCGCGGTCCGGCGGCTCCGAGCGTGTGGCGCACGCTCGCGTGGACCGTCATGACCAATGGGAGGCCGTGGCGCCGGGCCGCGCGCATCGCCAGCGGCACGACGGCGATGTCTTCGCCGAGATGAACGTGGACGAGGTCGACCGAGGCGGCGAGGCGGGGAAGCAGCAGCGCGGCCGGCCAGCTGTAGAGCTGGCGGAAGTGGCGGATCGGCGGACCGAGCCGGATGATCCGGCCATGCGCGCCCAGTGCCTCGTCGCGCGCAGCGGTCGGCGGCCGGGTGGTGAGGATCGTCTGCTCGACGCCGAGCTGGTCCAGCGCCTTGCTGAGCTCGTGGGTGTGGGTCTGCATCCCGCCGACCGGGTCGAAGCGGGCGCCGCGCCCGTGCAGCGCCGTCGGCGGCGGCTGGAAGACCGAGCAGATCCGAAGCACCCTCATGCGAAGGAACTAGCGGGCCTCGGCGTCGATTGCGCAACGGGGAGGTTGCCGGATGTGAAGCGCTCGGCAAACGAGCGCCTCGCGGCAACGCGCGAGAACGAGGGTTGACCCCGATTCGGCTGATCCGACGCTGTGCGACGATCGGCTCGTGCCAGAGCCGGTCCTGATCGTCGACGACCACGCGCCCTTCCGGTTGCTCGCCCGCGACCTCCTCGAAGAGAGGGGTACGACGTTGTGGGCGAGGCCGAGGATGCCCGATCAGCCTTGCCCGATGAGCCCGCGACGGACGCCGCGGACCGACGCATGCGGTCCGGCCGAGGCCGAGGCCCGCATGGAACAGGCGCGAGCGTTCTCGATGTGGCGGAGCTCGTCGGCGACCACGACGACGAGCTGGCCACCCCGAACGTCGCGGCGTCGCTTGCCGTGCTGGCGGGATCGCGGCGTCGGACCCGGTCTGCTGCGCGGCGCTGGGTCGGCGATCGCGCAGCCAGCACCATCGGCAAGCGCTCGACCTCCTGCGAAAGGTCACGGTCGTCGGTGTGCCGATGGCGCGCGATCTCGGGCGGCTGCTGTCCCTCAAGGACCATGCGCACGACGGGCTGCTGCATGTGAGCAGTCAGCGCGTTGCCGCCGCGCTCCGCCAGGCGAGACGCGTCTTCGAGGCAGCGGGAGACCTCATCGAGCAAAGCTGACGCGAGCCGTGCCGGATCTGCACCGCAGCGTCGTGACGTCCACTCCGAAGGTGCCCCGCCCTCGCACGGGTGCTGCCAGATCTGGGGCCGGGGGCGGCCGTTACGCTCCCGTCCGTGCGGCTGACGGAGTTCTGGCGGCGGATGGAGGACCACCTGGGGCCCGCCTACGCCGACTCCTGGGCCCGCGACCAGGTGCTGGGAGGTCTCGGCGGTCGCACGGTCCACGAAGCCCTCGATGCCGGTGAGGACCCGAAGCTCGTCTGGCGCGCCGTCTGCGATGCGTTGCGGCTTCCCGCGAGCGAACGCTGAACCACCAGCGGCCGAGCGGCGTCTACGGCGGGGTC
>DATHII010000337.1:0-4664 GCA_035316885.1 Jiangellaceae bacterium | reverse complement strand
GTGCTCGCGGCATCGTCCCGATTGGCTACGCGCTGTTCGGGTTCGCCCTCGGCGTCACCCTCGGTATGCTCATCCGCCGCACCATCCCCGCGATGGCGGCCACCCTCGCCATTTACGGAGCCGCCGTCTTTCGATTCCGCTCTGGATCCGGGAACACCTGGTACCCGCCAGCCACACCACCAAACCACTGGACACTTCGTCACTGGACCAGTTGATGATGAACGGTGACCCCACTGATCAGGTGGAAGATCCGATGACCGTGGTCGGCAGCGACAACTTGCCCGATGCCTGGGTACTGTCCAACCAGACCATTACCCCCACCGGCGAGGTGTTTACCGGACCCGCCGACCCGCAGTACTGCGGGCCGAACGCCAGCCTCCAGGCCTGCGAGGAATGGGTCGGCAGCCTCGGCCTGCGCCAAGACCTCACCTACCATCCCGCCAGCAACTTCTGGCCCCTGCAATGGACCGAAACCGGGATCTTGCTCGGCGTCGCCGTCCTGCTCGCCGGGTTCTGCTTCTGGTGGACCCGCCGACGCCTCACCTGAACGGCCAACAACGGATCATCGGCGCGCTGGGTCACCCGGCGCTCCCTAGTCGGCCGAGTTCGATGACGACCCCTCTACGTCATCGAACTCCAGCCGCGCGCGGGCGCTCGCCGCGAGCTCGGCCAGCACCTCGTCCGGTCGGTAGCTGCGACCGGGCTCGAACGGCGCCGGTGCCGGGTCGAGAGGGATGAGGACGTCGTCGCGACCCGTGTCGTCCTTGAGCCACAGCGCGACGAAGTAGAGGGCGGGGATGCGGAGCAGCCGGACCTCGTAGTCGCCGGCTGCCAGATCGGGATCGTCCTCGGCGCGGGCGATGGCGTCGGCGGTCGCCGCCACGTAGGGGCCTTCGTTGGCCTGGAAGCCCGTGCCGTCCTCCTCGGCGATCTCGGCACTGCTGATGGCGCGGTCGCCGACCATGACGAGAAACCGGCGACCGATCTGCCGCGCCTGCTCGATCCGGGCACCGTCCGCGACCTGGTCGAGGCCGAGGACGTAGACGTCGTGCGGCGCGGCCAGTGCGACGTCCAGCGGGTTCGCCCGCGCGAGCGCCCGCCGGCGGAACTCCACCCGGCCCGCAAGTTCGGTCAGTGCTGCAACCACCGCGTCGAGGCTCTCCTGGGTCGGTTCCGCGACTCGCAGCGTCATGACCGCTCACCTCCGCCGATCGCCAGGGGGTCATGGACACGGATGCGTTCCCAGATCTCCCACGGGAAGCGGATCTCCTCCAGCGGAGGCAGGAAGATCAGCGGCGGGCGCTGGGTGAAGTAGGAGTGCGTCCAGGTTCCCGTGCCCTGGTAGGTGCCGCCGGTCAGGGTCGACAGCGCCACATCGGAGGCGCCGTACCAGGGGTCGTCGACGGCGACCCACTCGGCCCCGAATCGCTGGTATCCCTCGACGACGGCGAAGTGCCCGCCGCCCCCGCTCCAGCCGATCCGCCAGGCCACCGGGCGGCCCGCGTCGATCTCGTCGCGGATGACGTCATAGGCGACCGCGCCCCCCTGCATGAAGTTCAGGACGTCGGCGCGGGCGAGCGGCGCATCGAGGACGTGCGGTTGGTTGCACGCCGACGTGGACCCGTTCTGACAACAGGTGCTCTGGCCCTTCTCCTGGTTGACCATTTCGCACTGCGTCCAGCCGCTCCACGGCGTGTAGTAACGGGACACGCTGACCGACGTGGCGGCCCAGCACCACTGTGTCTGCTGCTGGAACTGCATGGTGAACTCGAGGCGGACCCAGCGGGGGATCAGCTTCCACCAGCGTCGGATCGCGGTCTCCAGGACCCTCCTGGCCATGAGCGGCTCAGTGAGCACGACGTCCTCGCCCTCGCGCTGCGGCCGTAGGTCAACCAAGTCGAATCCCTGCTCGTACGCGGCCTCGGAGATCAGCCGTTCGGGCACGAGCGATATCGGCACGCGACTCGTCTTCAGGACGCTGGTCATCCGTCCCTCCTGAGGTCTGTCGGAGCGGTACGGGCGATGGTCGGCAGCGGCCGGCGACCCGCCTCACTCGAAGCGGTGTGCCTCTGCCACGGAAGAGGCGGCGGATGGGCTGCTGATACGTCCCTGCCGTAGGGAGGTCAGCGCCGGCGTCCGGTTGCTGACCGTCGACCGACCCGGCTGCGGCGCGTCGTCGCCGGCCTACGTGGAGGCGCCCGACCAGGCCGTCGAGTCGGTGACGGGCGGGCCGGCTGACGACTCTGCGCTCACCGATCCGGCCCACCGTGAGCGGCTTGTCGCGATGCTCGCCGAGGCGTTCCGGCCCGGTGCCGAAGGTGCGGCGGCCGACGTGGTCGCGATGAACATCGTTCCCGACGACGTTCAACTCCGCGGCATCGCCGAAGCCGTGCGTAGCTGACGGCATGGTGGGACGTACTCGCGGCGGTGGCTCGCTGAGCGGTGGCTCAGAGGTCGGGAGTGGGGCCCGGGACGGGGTCCGGACCGGGCCCGGGCGGGGGCGGCAGCGGACCGGGCTCGGGCGTCGGCGCCGGCGGGACCGGACGCTCGGGGGCAGGTCCAGGCGGGATCGGTTCGGGCGGGCCGGGTTGCGGGGTCGGTTCCGGGTCGGGAGGGCGGGGCTCGTCGGGCGGCAGCGGCGGATACGGAGTCGTCATGCGCGTCCCCTTCCCGCTGCCCAACCTGACAAACGCAGGCTCTCACCACAGCGGCCGCCCGGCCGGGTTACCGTCGTCTGCGTGAACGGACCGACGACCGAGCCGCAGCGGCTCGGACCGTACCGCCTCGTCGAACGCCTCGGCGAAGGCGGCATGGGAGTCGTCCACCTCGCCGTCGGCCCGACCGGTGATCTGGTCGCGGTGAAGGCACTCCGTCCGTGGCTGGTCGGCGGACAGGACGGCCGCATGCGGTTCGGTCGTGAGGTCGCGACCCTGCAACGAGTGCGCGGCCCCCGGGTCGCCGAGGTCCTCGACGCCGACGTCGAGGGCGACCCACCGTACGTCGTGACCAGGTACGTGCGCGGAGCGTCGTTGGATCGCGTCGTCGCCGACCACGGGCCGTTGCGTGCCGAGGCCGTCGCGAGACTGGCGGCGGGCCTGGCCGAGGCGCTCACCAGCGTTCACGCGGCCGGGTTGGTGCACCGCGATGTCAAGCCGGGCAACGTCCTGCTGACTGACGACGGGCCGGTCCTCATCGACTTCGGGCTGGCCAGGGCGGTCGACGAGACGAGGCTGACCGCCACCGGGATGGTCATCGGGACACCCGGCTACCTCGCACCGGAGACGATCGACAGCAGGGAACCGGCACCCGCGACCGACGTCCATGGCTGGGCCGCGACCGTTGCCTTCGCGGCCACCGGGCGGCCGCCCTTCGGGACCGGGCCAGACGCCGCCGTGCTCGACCGCATCCGCCGCGGACAGCACGACCTCGACGGTGTCGAGCCGGAACTGGCCGCGCTCCTCCACCGGGCGCTGGCGGTGGAGCCCGCGCGCCGCCCGACCGTCGCCGAGATCCACCAGCGGCTCTCCGGGCCCGATCCGGACGTCACCTCGGTGGTGATGCCCGCACCTGTGACGGCCCCGGTGCAGCGATCGGTCGCGCCCACTCGGGTCGATCTATCAGCGACCCCGGCCGCCGTCCCAGCGGGCCCGTGGTCGCCGCCGGTCGGCGCACCAGTCCCGGTGGCTCCCACCCCGGCGGCCGGCGAACCCGTTCCACAGGGCCAAGCACGCCCACTGCGGGACTGGCCCGCTCGCGTGGCCGTGGGCGCCGCCGGGCTGGCGATGGTGATGCTGTTCGGAGTGGCTCCGTACGTCGGTGCCGTGGTTCTGTTCGCCGTGACAGTGCTCGCGCGAACGGCCTGGCGCATGCGGTGGAGGCTCAACGAGCGTCGTCTGGCCAGAGGTGCTCAGCGGGGCGACAGATGGTTCACGGCGATCGGATCGCCGTGGGATCTCGTCGTCGTCTCCGTGCCGGCGCTCGTGCAATGTGCCTGGGTGTGCCTGTGCGGCTTCGTGGTCGGTGCGGCGATCGCCCTGTCCGACCAGCCCAATGTGCGGCTCCCCTACCTCGCCGGTGGAGCGGTGGCGCTCCTGCTGGTCTGGCTCGGGCCGGGGACGGCCAGGGTCCGGTACGGCGTCCGCCTGCTGGCCGCACCGCTGGATCGCGACGCGCGGTGGGCATGGGCGGTCGCCGGGCTCTTCCTGGCCCTGACCTGGGTGCTCGTGCTGTGGTGGGACGCGTACGGGACGTCGTGGTTCCCGGGCACCGGTCCCCCCAGTCCGCTGGGCATCATATGACCGGCCGGTAGCCCGCTGACCGGTCGGCGGGCGCCGCCGTCCGTGCACCACCCAGCATTCGACCGTTCCACCGCCATCCACGACGGAGTGCACCGTGCGCCTGCGCCTCTCGCCGCGCGACACCGTGTTCTACGACCTCTTCACCGCGTCGGCACAGAACGTCCGAGAGGGTGTCCGCCTGCTCGCCGAGGCCCTGGCCGACGACGCCGACCGGGCCGCGGTCGCCACCTCCCTCAAGGAGATAGAGCACAAGGGGCGATGAGCACACCCACGACATAATCCGCCGGGTCAACTCGACCTTCGTCACGCCGTTCGACCGTGAGGAGATCTACCGGCTCGCCTCCGGTCTCGACGACGTCCTCGACC
>DATHII010000336.1:0-2043 GCA_035316885.1 Jiangellaceae bacterium | reverse complement strand
CCCGCCGTTTCGCCGAGATCCCCGACGAGCACGGCCGCGTGGAGCTCCCGGACGCGGGCGGCTGACCGGGGCTCGTCCGGCGCGGGCTCCCCGGCCGGCCTGCAGGAGTTGCGCCGATCGGGCAGGTGGGTGAGCGCCGCTGCGGAGCGGCGGCGGCGAGCTCGGGAGGTGATCTCCTATGGAGGATTGGTTGTCAAGCGGACCTTTGGTTGACGTGGTGGACGGTGTCGGTGGACGATGCCGGGTGGGGAAGGTCGCCTCGTGTGCTGGCGCTTCGAGCGTGTGGCTTTGACTGTCCGGCAAGGACTGTTTGAGGGGCCTTCCCCGTCTTCTTGTTGCGTCGACGGGAACGCACGTTGGGTGGGACTGTCCACTGCTCGGCGATGATCGCCTTGGCCTCCTCGGGCGTGACCGGCCGGCCGTCGGTGTCGCAGATGACGTAGGGCATCCCTCGGTTCATGACGGCCCAGAACCGTTCGGCGAGGTTGGCGGCGACGACGCAGAGGGCGCCGAGGTGGTCTTTGCCTCGTTCGACCATCTGGAGGTAGTAGGTGCGGGCGAGCTGGGGGTCGAGCTTGCGGGCGGTGTCGGCGGCACGGACCAACGTGGTGCGCAGTAGCGACGACCCGGCCTTTGACATCGCCTGGCCTTTGCGGTCGGTGTCGCCGGTCTCGGAGGCCTTGGGGACGAGGCCGGTGAAGGACCGGAACTGTTTGCCGCGGGGGAAGCGGGCGGGATCGCCGATGGCGGCCACGAGGGCGGGGCCGCCGATGTCGGCGACGCCGGGTAGCGAGCGGGCGAGCCCGGCGGGGTCGACCCACCGATAGCACGACTCGCGCTCGGTGGCGTGGGCGGCGAGCTCGGTCTGAACGGCACGCAGCAGCCGGACCTCGGTGGCGATCTCGGCGGCCAAGTCGGCAAAGGCGACGGCTGGGTGGCCGTCGTAGAGGGCGAGTGATGTCTCTGCTGCGGTGATCCACTGGGCGGCCCGCGCGGCACCGTGGTGACCGTTGGAGGTCTTGGCGATGAACGCGCCGAGTCGTTTGACACCCAGCTTGACCAGGACGTTGGGGTCTGCCCAGCGTTCCAGCACGGCGAGGTCGCTGACCCCGAGATCCCCGGTCAGCGGGCTCATCGGTAGCAGCTGACGGGTCAGATCCTTGATCCGCCGCTTGTGCCCGGCACCGGCCTGGGTGAGGCGATCGGTGACGCGGACGCGGCGGTCCAACGCCGCCCGTTCCGCACCCGCGAGCACCAACGGCTGCAAGCCCGGAGGGTCAAACAGCGGCAAGCGGGCCAGTGTGTCGGCGTCGATGCCGTTGGTCTTCGTGTGCCGCGACAGGAACCGGCGCAGATCCGCCGCCTTCGCCGACGACACCCGATGCACGACGTGCCCGCGGGCGCTGAAGAACACCGCGATCGGCAACCACGCCGGCCCAGTCGGCTCGACGACCACCTCCAGCCGCGTTCCTGCCGAGCAGCCCCCCAACGCCACCGTCTCGATCTCGCTCAAGCTCTCCACCGTCGGCCACGCCTTGCGCTTGGCGACCGTGTTGCCGTCACCGTCGAGCACCCGCACCGTGTGCGCGCTGGCGATGCCCAAGTCAATGCCAACCAGACGCCTGTCGTCCATGCCGTCTCCTCTCGTCGTGTCGGTTCCACCGGCTCGCCCGCAGGAGCGACGCACGATCAAGGCCACGGTCCCAAGGAGACACGCGCCAACCGCGGCTCCCACTCATGTGCTGTAACCGGCTCCCACCTCGACGGGCGAAGCCACTCTCCTCATCCGGGGCATCCGTGGCCAGCCGGGTGTGGCAATCACCTCCACGGGGCCAGGCACGCACCTACGAACCTCCCCCAGAGTCGATCTCGACGCCACCCCCCGAACCAGCCGGGATGACCATGCAACCCTGGGACCCCGGCGTGATCAAGCACCGGTGTCCCTTACATGAGTCGAGCAGCTTGCCTGCGAGACGAACCCGATCGAGGCGGTTGTCAGCCGCAGAGCCGGCCGGTGGCGATGGAGACGGTCACCTCGGTGCC
>DATHII010000335.1:0-9853 GCA_035316885.1 Jiangellaceae bacterium | reverse complement strand
GATCTGCACGAGCCCGACGACGACGGCTGGCTCGACCCGTACGTGCCGCCGGAGCGCTGGGAGAGCGACCACGTGCCGATTGGTCGCGGCCGCACGTACGGTGACGGACGTGACCTCACCATCGTCAGCTTCGCCAACGGACTGCGGATGAGCCTCCGGGTCGCGCGGCGGCTCGAGCGCCGTGGCGTCTCCAGCCGGGTGCTCGACCTGCGTTGGCTGGCTCCCCTCCCGGTCGACGACATCCTCCGCGAGGCATCGGCCACGGGTCGGGTGTTGGTGGCAGACGAGACCCGCCGCAGCGGGGGCGTCTCCGAGGGCGTGCTGACGGCGCTGGTCGATGGCGGCTTCACAGGGGCGATGGCCCGGGTGACCAGCAGGGACAGCTTCATCCCCCTGGGGCCGGCGGCCGGGCACGTGCTGCTGAGCGAGGACCAGATCGAGGCCGCGGCAGTGCGGCTCACCGAAGGAGAACACCGATGACGGCCGCCGGCGCACTGGACCTGCTCGACGTCGACCACCTGATCACCGACGACGAGAAGGCGATCCAGCAGACCGTCCGCCGCTTCGCCGCGGAGCGCGTCCGCCCGCACATCGCGCAGTGGTACGAGGCTGGCGAGATCCCGTTGGAGCTCGCCCGCGAGGCCGGCAAGCTCGGCCTGCTGGGCATGCACCTCGAGGGCTACGGCTGTGCGGGCACGAACGCGGTCTCCTACGGGCTCGCCTGCATGGAGCTCGAGGCCGCCGATTCCGGAGTGCGCAGCCTGGTGTCGGTGCAGGGCTCGCTGGCGATGTTCGCGATCTGGAAGTTCGGCTCCGAGGAGCAGAAGCAGCAGTGGCTGCCCGGCATGGCGGCGGGCGAGCTCATCGGCTGCTTCGGGCTGACCGAGCCCGATTTCGGCTCAAACCCGGCCGGCATGCGCACCCGCGCGCGCCGTGACGGCGACGACTGGGTCCTGGACGGCACCAAGATGTGGATCACCAACGGTTCGGTGGCCGACGTCGCCATCGTCTGGGCCCGTGCCGAGGACGGCATCCGCGGCTTCGTCGTCCCCACCGACACGCCCGGCTTCTCCGCACCCAAGATCGGTAGGAAGCTCTCGCTCCGTGCGTCGGTCACCAGCGAGCTCGTGCTCGAGGGCGTCCGGCTGCCCGCCGACGCCGTCCTGCCGGACGTGTCGGGCCTGCGCGGGCCGCTGTCGTGCCTGAACGAGGCCAGGTTCGGGATCGTGTTCGGCGCGCTGGGCGCGGCCCGCGACTGCCTGGAGTCGGCGGTGTCGTACGCGATAGACCGTGAGGTCTTCGACCGGCCCCTGGCGTCGTTCCAGCTCACCCAGGCCAAGCTGGCCGACATGGCGCTGGAGCTGCAGAAGGGCTACCTGCTCGCGCTGCACCTCGGCCGGCTCAAGGACGAGGGCAGGCTGAGCCCCGAGCAGGTGAGCCTGGGCAAGCTCAACAACGTCCGCGAGGCGCTGTCGATCGCGCGGACCTGCCGGACCATCCTCGGCGCGAACGGCATCACGCTGGAGTATCCAGCGCTGCGGCACGCCAACAACCTCGAGTCGGTGCTGACCTACGAGGGCACATCCGAGGTGCACCAACTCGTCATCGGCCAGGCCCTCACCGGCCTGTCCGCGTTCGGAAATTGAGCCCTGGTCAGTCCGGGTCTGTGACGCGCCTGTCCTCCGCCGGAGGCCGGGCCTCATACGGTGTGGAGAGCACGATCGTGGTGCGGGTCGACACGTTGGCGGCGGCCCTGATCCGGGCCAGCAGGTCCTCGAGGTCGCCTGGGCGCCCTACCCGCACCTTGAGGATGTGGCTCTCGTCGCCGGCCACCGAGTGGCACGCCTCGATCTCCGTGATGTCCGCCAAGCGGTCCGGGGCATCGTCGGGCTGGCTCGGGTCGATCGGCTTGATGGAGACGAACGCCGTCAGCGGGAGGCCAACCGCCTCGTAGTCGAGAATGGCCGCGTAGCCGCGGATCACCCCGCGCTGCTCGAGGCGGCGTACCCGCTGGTGTACGGCCGAGGTGGACAGGCCGGTGGCCCTGCCGAGGTCGGTGTAACTCAGCCGGCCGTCCCGGGCGAGCAGGTCGACGATCTGCCGGTCGATCTCCTCCACGCCGTCACCCTAGATGAGCGAGGGTCCGTCGAGTGGCACGATGTCCGGCGTGGACATCGCCAAGGCACGTGCGCTGTTCGATCCCGAGCCCGGCTGGCTCAACACGGCCAGCTACGGCCTGCCCCCGTGGCCGGCCTGGGACGCGTTGCAGGAAGCCCTCGCCGACTGGCGGGTCGGCCGCGGGTCGTGGGAGGCCTGGGGCCAGGCGACCGGGCATGCTCGCGACGCATTCGCCCGCCTCGTCGGCGCCGACGCGACCGACATCACCACCGGTTCGCAAGTGTCCCAACTGGTCGGCACGGTCGCAGCGTCGGTGCCCGACGGCGCGCGAGTACTGGCACCCGAGGAGGAGTTCACCTCCAACCTGTTCCCGTGGCTCGTCCAGGAGTCACGAGGGGTACAGGTCCGCACGGTCCCCGCCGTCGACCTGCCGAACGAGGTGCGACCGGACACCGACGTGGTGGCGTTCAGCCTCGTCCAGTCGGCGACCGGCGCCGTGGCCGACGTCGACGCCATCACGGCGGCCGCGGCTGAGGCCGGGGCGCTCACGGTGGTCGACGCGACCCAGGCCTGCGGCTGGATGCCGGTCGACGGCACCCGGTTCGACGCCGTGGTGTGCGGGACGTACAAGTGGCTGCTTGCTCCGCGAGGAACGGCCTTCCTGGTCACGACACCGCATCTGCGCGACCGCATCCTCCCGCACCTCGCGGGCTGGTGGGCCGGCGACGACCCGCACACCTCGTACTACGGTCCGCCGCTGCGCCTCGCATCGGATGCCCGCCGCCTGGACATCTCGCCCGCGTGGTTCACCTGGGTGGCAACCGCCCCCGCTCTGGAACTGATCGAGCAGGTTGGCGTCGACCAGATCGGGGAGTACGACGTCGGACTCGCCAACCGGTTCCGGGAGGGGCTCGGGCTGCCGACGGCCGATTCGGCCATCGTCTCCGCCGACGTCGCTGGCGCACAGGAGCGGCTGGAGGCTGCCGGTGTCCGCGCGGCCGTCCGCGGTGGCCGGCTGCGGGCCTCGTTCCACCTCTACACCACCGAGGCCGACGTCGACCTCGCGCTGAACGCACTGACCTGACCCCCGCCTCCTCGCAACTTGTGGCGGCTTTTCAACGCCTCGTCACTCAACGAGAGGTGGCAAACCCGCCACAAGACGAGGAAGTGGCGGCGTCAGGGTCAGGTGTCGAGGACGATGAGCTCGCGGGGGCGGAGATTGAGCCGCTCCACGCCGTCGTCGGTCGCTACGACGATGTCCTCGATACGGGCGCCGAACCGGCCGGGCAGGTAGAAACCTGGCTCGATCGAGAACGCCATGCCCGCCTCGAGTGGCGTGGCGTTGCCCGCGACGATATAGGGCTCTTCGTGGGTCTCCAGCCCGATGCCGTGGCCGGTGCGGTGGACGAAGTACTCCCCCAGCCCGGCCCGGTCGAGCACATCCCGCGCGGCAGCGTCGACCGATGCGGCAGTCACCCCCGGCCGAACCCACTCGACTGCCGCGGCCTGCGCGCTCCGCAGCGCCTCGTACGCCGCCACGTATTCGTCGGTGGGCGCCCGGACTGCGTAGGTGCGTGTCTCGTCCGAGCAGTAGCCGGCCCTCGTCGTGCCGCCGATGTCGACGACGACCGCATCGCCGCCACCGATCGTCCGGTCACCGGTCTCGTGATGAGGGCTGGCGCTGTTCGGGCCCGACGCGACGATGACGAAGTCGACGCGGACGTGCCCTTCGGCGACGATCGCGCCGGCGATGTCGCGCCCGACGTCGCGCTCCGTGCGCCCGGCACGCAGCCACTCCCCCATCCGGGCGTGCACGCGGTCGATCGCCGCGCCGGCCTCGCGCAACGCGCCGGTCTCGTCCGGCGACTTGCGTAGGCGCAACTCGTGCAGGACGGGGCCGGCCAGCACCTGGTCGATCCCGGGCATCGCCGCACGGAACCTCAGCACCTTTTCGGCCCACATGTGGTCGTCGACCCCCACACGTCGAGCAGGCGGCACTAGACGGGCCACCAACGCGACCGGGTCCTCGGTCTCCTGCCAGTCCACGATCTCCACACCGAGCGTCCCGGCCGGTGACGCCACCGCGGCCGGGCGCTCGAGCGCCGGCACGACCAGCCGGGGGTCGCCCGTGGCCGGCAGCACAAGGCAGGTGAGCCGCTCGAGGGGCATGGCGTCGTAGCCGGTGAGATAACGCAGGTCTGCACCGGGCGTGACCAGGAGAACGTCGATTCCGGCATCGGCAGCGGCGGCGCGGGCGCGTTCGAGGCGATCAGCGGTCACCGTCCGGAGCGTATCGGCCCGGTGCGCGGTCGACGTGGCAGGCTCGTCCCCCGTGAGCCGTCTCATGCTGCTGGATACCGCCTCGCTGTACTTCCGGGCCTTCTTCGGTGTGCCGGAGTCGATCACCGCCGCTGACGGAAGCCCGGTCAACGCCGTCCGGGGCCTGCTCGACTTCATCGCGCGGCTGGTCACGGTCCGGTCGCCGGATCGGCTCGTGGCCTGTCTCGACGCCGACTGGCGGCCGGCATTCCGCGCCGATGCGCTGCCGTCGTACAAGGCGCACCGCCTCGCCGACCGGGCGAGGAACCGGGAGGAGGTTCCCGCAGCCCTCGAGGCTCAGGTGCCGGTGATCCTCGACGTGTTGGAGGCCCTGGGAATCGCCCATTTCGGTGTTGCGGGGTTCGAGGCCGACGACGTGATCGGCACCCTCGCGGCCCGCGACCCGGGCCCGGTCGACGTCGTCACGGGCGACCGCGACCTGTTCCAGGTCGTCGACGACTCACGCGGGGTCCGCGTCCTCTACACGGCTCGGGGCGTCGGCCGCCACGAGATCGTCGACGAGGCGGTCGTGACCGCGAAGTACGGCATCCCGGGGCAGGCGTACGCGGCGTTCGCGACGCTGCGCGGCGATCCGAGCGACGGCCTGCCCGGCGTGCTGGGCGTCGGCGACAAGACCGCCGCCACCCTGGTCACGCGATTCGGCGACGTCGACGGGCTGCTGACGGCCGTCGACGACCCGGCGGCCGACCTCGCCTCGACGTTGCGCCGCAAGCTCGCCGATGCACGGTCGTATCTCGAGGTCGCGCCGACGGTGGTCGCCGTCCGCACCGATGTCCCGCTCCCCGACTACGACGACACGATGCCGCGCGAGCCGCACGACCCCGCCGCGCTTGTGGAACTCGGTGACCGGTGGAACCTCGACGCGTCCCTCAACCGCGTGCTGAACGCCCTCGCAGCACCGGCGGCCGGCTAGGTCAGCGTCGCGTAGGCCACCACGCCGCGGCGCAGCGACGCCGCCGCCGACCGGGCGGTTTCACGCAGGGGGGTGTCGCCGGCGGCGTCGGCCACCTGGTCGAGCAGGTCCAGTAGCTGCCGGACGGCCCGCACGAAGTCGCCGGCGGTCAACTCGGCTTCGGTGAGCACGGACTCGAGCCTGTGGCCGGTGGTCCATCGCCAGGCCGCATGGGCGAAGCCGAGGTCGGGCTCGCGCAGGAAGTCGAGCCGGTGATCCTTCTCCAGCGCGTCCAGGTCACCCCACAGCCTGACCATCTCGCCCAAGACGTCGCGCACCCTGCCCGGTGGCATCCGCGGCGGTACCGCGTCGTCGGGCTGGCGGGACTCGTAGCTCAGGGCGGACAGGCAGGCAGCCAGCTCCGCCGGATCGAGTGCGTCCCACAGTCCCGCCCGCAACGCCTCTGCGGCAAGCAGGTCGAGCTCGGTGTAGAGCCGCGTGAGCCGCCGCCCAGCCGGCGTCACCTCGTCACCACGCAGGTACCCCAAGTTCTCGAGCACCGCACAGACCCGGTCGAACTGGCGGGCCACCGTGTTGGTCCGGGACTCGACCCGCCGCTGCAGTTGCTCGGTCTCGCGCCGCAGCCGCAGCCACCGCTCGGCCCAGCGGGAGTGCTCCTCACGGTCGGCGCAGCCGTGGCACGGATGTGCGCGCAACCGTCGCCGCAGATCCAGCAGCTCCTCGTCATCCGCGGCGGCCGATCGCGGACGCCGTGGCCGCCGCTCGTCCTCGTCGGGTGCCTTCGCCCGCAGTGCCGCCGCGAGATCCCGCCGGGACGGCGCGGCCTTCGGGTTGAACGACCGCGGGATCCGCATCCGCGTGAGCGGCTCTACGGCGACCGGGAAGTCGACCAGCGAGAGCCGCCGGACCTGGCGAGCCTGGGTGAGCACGGTGAGCCTGGGCCCATCGCCGCGCCCCCCGGTGGACATGCCCGGGTCGAGCACCACCGCGAGGCCGGCGAACTTGCCGGCGGGCACCCGCACGACGTCGCCGGGCCGCAGTCGTTCGAGAGCAGCAGCTGCGGCCGCCTTGCGCAGGGCGGTGCCCTGCCGAGCCAGCGCGGCCTCCCGCTCCGCGATGCGGCGGCGCAGGTCGGCGTACTCCTCGAAGTCGCCGAGGTGGCAGGCCATCGCCTCGCGGTAGCCCTCGAGGGCCTCCTCCTGCCGGCGCAGTGTCCGCGCCAGGTCGACGACCGCGCGGTCGGCCTGGAACTGCGCGAACGACGACTCCAGCAGTTCGCGTGCCGCAGCGCGGCCCACCTGCCCTACCAGGTTGACCGCCATGTTGTAGGACGGACGGAACGACGAGCGCAGCGGATAGGTGCGGGTCGAGGCGAGCCCGGCCACCGCGGACGCGTCCAACCCGGCCTGCCACAGCACGACGGCATGGCCTTCGACGTCGATGCCGCGCCGGCCGGCTCGACCGGTGAGTTGGGTGTACTCAGCGGGAGTCACGTCCGCGTGGGTCTCGCCGTTCCACTTCACCAGCCGTTCGAGTACCACCGACCGGGCCGGCATGTTGATGCCCAGCGCCAGCGTCTCTGTCGCGAACACGGCCCGCACCAGGCCCTTCACGAACAGCTCCTCGACGACCTCCTTGAACGTCGGGAGCATGCCGGCATGATGGGCGGCCAGCCCGCGTTCGAGGCCTTCGGCCCACTCGTGGTAGCCGAGGACGTAGAGGTCCTCGTCGGGGATGTCCGCGCAGCGCCGCTCGACCACCTCCCGGATCTCGTCGCGCTCGTCGGGGGAGGTCAGCCGGACCCCTGCGTCGAGGCACTGTCGCACCGCGGCGTCGCAGCCGGCGCGGCTGAACACAAAGACGATGGCCGGCAGGAGGCCCTCGCGGTCGAGCCGGTCGAGCACGTCGACGCGTCCAGGCGGGTAAGCGCCACCGTTGCGGCGTGGACGGTGGCCGCCGCGGCTCGGCCGCCGGTCGCCGAACCGCGCCAGCCGCTGCTCGTCGCGGGAGTACCGCAACAGGTCGGGGTTGACCCGACGGTGCCCGTCGTCGGAGCCGCCCGTGACGAACAGGTCGAGCAGGCGCGAGCCCACCATGACGTGCTGCCACAACGGCACCGGGCGGCGCTCCTCCACGACGACGTCGGTGTCGCCGCGGACGGTCGAGAGCCAGTCGCCGAACTCCTCGGCGTTCGAGACGGTCGCCGAGAGGGAGACCAGGCTGACCGACTCCGGCAGGTGGATGATCACCTCTTCCCAGACCGCGCCGCGGAACCGGTCGGCCAGGTAGTGCACCTCGTCCATGACCACGTAGCCGAGCCCCGACAACGTGGCGGACCCGGCATAGAGCATGTTGCGCAGCACCTCGGTGGTCATCACGACGACCGGGGCGGCGCCGTTGACAGTGTTGTCGCCGGTGAGCAGGCCGACATCCTCCGGCCCGTGGCGGGCGACCAGGTCGTGAAATTTCTGGTTGGACAGGGCCTTGATCGGCGTGGTGTAGAAGCACTTGCGACCGTGCTCGAGTGCCAGGCTCACGGCGAACTCGCCCACGACGGTCTTGCCCGAGCCGGTCGGCGCGGCGACGAGCACGCCACGGCCGGCCTCGACGGCCCTGCAGGCCCTCACCTGGAACTCGTCGAGCTCGAACGCGTAGCCGGCCCGGAACCGGCCCAGGGCACTCGCCCGGTTCTGCTGGCGCCGCCGCGCGGCTGCATAGCTCTCCGCGGGCGAGCCCATGTCGCCACGCTACCGCCACACCCCGGTTGATCAGGCCGGCACCATGACCCGCAGCGCCGAGGGCACCGCCTCGAACGTCTGCGGCAGCGGGCCCAGCCGCTCACCGTCGGCGTAGGCGGTGATGCCGGGAGCATCGATGCGCACCTGCTTGGCGCGGCGGATCTCGACGAAGGGCAATGTGACGTGGGAGCCGGAGTAGACCCTCGGGAAGACGGTCAGGAACCGCGCCTTCGACAGCGGTTTGACGACCATGACGTCGAGCAGCCCGTCGTCAACCACGGCATCGGGGGTCACCTTCATTCCGCCCCCGTAGGAGGGGATGTTGCCGACCACCACGAGCATGGCGCTGGTCTCCCACGGTTCCCCGTCCAGCTCCAGCACGTACGGCACCGGGCGAAAGACCCCGAGCTCGATCAGCATCGCGATGTTGTAGCGCATCCGCCCGCGCGGCCAGGTCATCCGGTTGGCCCGGTCGTTGACGCGGGCGTCGAAGCCGGCAGCCACGACGCCGCCGAACCACTGGCTGCCCGTGCGGCCGAGATCGATCCGGCGTTCGGTACCGGCCACCACGATGTCGGCAGCCGCGATCGGGTCTCCCAGCGGGACGCCGACGGCGCGGGCGAAGTCGTTCCCGGTGCCCGCTGGTGCGACACCGAAGGGAACGTCGGTGCCGCCGACGGCCTGCAGGCCCAGGTGCACCATCCCGTCGCCACCGACGACCACCAGGGCGTCCGTTTCCTGCTCGACGGCCTCGCGGGCGAGATCCTGGCTCTCACGGACGTCGCGCCCGGACAGCTCGCGCACGGCGAGCCCGGCGTCGCGCAGCCGCGCCGCGACCTCGCGCCCGACCCGCGCACCACGCCCGCGGCCTGACGTCGGGTTGATCAGGAGCGCGATCTGCCGGGACACGGGCGAAGGGTAGCGGCCGCGGGGGGCGGGAGCTCAGGTCACGTCGTCGAGGTGGGACGGAACGTCGTCAGACGGCTCCTGCCGGGCCGGTTCGAGCGTCGACGCCGTGTCGTCGTCCAGATCTGTGCCCAGCTCGCGGGCCCGGCGGCGGTCGTTGAACCGGCAGACGAGGACGGCGGACTCGAACAGCACCCACATGGGCACAGCGAGCATCAGCATCGTGACCGGGTCGGCGGTCGGCGTCGCGACAGCGGCGAACACGAAGATGCCGAGCACCGTCCAGCGCCGGGTGCCCGACAGGCCGGCGCCGGTGAGCACGCCCACCGCGTTGAGCAGCACCACGAAGACCGGCAGGACGAAGGCCACACCGAAGACCAGCATCAGCCGCATGACGAAGCCGAAGTACTGGCTGAACGAGACGATGTTGCTGACGTCCTTCGGGGTGAGGTCGAGGATGATCTTCAGGCCCTTGGGCATCAGCCAGTAGCAGAGGACGATGCCGGCGAAGAACAACGGCGCGGCGGTGAACACCACTGCCGCGGCCCAGCGTCGCTCGTTGCGGTAGAGCCCGGGCGTGACGAACGCCCAGATCTGGTAGATCCACACGGGCGCGGCGAGCACGATCCCGGTCAGCAGGGCGAGCTGGAGCGGAACCGTGAACGGGTCGGCGATACCGGCGAAGTTGATCTCCGCCTCGAGGCCCTCGTCCTGCAGCCGTTCGACGGCCTTGATGAACGGGCCGGTGAACCAGCCGAGGATCTGCTCGTAGAAGACGATGCCGACCACGCCACCGGCGATCACGGCAGCCAGCGCCTTGGTCAGTCGAGACCGGAGC
>DATHII010000334.1:0-16306 GCA_035316885.1 Jiangellaceae bacterium | reverse complement strand
CGTCATGGCCCGCTACCGGGGCCTGGGTGGCGCGGAGGTGGAGGCCGCCCTCGACCGCGTCGACCTACGCGAGCGCGGCGCGGACAGCTTCAAGTCGTACTCGCTCGGCATGAAGCAGCGTCTCGGTGTGGCTGCGGCCCTGCTCGGCGATCCGGAACTGCTCGTCCTCGACGAGCCCACCAACGGTCTCGACCCGGCGGGCATGGCCGACATGCGCCGGCTCATCGTCGACCTGGCCATGCAAGGCCAGACGGTCCTGCTGTCCAGCCACATGCTCAGCGAGGTGCAGGAGATCTGCGACCGCGTCGGCGTCATCTCGGCCGGCCGGCTGCTGACCGAGAGCACCGTCGCAGAGCTACGCGGCGCCACGTCGGTCATCGTGCGCGCGACGCCGGCGGACGTCGCGCTGGCCACAGCCATGGGCGTGGCCGGTGACGACGCTGTCCGGCTGCTTGACGACGGCGGGCTGCAGCTCGACGTCGACCCGACGCGCACGCCGGCGCTGACCCGAGCCTTGGTCGAGGCCGGGGCGGCGGTGCACGAGATCCGGCACTCGGAGCGTTCGCTCGAGGAGGTCTTCTTCGCGATGACCTCCGGATCTGACCCTGCATCGATGACCGAGGAGGTTCTGCGATGAACGCGTTGATCTCGAGCACGCGAGCCGAGCTGCTTCGACTGCGGAAGTGGCCGGCAGTGTGGGTGATGGTGGGCGTCTGGCTCGTCCTCAACGTCACTTTCGGCTACGTCTTCACCTACATCACCTACGCCACGGGCGACGCGACGGCCGTGGGAGAGGGTGTCCCGCCCGCGCAGCTCCTGGCCGACATGATGCCTGCGGCCGTCCCGGAGTCGCTGATCGCGGGAATGCCGATGTTCGGCGGCGCGATCATGCTGATTCTCGGCGGACTCGCCGTGGGCAGCGGCTACGGCTGGGGAGCGTGGAAGACAGTGTTCATGCAGGGTCCGGGACGCCTGTCCAGCTTCGGCGGCACGCTGGTGGCACTCGGTGTCGTCGTGGCCGGAGCCGTCGTGGCGACGTTCGCGGTCGACCTCGGGGTTTCCGTGCTGATCGCCTCGGTGGAGTCGCAGACGATCGTCTGGCCGACGCTGTCCGGATCGGCCGAGGCCATCGGCGCCGGGCTGCTCATCTTCGGGATGTGGACCGCCGCCGGCGTCCTGGTCGGAACGCTGGCCCGCAGCCCTGCCCTGGCCGTCGGACTCGGCCTGGTGTGGGCGCTGGTCGTCGAGAACCTGCTGCGTGGCGTCGGCGGCTTGCTCGGGCCGGTCGAGGCGGTGACCGACCTGATGCCGGGCACGGCGGCGGGGTCACTCGCCGGCGCGTTGGGCGGCACCGCTCAGAGCGGCCGTGACGGAACGCCGGGCGTGCTGACCGTGCTCGACGCAGCCCCGGCGGCGTGGCTGATCGCCGCCTATGTCATCGCGTTCGCCGTGGCTGCGCTGGCGCTCGTCAGCCGTCGCGATGTCATCTGAGCCACCAGCAACGCTGGGTGCCCGGGTCCGCACGGGACCCGGGCACCACCGGCTGTCGCGCTACTCGCAGGCTGCGGCCGCCTCGGGGAACGCAGCGTCGATGGCGTCGAAGTCGAGGTGCGAGATCGCCGGGTTACCGCCGCCGTCCTCCTTGCGCAGCGTGCCGCCGGCCATGACACCGTGCGCCTTTATCGGCGTGGCGGTGGTGACACCGGCCGCGTCGGCGAGGATCTCGATCCCCACGGGGCACAGTCCAGTGATCTCACCAGCGAGCTCCCCGAACGACGTCCACCCCTGCGAGCCGGCCATACCCTGGGCCGCCCTCGCGTTGACCTCGTTCTTGAAACAGAAGTGCGCGCTCGCCGGTGCGGCGGCGATCACAACGGCCGCTGCTGTGGCGATACCAGCCGTGGCGATCCTGCGTGCATTGGTCAGTCTCCTCGGGCCTGCGGCCCCGGCCGCTCCAGCCCGATGGTCGCGCCACGCCCCTCCGGGCTCTCGCTCGCAATCGCTCGCTCAGCCCTCCGGGCCGCGGCCGCTCCAACTCCACGCGTAGGCGCCGTCGTCGCTGTCCACTCCCGCCTCGCCGATCTCCAGCGGGCGGAACGTGTCGACCATGACGGCGAGTTCGTCGAAGTACTCCTTGCCGAGGGCGGCCTCGATGGCGGCCGGCTGCGGACCGTGCGAATGACCACCGGGGTGCAGCGTGATGGATCCCTTGGCGATGCCCGAACCCTTGCGCGCCTCGTAGTCGCCCTCGACGTAGAACATGACCTCGTCGGAGTCGACGTTGGAGTGGTAGTAGGGCACCGGGACGGCCAGCGGGTGGTAGTCGACCTTGCGCGGCACGAAGTTGCAGATGACGAAGTTGTAACCCTCGAAGACCTGATGCGCCGGCGGCGGCTGGTGGACGCGGCCGGTGATCGGCTCGAAGTCGGACACGTTGAACGTGTACGGGTACAGGCACCCGTCCCATCCGATCACGTCGAAGGGGTGCGTCGGGTAGACGACGATGCTGCCCACCAGCCCGGACGGCCCGTGCCCGCGGTGCTTGGTGAAGACCTCGACGTCTCCCTGCTCGACGACGAACGGCTCGCCCGGCGCATGCAGATCGCGCTCGCAGTAGGGCGAGTGCTCCAGCAACTGACCGTACCTGGACAGATACCGCTTCGGGGGCGTGATGTGCGAGTTGGCCTCGACGCAGTAGGCCCGCAACGGGCCCTCGCCGGTGGGCACCCAACGGTGCACCGTGGATCTCGGGATGATCGCGTAGTCACCCTTGCGCACCGTCAGCACGCCGAACATGGTCTCGAGCGTCGCCTCGCCGTCCTCGACGTAGACGCACTCGTCACCGATCGCATTGCGGTACAGCGGGGAGGACTCGCCGGCCGCGACGTAGGCGATGCGGACGTCGCCGTTGCCCAGGAGCAGCCGTCGGCCGGTGACGACGTCGGCCGCCTTCCAGTCGTTTCCCGGGAACAGTTCGTGCAACTTCAGGTGCAGCGGCTTCAAGGGATGGTTCGGGATCGTGCGCATGTCGGGCAGTTCCCACACGCGTGAGTCGACGATCGCGGACGGGACACCTCTGTGGTACAGCAGCGAGGAGTCGGAGAAGAAGCCCTCCTCGCCCATCAACTCCTCGTAGTAGAGCCCGCCGTCGGGCCGCCGGAACTGGGTGTGCCTCTTAGGTGGAATCTCGCCGGCGCTGCGGTAATAGGCCATAGCGGTTGCCTCTCAGTGTTCGATTATCGAACGCTTCTGATCGCTCACTGACACCATGCGTTACAGTCCCGAGCGTGTCAACCAGCCCTCTGTTCATGGCGTTGATCGACGACGCTGCGCTGTTCCCTCCCGGCAACGCACCGATGCCCGACGCGGTAAGCGCGCACGAGCGGCACCGGGCCGCCTGGTACGGCCCGCTGGTCGGACCGTTCCTCTGCCCGGCTTCGCGACTGGACGAGCTGGCGGCCCGCCTCCACACCCGATCCGAGCCGTTCGGCGTGACAGTGGTCGTCGACACCGGCGTCGGCGGTGTCGGGCCTGCGGTCGACGTGGTAGCCGCGGAGGAGCGGATGGTTCTCCGTGGCATCGAGATCCCCCTCCGCGGTGAGCCGCTGCCCGACCCCGCCAAGCGCACCGTGACCGCGCTCGACGCCGCACTGGGGGGGCCCGACGACGAGGAGCCCGCGTATGTCGAGATACCTCGACTGCCGGACTGGCGCGACGCCCTCGAGATCGTCGCCGACTCCGGGTACCGCGCCAAGCTGCGCACCGGCGGAGTCATCAGTGAGGCCTTTCCGCCCGACGACCATATGGCGGCATTCATCCTCACCTGTCTCGAACTCGATGTGCCGTTCAAGTTCACGGCCGGTCTGCACGGAGCCGTCCGGCACACGTCGTCCGATGGTGTCGAGCAGCACGGCTTCCTCAATGCGCTGCTGGCGGTCGCCGTGGCGCTCGACGGTGGCGACGCTGCCGGCGTGGCTCGTGCGCTCGCCGATCGCGACCCCACGGCGGTCGCGGCCCGTATTCGCGCGTTGCCGATCGGGTCGGCCGCTCGGGTGCGCACGTGGTGCAATTCGTACGGCTCATGCAGCATCGCCGAACCTGTCGACGACCTGCTCGCTCTCGGCCTCGTCACCAAGGAGTAATCGCGTGGCCACGACCTGGGTCCCGCTGCCGGAGGGCTCGCCCTTCGGCATCCACGCGCTCCCTTACGGAGTGTTCTCGACCGCGGACGAGGAGCCGCGCATCGGCGTGGCGATCGGCGAGTACGTGCTCGACCTCGCGCCCCTCGCGGCAGTCGAGAACCTCGATGGTGGGCACGTGTTCTCTCAACCCAGTCTCAACCCGTTCATGATCCTCGGCCCACGTGCGTGGTCGGCCGTTCGCGGGTGGGTCGGCGAGTTGCTGGGCGAGGAACCACACCGCGACCTGGTCGAGCCGCACCTGGTCCCGCAGGCCGAGATCACCCTCCACATGCCGTTCGACGTCGCCGACTACGTCGACTTCTACGCCTCTGAGTACCACGCCCGGAACGTCGGTGAGATCTTCCGGCCCGACTCGCCGGGCCTGCCGAACGCGTGGCGGCACCTGCCGATCGGTTACCACGGGCGTGCAGGCACGGTGGTGCCCTCCGGTACTGATGTCGTGCGACCCGCGGGCCTGCGCCGAGATGACGACACCGTGACCCACGGTCCGTCGACGCGGCTGGACATCGAGGCGGAGGTGGGATTCGTCGTGGGAGTGCCGTCGGTGCTGGGCCGGCCGGTGCCCGGCACGGCGTTTGCCGATCACGTCTTCGGCGCGGTGCTCCTCAACGACTGGTCGGCGCGTGACATCCAGGCCTTCGAATACGTGCCATTGGGGCCCTTCCTCGGCAAATCCTTCGCCACCTCGATCTCGCCGTGGGTGGTTCCGCTGGAAGCCCTCGCGCACGCCCGCTTGGCACCGCCACGGCGCGACCCGGAACCCGCCGGCTACCTCCGCGATGCCGACGGCGATCCCTGGGGGCTCGACCTGCGCCTCGAGGTGTCGTGGAACGGCACTGTGGTCTCACGGCCGCCGTTCGCGACGATGTACTGGACCGCCGCGCAGCAACTCGCCCACATCACGGCCAACGGCGCTTCGCTGCGGACCGGCGACCTCTACGCGTCGGGCACGGTCAGCGGGCCGTTGCGTGAGGAGAGGGGTTCGTTCCTCGAGCTGACTTGGAACGGTGCCGAACCGGTCACGTTGGCGGACGGGTCGGTGCGCAGCTTCCTCGAAGACGGCGACACCGTCACGATCACGGGCTCGGCGCCCGGGCCGGACGGCTCGCGCATCGGGCTCGGCAAGGTGACCGGCACGATCCGCCCTGCCTTGGTGGTCAGCTGACATCGGAGTCTGCCAGCCACGATTTCAGCCAGGGGTGATTCCGAGATCGGCCCCCTGGCCGATGTTCTGTGCTGCGCCAAGCGCGAGCGTTGGTGGTGTCAACATCGGTTCACCACCGACCTACGCAAGGAGATCGAGATGGGCAAGGTCATCGCCAACATGTCGATGTCGCTGGACGGCTTCGTCGCCGATCCGGCCGACGGGATCGACCGGCGTGGGCGCGCTGATCGCGGGCCGGCACCTGTTCGACATTTCCCAGGGGCTGGGGCGGCATGCACCCGTTGGGTGTCCCGGTCTTCGTGGTCACCCACGAGCCGCCCACCGACTGGCCCCACACCGACACGTTCACCTTCGTCGACAGCATCGAGAGCGCGGTAGAGCTTGCCCAGCAGGCCGCGGGTGAGAAGAACGTCGTGGTCGCCAGTTCGAAGACAGCCCAGCAGTGCCTGGACGCCGGCCTCCTCGACGCCATCCACGTCGACCTCGTGCCGACCTTGCTCGGCGACGGCGTCCGCTGGTTCGAGAAACCTCGGCAAGGCTCCGGTCCAGCTGAACAACCCGAGCGTCATCGAGGGTAACGGCGTCACGCACTACCCGGTCAGCCGGAAGTCCTGATCCGTGGTCGTCGCCGCCGCGACGGGTCGGTGCGCAGCTTCTTCGAAGACGGCGACACCGTCACGTTCACGAGCCCGGCGTCACTCGCTGTCGCGCCAACGAGTCAGCAGGCTCTGTGTTTCCGACGCAAGTTTCGTGACGATCTGACCCGCCGGCATGATCGAGGTCACCTGGCCGACTCCCTGACCTGCGTACAACGCCATCGCCCCCACGTTGCCGCTGACATCGCGGTTGGGTGTCCGAGCGCTCAACCGGACCACAGGCTGGCCTCCCATGGTTCCGACGGTGTCACCGTCGTGGGCCAGTGCAGCAGCCGCTGCCGCGGCGATCACCCGGTGCGGCGCGTCCGGCCATCCCACCGAGAACAAGTCGGTGAGCACCGTCGAGTCATTGCCGGCGGCAAGGAGTGCGTTCACATACGCCGGGTGAGCCCCAGATTCGGGTGTCGCCAAGAAACGCGTTCCGAGCCGGACACCTGCGGCGCCAGCCATCATGACGGCAGCCATCGACCGGGCGGTGGTGATCCCACCGGCCGCCAGGACAGGTATGTCGACCGAGTCCAGGACGCTGTCGAGCAGTGGCAGGAGCCCTGTCGAGCCCCGGACGTGCCCGCCTGCTTCAACGCCCTGCGCCACGATCAGGTCGCAGCCTGAGTCGGCGGCCAGCTTCGCCTCCGCAACCGCTCCGACCTGCCAGCAGGCCAAGCAACCAGTCGTGTGCACCCACTCGATCCAGTCCGGGTTCGGCGCCGCCCAGAAGAACTCGACGACCCGCGCATGGGCAGCCGCGTACACGACCTCCTCCCGATCTGGGCGGTCACTCCCGTCCCTGTTGTGTGCCGTGAAGTTGATCCCGAAAGGACCAACCCCCAAGGCTTCCAACTCCTCGACCAGGACCGTCAGCGGGGTAGGACCCGCACTGTTCAGCATCCCAAGGCCACCTGCCCGACTGACTGCGGCGGCCAATGCGGCGGTAACCACCCCACCACCCATGGCGGCCAGTTGGATCGGCACCCGACAGCCGATCATCTCCGTAAACGCCGTCTTCAGTACTCGCTGTCCGAGATCTGAATCGCTCATTGCCGTCACCTCACGATGCCCGAATGCTCCGCGGCCGCCGCGGGAACTGCAAGGGTCGCGGCCAGCGTCGGTGGGCGTCGTGAGAGCGGTCCGTTCGAGCGCGTCGGCGACCACCCGCGGCATCCGATCTGGCGCGCCGCGCCGCGCGGGATCTCAGGCTCGCGCGCGGTCAGGCCGCAGGCGGCGCAAGGGGTCGCCGTGATGGGTCGCACGGCACGACCGAGACGACGGCGGGCGCTGCCACACCCTGCAGCTTCCTCGCACGTGGGCGTGACCAGGGGTCGATACGGATCTCGACGTCGACTCCGTCAACCGTTCGACGCGCGAATATGGCGCTTCGGCGCAGACGCCGCATGGATTCCAGCGCTTGCTGTACGCGTCCTAGCGTCGCGTCCCACTCCTGCTGAAGTGCTGACTCCTTCGCGTCCACCGCGCGACTCATCTCGGCGAACAGCCGCCGCGCCGTCCAAGGATGCTTTGTGGACTGGCCGACCGCGACCGGATGCCTCGACGGCTGCAATCGCGGCCTGTTCGGCCGCTAAATCGACGTGCACAACCGCATCACGATCGTCGAAGCTGCCAGACCAGCCACCACTCATGTGACCAGTGTTCACCCGACACAGGCCTTCAGTCGAAGACCTTGCCGGGGTTGAGGATCCCGGCCGGGTCCATGACCCGCTTGATGTCTCGATGCAGGCGCATGGCGACCGGCCCGATCTCGCGCGACAGCCACTCCTTCTTGAGCACGCCGACGCCGTGCTCGCCGGTGATCGTCCCGCCGAGCTCGAGGCCGAGGTCCATCACCGCCCCGAAGGCGTCCTGTGCACGGCGGGCCTCATCTGCGTCGTCGGCGTCGAAGACGACCGCCGGGTGCATGTTTCCGTCGCCCGCGTGCCCGACGACACCGATGAGGACATCGTGGGCCGCCGCCAGCTTGTCGACGCCCTCGAAGAGCTCCGCGAACCGGGTCAGCGGGACACACACGTCGTCGATCATCGTCGTGCCGAGCCGTTCCAGGGCCAGCAGCGCGACCCGGCGGGCCTCCAGCAGCATCTCGCCCTCGGCCGGGTCGGAGGTCTCTGCCACCTCGGTCGCGCCGGCCTCGCTGCACAGCGACGCGATCTCGGCCATCTCCGCGGCGGCAGCGGCACCGTTGTCCGACTGCGCCAGCAGCATCGCGCCCGCGTCCGCCGGCAGGTCCATCCGCTTCCACTCGTTGACGACCCTGATGCAGGTGGCGTCCATGATCTCCAGCAGGCTAGGGACGTGGCCGCCGGCCATGATCGAGGTCACGGCCCTCGCCGCCGCGACGGGCGAATCGAAGATCGCCGCCACCGTGTGCGGGCGCTGGGTTTCCGGGCGCAACGTCAGCGTCGCCCGCGTGATCACGCCCAGCGTGCCCTCGCTGCCGACGAACAGCTTGGTGAGGTCGTAGCCGGCGACGCCCTTGACAGTGCGCCGCCCGGTGGTCACGACCTCGCCGGAGGCGAGGACCACCTCGAGGCCGCGGACGTAGTCGCTGGTGACGCCGTACTTCACACAGCACAGCCCGCCCGAGTTGGTCGACAGGTTGCCCCCGATCGAGCAGAACTCCCGGCTCGACGGGTCAGGCGGGTAGAACAGGCCGTGTTCGGCGACGGCTCGCGAGAGGACCGCGTTCATCACACCGGGCTCGACGACCGCGAGCCGGTTCGCCGGGTCGATCTCGACGATGCGGTCCATCCGCTCGAGCGAGAGGACGACGCAGCCGTCGATCGCGTTGGCCGCGCCGGACAGCCCGCTGCGCGCACCTTGCGGAACCACGGGAACCCCCAGCCGGGACGCGATCCGCAAGGTGTGCTCGACGTGGGCACGCTCGCGCGCCAGCACGACCGCCGCCGGGTGACCGGCCGGGCAGAACAGCGCCTTGTCGAACCGGTACGACTCCATCCGGTCCGGGTCGTCGACCAGAACGCCGTCCGGCAGCCCCGCGCGCAGCTCCGCGACTACGTCGACCACACCTGCAGGCTACTGCGCGTGACGGTCGCCACCCCGCGCCCAGGCAAGCAGTGCGTGAGTTCGCCGGGTGTCAACCAGCCGTCACCAGTTCGCCGGCTTCACCGGGTTGCGCAGCCAGATGTCGAAGAACGCGTCGAGCTCCTGGCCGGAGACCTCCTCGTAGACGGCTTGGAAGTCCTCGGTCGTCGCCGCCGAGTCGTCGTAACGGCTCACCCACTCCTGCGCACCGGCGAAGAAGGCGCTGTCACCGACCTTCGTCCGCAATGCGTGCAGGGTCGCCGCTCCCCGGTCGTAGATCTGGCCCAGGAACAGACCGAACGGCCCCGGATCTGCGATCACGACCTCCCAGTACGGGTCGTTGGCCGGCCGCGTCATGAAGTCGTCGAACGCCTCTTGTGCCGTGGTGCCGCCAGTGTGGTCCTCCCACATCCATTCGGCGTAGGTGGCCCAGCCCTCGTTGAGCCAGATGTCCTGCCAGCGGGCCGGACTCACGGCGTTGCCCAGCCACTGGTGCGCGAGCTCGTGCAAGACCGTGGACTCGACCGCCCTGCTCGAGTAGACCGGTCGGGTCTGGGTCTCCAGTGCGTAGCCGACGCTGTCGTTGTCGACGATCGAGCCGTAGGAGTTGAACGGGTAGTCGCCGAAGTTGTCCTCGAGGAACGCGATCATGTCGGCCTGGAGGGCCAAGCTCGCGTTCGTCGTGGCGAGCGCGGCCGCCGTCAGCTTGCGGTCGACGGCGTCGATGATCGGCAACCCCGTCGACGTCTCGGATGTACGCAGGTCGAAGTCGCCCACCGAGGCCGTGGCCAGGTAGCTGGCCTGCAGGTCGGGGGCCTCCCAGAACCAGGTGGTCCAGCCGTCGGCAGTCACCGGCGGCGCGGGCGGGAGCCCGTTGGCGACAGCCGTCTTCCCCTCTGGCACTGTGATCTCATAGCTGTACGTCGCCTTGTCGGTCGGGTGGTCGCTGACCGGGTACCAGGTCATGGAGCCCTCGGGCTCGTTGACGACCATGGCGCCGTCCCGAGTTGTCACCCAGCCGTAGAGAACGCCTTCGATGTCGGTGGGCCTGATCGTCTCGCCGCCGTAGGTGACGACGACCCGGGCAGACTCGCCCGCCTTGAGCTTGGGCCGAGGCTGGATCGTCAGCTCCCAGATGCGGGCCGCGTCGTCCTGGACCTGCCAATATGCGGCGCCCTCGACCTCCGCCCCCGGCGCAGACGGGGGCACCTCGCTGGCCGGTTTGCCATTGACGGCGAGAGCCGATACGTCCATGCCGCGCAGGTCGAGGTTGAACCGGTCGAGGTCCTGGGTTGCGACCAGGTCAATCGTCGCGACCGCCTCCAGCTGGCCGCGCAGCTGTGCGGTCGGCGTCGGTGGGACCGTGGCCTCCGGCGGCGCGTACCGGATGTCAAGGTCGTAGTGCTGGACGTCGTAGCCGCCGTTGCCCGCGAAGGGGAAGTAGGCGTCGCCGGCGCCGCTGGCACCGGCGGAGTACCGAGGTGTTCCTGGCTGTCCCGGCGCGGCGGCGAGCGCACCTCCCGGCAATCCGAGCACCGACATGCCGACGAGCACCGCCGTGGCCCCTCCCAGCGTCCGTATGCGTGCGCGCACGATGACCGCCTCCTTCGCGTCTGCTGTCGGCAGCGTAGCGTCAGAGGTTCCCGCGCAGTTCCTGCTCGCGCTCGATCGACTCGAACAGCGCCTTGAAGTTGCCCTTGCCGAACCCCAGCGAGCCGTGCCGCTCGATCAGCTCGTAGAAGACGGTCGGGCGGTCGCCGATCGGCTTGGTGAAGATCTGCAACAGGTAGCCGTCCTCGTCGCGGTCGACCAGGATGCCCCGCTTTTTCAGCTCCTCGACCGGAACGCGTACCTCGCCGATGCGGGCGCGTAGTACCGGGTCGTCGTAGTAGGTGTCGGGCGTGTCCAGGAACTCGACGCCCTCTGCGCGCATCACATCCACGGAGCGCAGGATGTCGTTCGTTGCGAGGGCGATGTGCTGGCAACCGGCGGCGCCGTAGAACTCGAGGTATTCGTCGATCTGGGACTTCTTCTTCGCGATCGCCGGCTCGTTGAGCGGGAACTTGACCCGGTGGTTTCCGTTCGCGACAACCTTCGACATGAGCGCGGAGTATTCGGTAGCGATGTCGTCGCCCACGAACTCCGCCATGTTCACGAAGTTCATGACCTTGTTGTAGAACGCGACCCACTCGTCCATCCGGCCGAGCTCGACGTTGCCGACGCAGTGATCGACCGCCTGGAACAGCCGCTTCGGCGCGCCGTCGCGTTTGAGGTAAGCCGACGTCCGCCCGACGTACCCGGGCAGGTACGGACCCGCGTACCGGGACCGGTCGACCAGCGTGTGCCGCGTCTCGCCGTACGTGGCAATCGCCGCGACCCGCACGGTGCCGTTCCCGTCGGAAACGTCGTGGGGCTCGTCGAGCACTGTGGCTCCCTGAGAGCGGGCGTGCGCGATGCACTTGTCGACGTCTGGCACCTCGAGGGCCAGGTCGACCACCCCGTCACCGTGCCGGCGGTGATGGTCGAGTAACGGGCTGTCCGGGGCGACACCACCCGTGAGGACGAAGCGCGCCGAGCCGCTCTTGAGCACATACGCCTTGTGGTCGCGGTTGCCGGTCTCGGGTCCCGAATAGGCGACCAGTTCCATGCCGAACGCAGACTGGTAGAAGTGCGCCGTCTGGGTGGCGTTGCCCACGACGAACACCACGGCATCCATGGCGGTGACCGGGAACGGGTCTTTGCTCTGGTCGTACTCGACCAGGCCGACGAGCTGCTTGAGCTGCTCGAGATCGAGATCGGCCTCGCGCTCCTCGGGAGTGAGCGTCGTGGAAGCGTCAATGGTGGTCATGCCGGGACTGTGCCTCCGGCAGCGGGACCGGGCAAGAGTGGCCGCCTGGCGTGGTCAGCCTGTACGTTCTGGTCAGCGACCAGCGAGCGGAGGTGGACAGATTGTCCGGTTCCATCGACGAACTGGACGCCCGCATCCTGCGGCTGTTCACCGATGAGCCCAGGGTCGGCGTTCTGGAGGCATCCCGGCGTCTCGGCGTCGCCCGTGGCACCGTCCAGGCCCGCCTGGACAAACTGGCGGCCTCGGGGGTGATCCGGTCGCTCGCCCCGACGGTCGACCCGGTGGCGATGGGCTACCGGGTCACCGCCTTCGCGACACTGGAGATCCGACAGGGCGGACGCGGGCCCGTGGCGGATCATCTCGCGCGCATGCCGGAGGTCATCGAGGTCCACACGATCACCGGGCCGGGCGACCTGCTTTGTCGCATCGTCGCCCGCGACAACGATGACCTTCAGCGGGTCATCGACGACCTGGTCAGCGATGCGGACATCGTACGGACCTCGACGCTGATAGCCCTGTCGACGGTGGTCGGCCCGCGGGTCCTGCCGCTCGTCGCCGCCGCTGCCCGAGAATCCGGCACCGACCCCCTTGCCCACCGCGGAGGTCATGCGGGTTGAATGTACGGCGATGTCCAGCCACGCCTCTCCGCGGACCGTCGTCGCCATCCTGCTGGCGGCCGCGGTCGTCGGATTCGGCGGCGGTGCGTTCGCCGGCAACTCCGGCGGCGACCCTGGGAGCGGGCCCACAACCGCGACGACGACGCCCGCCTCCCCTAGTGCGTCGAGTGCCGCCCCGGCGAGCACGATCACACTGATCGCTGCTCAGTCCAGCGTCGCCGCGAGCGAACACATCGACATGACCGGCCAACTCCAACCACCGGTGGCCGGTGTCGAGTTCAAGGTCGAGCGCAGCCTGAACGGCAGCGACTGGGACACGTTCCCCGACGCGGACGACCCCGTCACGGTGACCACCAACGACAACGGTGAGTTCAGCACCTACGTGCAGACCGGGCGTAGCGGTGAGAACCAGTTCCGGGTCGTGGGTCAGGTCGGCGACGAGTTCGTCGCGTCGGATCCGGTGGTCGTCACCATCACCTGAGCACGAGTCGTCACCATCACCTGAGCACGATCAGCGCAGGCGCCGGGCGACCTCGGCGGCAGCAGCGACCACCCGCGGACCGGCGGAAGTCACGTCCAGCCCGGTCAGGGCGACCACGCCGACACTCGCCTCGATGTTCGGCACGCCCGCGACCGCTGCGGCGACGCCCTGGGCGCCCTGCTGCAACTCCCCCTCGCTGACGACGTACGAAACGTCGCCGTCCCTTCCGCCGAGGATGGCCCGACCGGCTGCGCCACGGCGCAGGTCGTGGCGCGACCCGACCCGGTAGGCGACGTGGAAGTCGGTCCAGGTCGGCTCGACGACGGCGACGGCCAACGCCTCACCGCCGTCGACGACGGTGAGGTGAGCTGTGGCGCCCATGTCCTCGGCCAGCGCCCGTAGCACCGGCAGCGCGGCCTGCCGAACGAGCGGGTGCACTCTCGTCGCCAGGGACAGCACGGCAAAGCCGAGCGAGAGCCGGCCGTCGTCGGCGCGCCGCACCAGCCCGTGCTGCTCCAAAGTCGCGGCGAGCCGGTACACGACCGTCCGGTTCACGTCCAGTGCCGAAGCCACCTCGGTCACAGTCACACCACCGGAAGCGTCGGCCAGGAGTGTCAGCAGCCGCAGGCCGCGGTCGAGCGTCTGCGATGTCTCCGCTGCCACGACTCGAGCGTATCGGCGCCTGCCCGTGGGGGCCGGGCGACCACATCACCTGCCGTGTTGCGCGACCTGCTTCTCGTACGACGTGCGGACCTCGTCCATGTCGAGCGCGCGCACCTGGCCAACGAGGTCCTCGAGCACCGACTCCGGCAGCGCGCCGGGCTGGCTGAACACGGGAATGCCGTCGCGGTAGATGACGAGCGTCGGGATCGACGTGACGCCGTACATCGCCGACAGCTCGCGCTGCTCCTCGGTGTCGACCTTCGCGAAGGTCACGTCGGTGTGCTGCTCGGACGCCTTCTCGAAGACCGGCGCGAACCGCTTGCACGGACCGCACCATTCGGCCCAGAAGTCGATGAGGACGATGCCGTCGGTGACGGTGTCGTCGTGGTTCTCGTGGGTCATGGTCAACGTGGCCATGGATAAGGTCGCTCCTCGTGTCGGTCCTGACCGTCAACGCATATCCGACACTCCGGATTCCCAGGCGGCGCGCGCAGTCGAGGTGAAAATTGGTCTGCTGAAGCACTTGACCGGTACAGATCTCGGGTCTACTGTAGCGGTACAGAACCGGAAGACAGACCAACCGGAGGCCGTGGTGGACAACCTTCTCATCGCCATGCTCATCGCACAGGGCGCTGTGTCCCGAGAGGTCACCAGCGCCTTCCCCGACGCGCCCGTCGTGCCGTACGTCGCACCCGCTCGTCGCCGTACCCGTACATTCCGCACCCGGTCGGCACTCGCCGGCGCGCTCCAGCGCGCCGCCGACGCGGTCGCGCCGGCTGAGTACAGCCCGGTCCGCTGACCGGTCTCACCTTCTCCGGGATGGAGCGGGATCGGGGTGGCGCGCTGGCGAGGGTGACGTTGCAGACGGTCGCCGACCGGGTCGGCGTGAGCCGGATGACGGTGTCCAACGCCTTCTCCCGGCCGGACCAGCTCTCGTCCACCCTGCGTAGGCGGATCCTCGACGCGGCGGCGGAGCTCGGGTACGTGGGACCCGATCCTGCGGCCCGGGCCCTCGCCCGGGGTACCACCGGCGCCGTGGGCGTGTTGCTCACGGATTCGTTGCGGGTCGCGTTCACGGACGAAGTCGCGACGAGTTTCCTCGGCGCGATCGCGGAAGAGCTGGCGCCGACCGGCCTCGCGCTGACGCTGCTGACCACCTCGACCAGACAGGACAAGGCGGTACCCGCCCGCGACGTCGCGATGGACGGGGCGCTGGTGTACTCCTGCGAAACCAGGTCGCCGGCGCTCGACTGGCTGATCCGCCGGCGGCTCCCCCTCGCGTACGTCGACCAGGCGCCGGCCCCAGGCATCCCCAGCGTCAACGTCGAGGACCGGTCCGGTGCCCGGGCGGCCGCTCAGCACCTGGTCGATCTCGGCCACCGACAGGTCGGCATCCTCACCGCGGGTGCAGACGGCCCGTACGGCCTGGTCGCCGACCCGCACACGGACCCGGCCGCGGACACGCCCAAGCAGCGCATGCTCGGCTGGCTCGACGCGCTCGGTCGCGCCGGGATTCGGCCGACGGTCGTGCGTCAGGCGCCGTACTCCGTAGACGTCGACGAGGGCGCGCGGCTGCTGCTGGACACCGACGAACGGCCTACCGCTGTGCTCTGCTTCTCCGACGCGATCGCCTACGACGTCGTCCGCACCGCCGAGGACCTCGGGCTGCGCGTCCCCGCGGACCTGTCCGTGGTCGGCTTCGACGACAGCCCGCTCGCCGGGCGGACGCGACCGGCGCTGACAACTGTGCGACAGGACGTCTCGGCGAAGGCCCGGGCCGCCGTGGCCGCGCTGACCACGGCGATCAAGCACGAACGGGACGGCACGACGGGTCGGGCGCGGCACGTCCGCCTGCCCACCGAGCTGATCGTGCGCGACAGCACCGTCGCGCCGCCGACCCGGGCGGGGTGACCGCCGAGCCGGCGCGCAGGTCAGCGCACCGTCGGCACCATGGATTCCGCGCGTGACGCGTCCGCCGTGCGCACCCGGCCGGCTGCCCAGGCGCCGAACAGGGCCAGTGCGACCATGACGGCCAGGATCGCCGCGAACACCGACGGGCTGGTCTGTCCGCTCGCCTCGTGCGTAGAGCCGAAGATCACGCCGGCCAGGCCGACGAAGGTGATCGAGAACAACGCGTCGGACAGTTGCAACGATGCCGAGTTCGCGCCCTGCTCCTCGATGGGTGACAGATCGAAGAGCAGGACGCCCACGCTCGCCATCGCCATGCCCATTCCCGTCGCACCGACCGTCCAGGCGAGACCGGCGAGGAACACAGGCACACCCGGAACGAGGACGAGGCCGAGTCCGGCGATGCCGGAGGCGACCAGCGCCGCCCCGCGCCGGACCAGCTGGTCCCGCCGCACCGCGAGCCCGGGCCGCCCCTGGTACCAGGAACCGGTGGCCCAGCCCAGTGCGCCGCCGGTCAACGCCAGCCCGGCCAGCGTCGTCGACAGCCCGCGCTCCTGGACCAGCATCAGGGGCAGGAACGCCTCCGCCCCGAAGAACGCACCGGCCAGGACACCGCGCATCGCGACGACGGTGGGCAGACCGCGGCGGAACACCAGGGTGCCGGCCGGCAGGAGCCGCGGCACGCTCGGCACCAGCAGGGCGATCGCGACGA
>DATHII010000333.1:0-3752 GCA_035316885.1 Jiangellaceae bacterium | reverse complement strand
GCCGCCGCTGGACACGCCGGTGGACGACCCGGCGACCCCCGACGTCAACGAGGGCAACGCGCCCGAATTCGGCACGGAGGCCGACTGGGAACGCTTCCGAGGCGTGAGCCGCCTGTCGCGCTTCAAGCTCAAGGGCGACCTGCTGGACCTGGCGTCAGAGCAGCAGATCATCGACGTGCCTGGCGACCGCGGCATCTGCTGCCATATGGGCGGCCAGATCGACTTCGACGCGCAGGGCAACCTGTACCTGTCGACCGGCGACGACACCAACCCGTTCCAGTCCGACGGCTACACGCCGATCGACGAGCGGCCGGACCGCAACCCGGCCTTCGACGCGCAGCGCACCTCCGCCAACACCAACGACCTGCGCGGCAAGCTCCTGCGCATCCGCGTCAAGTCCGGCGGCGGCTACACGGTCCCGACGGGCAACCTCTTCCCCGCGGGGATGTCGAACACCAAGCCCGAGATCTACGCGATGGGCCTCCGCAACCCGTTCCGCTTCGCGGTCAACCGCGAGACGGGCGACATCTACCTCGCCGACTACTCGCCGGACGCCCAGCAGCCGAACCCGCTGCGCGGGCCGGCGGGCCACGGCAAGTGGACGGTCCTGCGCGAGCCGGGCAACTACGGCTGGCCGTACTGCGGGACCGCCGAGCTGCCCTATGTCGACTACGACTTCGCCACCGGCCAGTCCGGCGCGACCTTCGACTGCGTCAGCCCGGTGAACGAGTCGCCCCACAACACCGGCCTGCGCGAGCTGCCAACGGTGGCCCAGCCGCAGGTCTGGTACACCTACGGCCTGTCGTCGCAGTTCCCGGAGCTCGGCACGGGCGGCATCGGCCCCATGGGCGGTCCCGCCTACGACTTCGACCGCAAGAGCCGCTCGCCGAACCGGTGGCCGGAGTACTACGACGGCGTGCCGCTCTTCTTCGAGTGGACCCGCGACTACGTGAAGGAGTTCCGGCTTGACCAGGCCGGGGATCTGGCGCAGATCATCCCGGTCCTGCCGTCGATCATCTTCGACAACCCCATGTCCATCGAGTTCGGCCCGGACGGCGCGCTCTACGTCCTGGAGTACGGGGACGGGTTCTTCCTGGAGACCCCGGAGGCACAGCTGGCCCGCATCGACTTCGTGCGCGGTGGCCGTACCCCGGTGCCGCAGGTGGCGGCCACGCCGACCAACGGCGCGACGCCGCTGACGGTCAGCTTCTCGAGCGCTGGGTCAAGCGACCCCGACGGGGACACGCTCAGCTACGCCTGGGACTTCGATGCGGACGGCAAGGTCGACTCCACGCAGCCGAACCCGACCTTCACCTACCAGGACGGCGGCCTGTTCGAGGCGACGCTCAAGGTGACCGACCCGTCCGGCCGCTCGGCGTCTGCGTCGGTGCAGATCATCGTCGGGAACACCGCGCCGGTGGTGGAGCTCACCACCTCGCCGGCGCCGGGGCAGCCGTTCGCGTTCGGCCAAACGGTGACCTTCCAGGTCAGCGTGACTGACCCCGAGGACGGCCCGATCGACTGCTCGCGGGTGAGCGTGACCTCCATCCTCGGTCACGATCAGCACGGGCACCCGCTGTCGACCAGCGCCGGGTGCGACGGCTCGGTCGAGACCTTCCTGGATGAGGGCCATGCCGGCGCCGGCAACCTGAGCGCCGTGTTCGTGGCCCAGTACACCGACCTCGGCGCGCCAGGCGTCCCACCGCTGACCGGCAGCGACGAGGTCGTCCTGGTTCCCAACCCCTAGGAAACGCATGAGCGGGGGCGCTGTCTGCAGACAGCGCCCCCGCTCACCTATCCTGACCATTGGCTTGCTCAGGCAGCCTTGGCCTTCTCACAGGGGAGTCGAACGAGCAGCAACTTCGCGCTGTCGTCGCCGGGCGGTGCTCGCCATATCCGTAGTCGTCGCCGCAGGCCGAACTGCGGACCAGCTGCTGGAGTGAACCGGGGTACCGATGAGTGGCTTCGCCGCACCGCATGAGCTGCCGGGTGCAGGCCCGGACCCACCAGGCAGCATGCTGCTTGCCGGTGACATCGGCGGCACCAAGACGGTTCTAGGGATCTACGCTGAGGATGCCGGGCCGCGGCGACCCCTGGCCGTCAGGACCTACCCCTCCGCGAAGTACCCATCACTGCAGGCGATCGTCGAGGAGTTCCTCGCCACCGTTCACCTGCCGGTCGGCCGGGCGTGCTTCGACCTGGCCGGCCCGATCGTGGATGGTCGCGCCAAGCTCACCAACCTGCCGTGGGAGCCGATCGAGGAGCCCGCGCTCGCCGAAGCGCTGGGGCTGCGCCGGGTCAGACTGCTGAACGACCTGGAGGCGATCGCGCTGGGAATCACCGAGCTGCACCCCAGCGACCTGCGCGTCCTGCAGCGGCGTCGGCGGGCCGTGGGCGGGGCGATCGCGGTCGTGGCCCCCGGGACCGGGCTGGGCGAGGCATTCCTCACCTGGGCCGGAGGCCGCTACCTGCCCAGCCCCTCCGAGGGCGGTCACGGCGACTTCGCGCCCGGCGACCAGCGCGAGACCGCCCTGCTGGGACACCTACGCGACCGCTACGGGCACGTCAGCTGGGAGCTGGTCTGCTCGGGGATGGGCATCCCCAACGTCTACGACTTCCTGGCCGACACTGGGTTTGCGGTCGAGGCCGAGCCGGTTGCCGAGCGGCTCGCCACCGCGCCGGACCGCACCAGGGCCATCGTCGAGGCGGGCATGGACCCGGCATCGGGATCGGTGCTGTGCGCCGAGACCCTGCGCATGTTCACCGCCATCCTCGGGGCCGAGGCCGGCAACCTGGCGCTGACGGTGCTGGCCACCGGCGGGGTCTTCCTTGCCGGTGGCCTCCCTCCCGCCGTGCTGCCGCTGCTTCGCAGCGGCCCGTTCCTGGCCCGCTTCCGGGACAAGGGGCGGCTGTCCCGCGTCGTCGCGGCGGTGCCCGTCTATGTCGTCATGGGCCCCGCCGCACTGGTCGGCGCCGCCGCCGCCGGCCTCGGACGCCCCGACAGCCAGCCGCCGACGGTCCCAGCCTCCTGAGGAGCGGCCGAGCTGCGGCGGCGGGTCAGGCGAAGAAGACCTCGGCGACCTGGTAGAGGCTGTCGGGGACCGTCTTGAGGTGGCCGGTTGCCTCATTGATCGGGGCGGCGGCGACCTCGGCGCCCTGCAGCGCCGCCATCATGCCCCACTGACCGTCCGACGCCAGATCGATCGCGGCGATGCCGAGCTGGGTGGCCAGCACCCGGTCGAACGCGGTCGGCGTCCCACCCCGCTGCACGTGCCCCAGGATGGTCACCCTGGTCTCGATCCCGGTGCGTTGTTCGATCTCGGCGGCGATGTACTGGCTGATCCCGCCCAGCCGCGGCCGGCCGTACTCGTCCCGGTCGTGCTCGGGGAGCTGCATCGTCCCCTGGACCGGCTGGGCGCCCTCGGCCACCACCACGATCGAGAACGTCCGCCCGATCCCAGCCCGGCGCTTGAGGTGGCGGGCCACCTGGACCATGTCGAACGGCTTCTCGGGGATGAGGATCACATCGGCGCCGCCGGCGATGCCGGCATGGGTCGCGATCCAGCCGGCGTGGCGGCCCATGACCTCCAGCACCATCACCCGCTGGTGGGCCTCGGCGGTGGAGTGCAGCCGGTCGACCGCCTCGGTGGCGATCGTCACCGCGGTGTCGAACCCAAACGTCCGGTCGGTGCTGGCCAGGTCGTTGTCGATGGTCTTGGGGACCGCGACCACCGGGATCTCCAGCTCGGTGT
>DATHII010000332.1:0-2991 GCA_035316885.1 Jiangellaceae bacterium | reverse complement strand
CGCCGGCGGTTGATGGTCGGGCGCGAGCTGGAAGGCGATGCCGGACGACGTGTCGTCCTCGGCGATCACCACCCAGCCGTCGCTCCGGAAGGTGACCGGCAGGCCGACGAGTTCGGAGTAGAAGGCAGCCAGCGCGGCCGGATCCGGACAGTCGATGACCACGTGGTGCAGACGACCGATCACGAGGCTGATCCCTCCTGATGTGACGCAGCGACCTGACACGTCCTACGCAGCAGTACCGCTAAGATCCGTGGCCCGGGTCCGGTACTCCTGCGGGCTGATGCCACGTACGCGCTTGAACGCGGTGCTGAGCGCAAAGGGGCTGCCGTAGCCGACCTGCCGGGCCACGACAGCGATGGTGGCGTCCGGCTCGCGAAGCAGGTCCGCAGCCAGCGTCAGCCGCCAGCCGGCGAGGTAGGACATCGGCGGTTCGCCCACCAGATCGGTGAAGCGGCGCGCCAACGCCGCGCGTGAGACGCTCGTCGCGGCGGCGAGCGAGGCCACCGTCCAGGGGGCGGCCGGGTTGTTGTGGAGCATCCGCAGGGCGCGGCCGACAACGGGGTCGCTGTCGGCCCGGTACCAGGCCGGTGCGTCGGCCTCAGGGCGGGAGAACCAGGTCCGAAGGACCGTGATGAGCAACAGGTCGAGCAGCCGGTCCAGCACGACTTCCTGGCCCTGGTCATCCTTGACGATCTCGTCGCTGAGCAACGGGATCAGCGTCCGGTTCCAGTCACCATCCGGAAGGATCACCAGCGAGGGCAGAGCGCCGAGCAACCGCTGGCTGACCTCACCGCGCATCTGATATGTGCCGATGAGCATCGTCGTCGAGCCGTCCGGGTCGTTGCCCCAGGTGCGGACGCCGAGATCCATCGCCTGGGCGAGTTCCTCTCCGTTCGGGGTGGTGCATCGCTGCCCGGGATGGATCACGACTTGGGGCGGTGTTGCCGGGTCATCGGCAAACGTGAACGGATCCGAGCCGCGGGTGATCGCGACATCGCCAGGACGCAGCCGTACCGCGTCGCCGTCGTCAGGGACCACCCATGCGTCGCCGCGCATCAGCGCCACGAGGGAGAGCGGCGCACGGTCCTGAACCCGTACCGACCACGGCGGGTTCATGATCGAGCGGAGCAGGAACGCTCCTCGGGCCCTGGGCCCGTCCAGGAGACCGGTGAGTGCGTCCATGCAGCTAAGTGTAGACGCACAGACATGAAAGTGAGCTTCTCGACTATGGCTCGTCTCACCATCGTCAGTTTCACTTGACGGCATGACAGAGCTGAAGCACGAGAAGGCGGCGTTGATTGTCGGTGGCACAGGCAAGACCGGCCGCCGCGTGGCAGACCGGCTGACGGCGCGCGGCCTACCGGTGCGGGTCGGCTCCCGCTCCGGCGAGCCACCGTTCGACTGGAACGATCGCGCCACCTGGGCGCCCGCGTTGCGCGGCATGCATGCGGCGTACGTGACGTACTACCCGGACCTGGCGGTCCCGGGGGCTGCCGACATGGTCGGGGCGTTCGCTGACCTGGCGGTCGACCGAGGTGTCCGGCGGCTGGTCCTGTTGTCCGGCCGCGGCGAGGCGGAGGCCCAACGCGCCGAGCAACGGGTGCAGGAGTCGGGAGCGGACTGGACGATTCTGCGGTCGAGTTGGTTCAGCCAGAACTTCAGCGAAAGCTTCTTCCTGGAGTCGGTGCTGAGCGGCGAGATCGCCGTTCCAGCTGGGAACGTGGGAGAACCGTTCACCGACGTCGACGACATCGCGGACGCTGCAGTCGCAGCGCTGACAGAAGACGGTCACACGGGTCAGCTCTACGAACTGACCGGCCCCCGCCTGCTGACCTTCGCCGAGGCCGCCGAGGAGATCGCCACCGCGACCGGCCGCGACATCTACCACGTGCCTGTCACGATCGAGCATTTCACCGCCGGGCTCGCGGATGGCGGCGTACCGGACGACATCGTGGACCTGCTGGCATATCTGTTCACCGAGGTGCTGGACGGCCGCAATGCGCACGTGACCGACGGCGTACAGCGCGCTCTCGGCCGGCGACCCCGCGACTTCTCCGACTACGCACGTGCCGCCGCCCGCACCGGTGTCTGGACGGTGGGACGAGGGGCCGTCACTGGGCATGCGCCTGTGGAGCATGCGGATGTTTGAGGTGTTTCGAACCGTCACTCTGGTCGTGGCCACGGTGACCATGGGGCTGATGGCGGGCCTGTTCTGCGCCTTCGCCTACTCGGTCATGCCCGGACTTGGCCAGACAGACGGCCGTACGTTCGTCGATGCGATGCAGCGGATCAACGTGGCGATCCTCAACGGCTGGTTCTTCATCATCTTCATCGGAGCGCTGGTGTTCACTGCGGTGACCGGGGTGCTTCATCTTCGCGACGACGGGCGGACCGTCCTGCCCTGGATCGTCGCTGCGTTCGTCCTCTACGTGGCGGTCCTCCTCATCACCGGTGGCATCAACGTGCCGCTCAACAACGAGCTCGTCGCCGCCGGAGCGCCCGACCGGATCACCGACCTTGACGGCGTGCGCGAGCGATTCGAGGCGACGTGGGTGCGCTGGAACATCGCCCGAGCGGTTGCGTCCACGGCTGCGTTCGGAAGCCTCACCTGGGCCCTGGTGCTGCACGGCCGCATCACGTAGCGCCGGCCGGGCGAGGGCGCTACCAGCGGCTCGGCGGGACCCTCAGTCGTCCTTGATGACGGACAAGATGTTGCCGGCGGGATCCTTGAACCACGCGATCGGCGGGCCGCCGCCCCGGTTGATGCCCTTCTCGTCCTGCTCGAAACCCTCGTATCGCTCGAAGCGCACGCCCCGCTCGGTCAGCTGGTCGACCGTCTCGTCGACGTCGTCGACCGGGAAGTTGAGGATCGTGAACGACGCCGGGCTGTGGGTGGGGCTGGCGTAGACAAGAATGTCCCGGCTGTCGGAGATGTGTAATGCCAGCAGGCCGTTCGCCTCGTCCAGATCGGACATGCTGAGGCCCAGGGTC
>DATHII010000331.1:0-13757 GCA_035316885.1 Jiangellaceae bacterium | reverse complement strand
GGCGAGGTCGCCGCCGGTGCCGGCGTCGTAGACATAGCCCTGGCCGGTGGGGCCGCCGGCCACGAAGATCCGGTTGCGGCCGTCGACCTTGATGCCGATGGCGTTGCGGCCCGCATGGGGCGGGACCAGCACCGCGCCGTCGCCGCTGCGCGCATCGCCAGCCCAGATGGCCCCGGTCGGGATGGAGCCGACGAACAGCGAGGTGCCACGTCCGCTCGCGATCCCCTCCGGCTGGAAGCCGTCGGGCAGGCCGATGGTGTCGGGGAAGGGCCTGGCCGCTGCGGCGCTCGGCAGCAGCAGGGCCAGGGCGAGCAGGACGAGCAGAAGGATCGGGCGGCGGCGCACGGGCATCGTGCTCCTTCCTCGTGATTCCGAAGCTGTCCGACAAGGCTATAACCTCAGGATGCCTTCGGGGCTTCCCGCTGGCAGCATCCATAAGCAGCGAGCAGGACAGGACCAGGGCGATGGAGCAGGCAGTCGCTCGCTTCGTCCGACGCATGGCGAGACGGCGAAGCGCGACCGTCGCTCAACGCCGATGGCCGTCCTGCGCAGCGATGATGCGTTCGAGTAGCTGCGCGACGCCATCATCGAGGTTGCTCGCTGTCACCTGGTCGGCGACCTCGAGGACGGATTGCTGTGCGTTCGCGACCGCGACCGAGGTCCCCGCCCAGGCCAGCATGGCCAGGTCGTTGGGCATGTCGCCGACGGCGACCACCTGGTGCCGGGCGACGCCGAGGCGGCGGCAGAGCCGCTCAAGGGCAAACGCCTTGGTCACGCCGGCGGCCGAGATCTCCACCACCTGGAGGCCGGCCCAGGTGACCACCGCGTCGTCGCCGACGGCGTCGCGGGCCCGCTCGGCCACCTCGGCGAAGGGCAGGGCCGGGTGGCGGACCAGCAGCTTGGTCACCGGCCCGGTGATCAGCTCGAGGGCGTCGGCCTCCAGGACGTCTGGGTCCGGGAGCCGCAGCCCCTCGCTCCAGCCGGCCTCGCGGCCGGACCCGCCCTCCAGCTCGACCGCGAACACCACCCCGGGGATGGCCTGGCGCAGGGCGTGGACCAGCCGGGCCGACAGGTCGGCGGCCAGGGGGCTGTGGTCGACCATCATGCCCGCGTCCAGGTCCCAGGTCACCGCGCCGTTGGCGCAGATGGCGAACCCGCCGACGCCGATGCGTTCCGCGATCGGCCCAAGGCTGCGGGGCGGGCGGCCGCTCACCAGCACCAACGTGATCCCGGCCTCCCTGGTGGCCGCGATGGCCGCTCGCGTCCGCTCCGAGACCGTCTCGTCCGGCCGGAGCAGGGTGCCGTCGAGGTCGCTGGCGACCAGCCTGGTCCCGTCCATGCCTCCAAGGTAGCGGCGGGCGGGCTGGGGCGGCTCGGCTCGCGTTCGCTCGGGGCACGCCCGACCGGCCATGCCGCCGATGGCCAAGGCGGCAGACGGATTCGCACCGTCGGGGACAGGGACTCCTGGCCGCCGCCGCGATACGGTTCGCCGGTATGAGCCTCCAGCCCCGCACGAGCCCGGCGCCCAGCCGGTCGGCCGGTCGCTGGCGTGTGCTGGCCCTGCTGGCCGCGGCGATGGTGCTGTCCATGACCACCTGGTTCTCGGCATCCGCGGTGCTGCCGCAGCTGCGGACGAGTTGGGCGCTGTCCTCCACCGAGGCGGCCTGGCTCACCATGGCCGTACAGCTCGGGTTCGTCACCGGAGCCCTGGTCTCGGCGGTCATCAACCTCCCAGACCGCATCCCGGCCCGCCGGGTCTTCTTCGCCGCCTCGGTCGGCGCCGCGCTGGTCAACGGGCTGGTCGCCGCCTGCCATGACCCAGCGACCGCGCTGCCGCTCCGGTTCGCCACCGGCTGCTTCGTCGCCGGCATCTACCCGCCGGCGCTCAAGATCATGGCGACCTGGTTCCAGCGCGGTCGCGGCCTCGCGCTCGGCGTCATGGTCGGTGCCCTCACCATCGGCTCCGCGCTCCCCCACCTGATCAACGGGATCGGCGGCCTACCCTGGCAGCAGGTCGTTCTCGCCGCCTCGGCGTCGACGCTGCTCGGCGGGTTGATCGTGCTGCTGCTCGTCCGCGACGGCCCCTTTCCGTTCCCGCGCGCCACCTTCGAGCCCCGCTACGCCCTCCGCGCCTTTGCCGACCCCGGCGTCCGCCTGGCCAACCTCGGCTACTTCGGGCACATGTGGGAGCTGTACGCGATGTGGTCGTGGTTCGCGGTGTTCCTCGCCGACAGTCTGCGGGCCGCTGATCCCGCCGGCCCGACCCGGGCCGCGGCCGGGCTCGGGACCTTCCTGGTCATCGGCGCCGGCGCGGTTGGCTGCTGCCTGGGCGGCGTCCTCGGCGACCGTTGGGGGCGCACCCGGACGACCGCGCTCGCCATGGCAATCTCCGGTTCCTGCGCGGTGTTGATCGGGCTGACCTTCGGCAGACCGCTCTGGCTCGTCCTGGGCGTCGGGGTCGTGTGGGGCGTGGCGGTGGTGGCCGACTCGGCGCAGTTCTCCGCGATGGTCACCGAGCTCGCCGATCAGGCCTATGTCGGCACGGCACTCACGGTGCAGCTGGCCGTCGGCTTCTCGCTGACGATGGTGACCATCTGGCTGGTGCCGCTGCTGCGGGACGCCGTCAGCTGGCGCTGGGCGTTCGCGTTCCTCGCGCCCGGCCCTGCGCTCGGCGTCGCGGCCATGCTGCGGCTCAAGGCCCGACCCGAGTCGAGCCGCATCGCGCACGGCCGCGGCTGAGCCGCCAACCCAGAGCCGACCGCCTGGTCACCCCGTGACGCGCCACAGCAGCGGCAGCCGCTGGCTGACCTTGGGAGTGACCATCACCGAGGGATCGCGGGTGCCGAGGGTCCGGCACGCCAGCCGCCACGCATCCTCCCAGGTCGGGACCGCCGTTGCGCCCACCAACGCCGCCGCCTCGGGATCCCGCGCCCCGCAGAAGATGATCTTGCTCGTCAGGTTCAGCAGGAACGCGTTCTCATAGAGGATCGGGAACGGGTGCAGCGGGTGCGCGGCATTGGCGTAGCGGTACTTGGCGATGAGGTCCTGGCGGTTGGCGTACTCCTCCTCGTAGTCCTCCAGCTTCGCCGGATCGTGGCCCAGACGGTTGAACAGCTGGAGCATCTCCCGGTCCGATGGCCGCCAGCGCTCGTCGATCGTGCCGTCGCACGGCGTCACCAGGATGGCGACGCCACCCTCGCGCAGCGGTGGCTTGTCCCCGACGTACTCGCGGATCCGGGCGTTGGCCTGTATGAGCGACATGATCGGGTTGTCGGCCGTGTCGTAGAAGATCCCCCATTGCGGCGCGCCGGAGACGAACACGTCCACCTGCTCGGGGATGTCGATGATCTTCTCCTTGTCGGCCAGGGCGAAGGCTGGCTCCCGGATGGACGCCCCGTCCCCGGCATGCACTCCCGCGAAGGCGGCGTTGGAGTTCACCGAGCCCTCGACGTAGAAGATCTTCTTGCCGGTGGCCTGCTCGACGAAGCTGGCGACCGACTCCTTGTGCTTCATGAAGAGCTGCTTGCGGGCGTCGGAGGCCATCGACTCGCGGTGCTCGTGGACCCGGAACGAGTGGTGGGTCATGATGCTGCCGGCGCTCCCGAGACCGACCGTGACGCCCTGCCCGCCGCCGAGATAGCCGCCCCAGATGGAGGGCAGACCGGTCCAGCCGCTCATGTAGACGACCAGGTCGGAGGTGACGACGCAGTCGTTCATCTCGACCAGGTCCCCGTACTCGGTGACGCCGAGGTCGACCAGGTGGTCCGGGTCGGCCGCGTCGTGCGGCCGGATCCGGCTGCTCGCCCACCCGGTCGGCCAGAAGCGGTCGACCACCTCGGGCGGCAGGATGTGGAACGGCGACGGGTAGGGAGGATTGATGGCACGCCCGACCCGCGACAGGAAGAGCTCGCTGCGGGTCACCTTCGGGTGCAGGCCACCGGCGACCACGATGCGGACGTTGCGCTCGTCGACGCCGGCCTCCCGCAGCTCGTCGAGGACGACCTCGACGGCGGTGGGGAAGCCCATCCAGTCGTTGACCGCGATGGTGACCTTGCTCGAGCTGGTGACCTGGTCGGCGAGCGGCGCCATCCCGAGGGGGTTGCGGATGGCGTCGCGCACCGCCTGGACAGGGTCCTCGAGGGGTGGCGGGATGCGCTCGGGGGCCGTCCCCTCCACCACGATCGCGGAGTCCGGCACTTCGATCTCCCACGGGGCCTCGCGGCCGTACTCGATGCCGTCCACCTTCATCCGGACCGACCTCCTTCGGCTCAGGTGTCCACGTCTTCCCAGGTGCCGGGCGTTCGCTGCCCGGCCCAGAGGTAGGGGGCTGAGCCGACTCCGTACAGCAGGGCGAAGCAGAAGCCCCAGAACACCGTGTGCCATCCCCACACCTGCGCCTCGAGCAGCGCGGTCGCGTGATCAGCGAAGAAGGTGTCGAACAGCGCGGCGGCGATCCAGGCGATGCTGGCGGCCCAGCCGATGACCGCCACAACCGCCAGCGTGGTCCCCCACGGCTGGCGGATGCGGCTGAACGGCCAGCATTGGATGCAGGCCAGCACCCCGTAGTTCAGGCCGCACCAGAGGGCGAAGAAGATCCCCCACTGGGGCGTCGGGCCGCCGACGGCCCACGGACCCACCCTCGCGGCCGTGTCCCAGACGTCGAGCGCGCTCGACACCACGATGACGACGCCGGTGAGGGCGACCAGGATGCCCCAGGCGTACAGGCTCTTGGTCGGCTGCCGGACGCGGCGGAGCAGGTACGCGAAGCCGCCGGTCACCAGCAGTGTCTGGATGAACCCGAACCAGAACGGCGGGATCCAGACGAAGGTCCGCGCGATCAGCCAGGTCCCGGCGATCCAGATGACCACGTTCAGCGCCGTGCGGCGGCCGGGGCTGAGGTCGGCCAGATGCGCGTCCTCGCCGATGAAGCTGGTGGCCGCGATCCACCACCAGAGGGTCGCGATGATCGGGAACGACCAGGCGACCATGTCGTAGCCGAACACGCCCGAGAACAGCGTCCAGAAGGCGAACGCGAGCACCAGCGACAGCACCAGCAGCAGCGTCGCCCGGGTGGTGGGGTTGGCGACGCGGTCCAGCGGCCGGAAGCCGGCCAGCGCGAAGGTGGTGGCGATCGCGGCGCCGACGAGCATCGTGCCGATGCTCATGAGCGGAGTCGGACCGACGTCGAGCGCATCGAACAGCGCCCGGAGCACGACATACGAGATGGTGGCGCCGACGAGGATGCCGGCGACCCACGGGATTCCTGGAACGACCCTCGGAAGGGGCCCGCTGCGCGCTTCGGCTGCCTCCGTTCGCGCGACAGGACCCGAAACGGCCTCGGTCATGGCCTCACCTCACGGCTTGTGAACGGCGCGCGACGACCCGCTGGTGGTGGTTCTACGTTGAGGAGGCGGGAGATGCCATATCGGCGCCGGAGCAAAGCGAGGGCTGCTCGTTATCCCGGCATGCCCACTCGCCAGCGTTTCCGTCCTCGTGGACCAGGGATGCCAGGTCAAGGTCCCCAATGTGCCACCGGAGCGGTGCCTGCCTCCGTCGAGCGTGACCCGCCGGTCGCCTGACGGGCGCTCAATCTGGAGGTGGCGCTCCCTCCTGGGGGTTGAGGCGCAGGATCTTGAGCGCCAGCTGCAGGTTGAACCGATCGTCCTGCTGGTCGAACCGAAGCCCGGTGAGACTGTGCATCCGCTGCAGGCGGTACCGCATCGTCTTGGGATGCACGAACAGCCGCTGGGCCGCCCGGTGGAGGTTGCAGTCGGAGGCCAGATACGCCTCGACCGTCGCGATCAGCTTGGTCTTGTGGGCCCGGTCGTAGGCGAGCAGGACGCCCAGCGTCTGCTCGACGAACCTGTCCAGGTCGCCACGGTCGGACGGCGTCAGGAGGAACTGCAGCACCCCCAGCTCGTCGAAGACCATGACGGGGTGCTCCGGCAGGGCGGCGGCCGCCAGTGCAAAGCGTGCCTGCCGGAACCCCTCAGGGAACTCGAGCACCGACTCGACGACGCCTCCGACGCCGGCGGCCGCCCGCAGGGTCGGGGATTCCACGGCCGAGACCGCCAGCTCACCGAGCTGTCGGGCATGATCCACCAGGTCGCCGCCCTGGAGCGGGGCGAGCACGACGAACAGATCGGCCCGGTGCGCGGTCACCCTGGCTGGGCGCAGCTGTCCGAGCCGTTCGAGGAGCGCTTGCCCCATGCGGCCTCGGGCGCGCTCGAGCTGCTCGGCCGTCCAGTGCTCCGAATGCATCAGCTGTTCCCAGCCGTAGACCCGGACCAGCACCACTCGAGCCCGCTTCGGGAGGGTGCGCTGCATCTGGCGGGCGCGCACGAGCGCCTCGGCCTCGTCGGTGACGCGGCCCTCCAGGAGGTCCCAGACAAACTCCGTCTCGAGCCGGCGAGTCGCCGCTGCGGCGGCCTCCTCTCGCGCCACCAGCAGGGCACAGACGGTGGCCGCCTGCTCGGCGGCCACCGTGTCGCCACGGGAGGGCTCGGCGGCGAGGCTGACGGCCAGACAGCCCCAATCGATCCTGGCGGCCCGGATGGGAACCACGATCGTCCAGCACGAGCGCCCGTCCGACGGCTCGATCAGGTACGAGGCCCGTTCGGGCTCTCTGGGCCGCCAGCGTTGCCAGGCCTGCACCAGCTGGACGAGCTCCTCGTCGGGGGTCTCGTCGTGCGCGACCGGACGTCCTTCCTCGCTGACGACCACCACCGAGCCGTCGGTCAGGGACCGCAGCGACCGCACGACCTCGCCCATCTCCGCGCCTTCGACGGCAATCTGGGTGAGCTCCTGGTGGATGCGCAGCGCCCTCTCCGCCTCCTGGTAGCGGTCCTCGAGCTCCCGGTGGGCGTCCTGCAGCCTGGCCGCCGCCTCCCGTTCCGCCTGGTCGATACGGGCCTTCTCCACCGCGACCGTCCCCAGGTCGGCCAGTGCGCTCATGATGCGGGCGTCGGCCTCGGTGAAGATCGACCGCCGCCGGCGCCAGGCGCACACCACCCCGACCGTGCGGCCAGCCACCCGCATCGGTGCGCACAGGCCGGACTGTGTGCCCTCCCTGCTCGCGATGCTGAGGAACTCCTTGGTGATCGACGGGTCGGTGGTCCAGTCGTCCACGCGATGGACCTGTCCCGTCGAGAAGACCTTGCCGGCGAGGCCCTGGCCGTGCCTGACGCGGAGCCTGGCCGTCTGGACGGTGCGGTGCCCGACGACCGACCGCATCTCCAGACACTCCCCGGAGGCGTCGACCAGGAACAGGCCCGCGACCTCGGCCCGGAGAACCTGCGAGGTGGCGTTGGCGATGGCGAGCAGGACCTCCTCCAGGTCGCGGGACCCGAGCAGCTTGGTCGCCACGCCGTACAGCGCGGCGAACGCCTCCTGCGAGCGGTCGGTGGCCTGAGCGCCGAGGACGGCCAGGATGCGGAGCGCCCGCAGCTCGTCGAGGTCGAAGGCGCCGTCGTGCCGCCCACGGGCGACGACCAGGTCCGTGCTGGAGCCGAACGGCACGGTCGCCGCCGGACGCTCGCCGACGACCCCAGCGCCTTCCGGCAGGCGTTCCACCGGCAGGTGCAGGTCCGTCCCGGTGCTGAAGAGCACCTTCGGCCCGTCGCTGTGCCAGCGGATGAGGGCGGCCGAGCCGCTCGTGGTCACGACCGAGGCGGCGGCCAGGACCGCCTCGGCCACCCGCTCGGGACCGGCGGCCGACGCCTCGAGGACCGACTCGACCGCGGCCGCCCAGGCCCCCCCGCTCGTGGCGACCGACATTGGGGCGATGCCTATCTCACTCCTCCCTACACTGCCGCGAATCTTATCTCCGATGGGAGAGGCGAGGAACAACCTGGGTTCTTACAGTTGCGAGCAGGACCAGCACGCGAGCGGGGGTCGACGGATGGACGTCAAGGATCAGCATCTCAACCTGAAGCAGTGGTACGACGTCATCGAGACGGCACTGGAGGACCCGAACGCCGAGCCGATCTTCAACCTCCGCGAGGACGGCGCCGGCGTCTACGACGCCATCTTCGTCGGCGGCGGGGCCGGCGGCCGGTTCGGCGCAGCCTACCTGCGGGCGATGGGCGGCCGGCCGCTCATCGTCGACGCCTGGCCGTTCCTCGGCGGCAGCTGTCCGCACCAGGCCTGCGTCCCACACCATCTGTTCTCGGACGTGGCCGCCGAGCTCGACCTGTGGCGGTGGTTCTCGGGCCAGTTCTTCTTCCCGGAGTGGGACCCGTCGCGGGCCAGCATCCTCGAGATCATCAGGCTCTTCCTGCGCGGCAGATCCAGCGCCCACGCGTTCATGAACTGGCAGACCAAGGAGCAGCTCGAGGTCGAGTACGTGCTCAACGCGTCCGCGAAGGTGGTCGACACCGCCACCGTCGAGGTCGCCGGCCGCCGGTTCAAGGGCCGCAACCTCGTCCTCGGGATGGGCGCTCGCTCGAGGCGGCCGGACATCCCGGGGGTCGGCCTTCGGGGCGTGTTCGACTTCGCCACCCTGGTCGAGGAGCTGGACTACGAGCCCAGCCGCTGCGTCATCATCGGCGGCGGCAAGACCTCGCTCGAGTACGGCTCGTTCTTCCAGGCCACCGGGTGCCAGACCACCATCGTGAGCAGGTCGCCGCTGATGCGGACGCCGAGCCTCCACCACGTCGACGAGGACCTGCGGCGGTACGTGGTCGACGGCATGCGCAAGCGCGGCGTCGAGATCCTGGAAGGAGCCGAGCCGGTCGCGATCGAGGGATCCGGCAAGGTCGAGCGGGTCGTGGTGCGCCTGGCCGGCGGCGAGACGATCCAGATCGAGACCGACTTCGTGTTCATCGGCGCCGGGGAGACGCCGAACTCCGCCATGGCGCGAGAGGTGCTCGGTGTGGCCGTCGGGCCGCAGGGCGAGGTCGTGGTCGACAAGTCCATGCGGACCAACGTGCCCAACGTGTTTGCCATCGGCGACCTGATCGGCGCCCCCATGGAGATGTTCAAGGCCCGCAGGTGCGGGGTCACGGCCGCCAAGAACATCATGGGCGAGGCGGCCGAGTTCGACTTCAGCGAGTACCCCGACTTCCTGCACACCACCTACGAGATCACCTGGGTGGGCCTGTCCGAGCAGGAGGCGCGGGAACGCTTCGCCGACGTCGTCGTCATCCAGATGCCACCGTATGTGGAGGACCTCGACACCGAGCACCTGCCCCTGCCGTGCGCCGAGCGGACCATGCTCTACGCCTTCGCCAAGCCCGAGCTCAGCGGCTTCCAGAAGCTGGTCATCGACCACCAGTCCCGGCGGGTGGTCGGCGCCCACCACGTCGGCTACGGCGCCAAGGACGCCTTCCAGTACCTGGACTACCTGATCCACCGTCCAGAGGGGCTCACCATCGATGAGCTCGGGAGCATGAACGAGCTGTTCCTCAACCCCGAGCACTTCATCCAGCTGTCCCGCCTCCGTGCCGGACGCTCCGAGCTGGTGAACCTGTAGCCGGCGGCTACGACTGGCGGTTGAGGCGGAGCTCCACCAGGACGGCGTTGTGGCTCCCCTGGCGGTAGCCCTCCAGGTCCAGGGTGACGTACAGGAACCCGGCGGCCTTGAGGGCGGCGACGATCTCGGTACGGCGCTGCAGGACCTGCTCGAGGATCGTGGTGTCCGTCTCGATCCTGGCCAGGTCGGCGCCCTGGTCGCGCACGCGTAGCTGCCCGGCCGCCAGGCCGAGCGCTTGCAATGCCTGCTCCGCCTGCTCGATCCGCCGCAGCGCCCTGGCCGTCACCGGCACGCCGTAGGCGAGCCGGGAGGACAGGCAGGCGGCGGCGGGCTTGTCCCAGGTCGGCAGGTCGAGCTCTCTGGAGAGCCAACGGATCTCGGGCTTGGAGAGCCCGACGTCAACCAGCGGCCAGCGCCCGCCGAGCTGCTCGACGGCCCGCTGACCCGGTCGGTGGTCGCCGAGGTCGTCCAGGTTGACGCCGACCAGGATCTCCCCCTGCACGCTGGAGGCGTTGATCGCCTGCAGGGCACGCATGAGGGCGTCCTTGCAGAAGTAGCAGCGGTCCCCGCTGTTGCGGACGTACCGCTCGTCGTCGAGCTCGCCGGTCGCCACGATCTGGTGGCGGAGGCCCAGCCTGCGGGCGAACGCGATCGCGTCACGGAGCTCCGAACGCGCCAGCGAGGGTGAATCCGCCGTCACCGCGCACGCTCGCTGGCCGAGCGCCTGGTGCGCCATGAACGCCAGGAAGGCGCTGTCGGCCCCGCCGGAGAAGGCGACCACGGCCCCCTCCATGCTCGCCAGCATCCGGTGCAGCCGCGCCAGCTTGTCGCGGGCCGTCCGCTCGTCGACGTCCACCCGCGCATGCTATCCGACACGACCCGTGGGAGCTTTGTCCTCAGCCGACAACGCTGGCGGCAGGATCCGCTCCCCCAAGGACATGGAAACGGCATTCCGCTGCCCCGACGATACGGTCCGTCACGGAGACTCAACTGTCATGAGACCGGAGAGCATACGCAGAGTTCTTGAATCGGTGGCGGACGGACAATTGTCTGTCACGGAGGCAGAGGCGCGCTTCGCGCACCTGCCCTTCGAGGATCTCGGCTTCGCTCGGGTCGACCACCATCGGGCGGTTCGCGGCCTTGGTCCCGAGGTGATCTACGCCCGCAGCAAGACCCCGGAGCAGGTCGCCGCGATCGCCACCGCCCTGCTGCGCCACGACGGCGCCCCGGTGCTGGTCACCAAGGCCGACGAGGCGCACGCCCGCGCGGTGCTGGCCGACCACCCGGAGGCCAGCTGGCACCCCCGCTCAGGCATGATCGTGCTGCGTCGGGTGTCCCGTGCGCCGTCCGGGACGGTCATGGTGTTGTGCGCAGGGACCAGCGACCTTCCCGTGGCCGAGGAGGCCTCGGTCACGGCGGAGGCGTTCGGCTGCGGCGTCGACCTGGTGGTCGACGTCGGCGTCGCCGGTCCACATCGCCTGTTTGCCGAGGTCGAGCGGCTCCAGCGGAGCGCCGTGCTGATCGTGGTGGCCGGCATGGAGGGTGCGCTGCCCTCGCTCGCCGCCGGTCTCTTCGGCGGCCCGGTGATCGCCGTGCCGACCAGCGTCGGGTACGGTGCCGCCTTCGACGGTCTCGCCGCCCTCCTCGGGATGCTCAATTCCTGCGCGCTCGGCGTCAGCGTGGTGAACATCGACAACGGCTTCGGCGCCGGCGTGATCGCCGCCCGCATCCTCTTCCGTCCGACCCTGGGCCCTCATCACCCGGATGGCCGTCGCGATCCTGATGGAGCCCACCGACGGGCCGGCTGAGCAGCGCCAGCATCAGGGACGGCCGGCGGCGGGGGTGCGAGTCGTACCAGCATGGGCTGGCGAGGGCGACTCGTAGCTGCACGGGCTGGCGACCGGCGGCTCGTCTCAGGCCGTCCCATCCGGCCGGCGCCCGAGCTCCCGCCGGACGACCCTGGTTCCCGCCACCAGACTGCGCAGCTTGCCGAAGGCGGCGTCGCGGGCCAGCTGATACAGGCCACAGTCGGTGCCGACGACCAGGCGCTCGGCCGGGACGTAGTTGAGCGCCTCGCGGATGCGTTGCGCCACCTCCTCGGGCGTCTCCACATGGTGGTTCATCACCTCGACCACGCCGATGCCGAGATACTTCCCCTCCCGGCCGACCCAGCTGGCGAGGATGTCCATCTCAGCCATGTGGGGGCGGGCGGTCTCCATGTGGATCTCGGTCCAGTCGACCGGCTGGTCGCTCTTCAGCAGACCGCCGAGGCAGGCGGCGTTGACCTCGGGGTACAGGCCATCGAACTCGCGGGCATTCCCGTAGCACATGTGCCAGGTCAGGTGGGCCTTGACGCCCCGAGCGGCCCGGTTCATCAGGTCAACGGTCCAATCGTCCCGGCCACTGGACCAGAGATAGCTCGGCTCTGTCAGCTGGATGACGGCGGCGCCGTGGTCGGCCAGCCACCTGAGCTCCAGGTTGAACGCATCAGCCACATCCGCCCTGAGCGCAACGGCGTCGCCGTAGTACTGGTCATCCGACCAGGCCGCCACGAAGGCGGGGCCGGAGTTGATGTTGATCTTGATCGGCTTGTCGGTGGCGAGCTTCATGGCCTCGAGGGCGGGGCCGAAGATCGGCCTGACCCAGCGGATCTTGTCGTGCACGATGGGACGGAAGTAGTGCTCCATGTTCGGCGTGAGGCCCGGGGGCCCGTACGGGCGGAAGCCCTGCAGGCGCAGCGGCACCAGCAGCATCTGGATCTTGTCGTACGGCGTCTCGCCCTGAAAGTACTGATTCCCGTCGGTGACGATCTCCAGACCGGCAAGATCCTGATCCTTCACACAGAGGCGCACCGCGTCCTCGTAGAGCGTCCGCTGATAGGCATCCACATAATCGAGGTCGTCGACCGACTCTCGCAGCACGGAACCGCGCAGCCACAGGGGTCTGGGCCAGGAGCCGACCATGGTCGTGGGAAGCAGGACGTCCCGCCCGCTGAGCTCCACCGTCTCTCTCTTTCTGTCGCCACCCTCGGCCCAGCGACGATCTGGACGATCTAGTGGATCATGGGCGGGACCTGCTGCGCCGTCTCACGGGACGACGAGGCGAGGCCGCCGTCGACAGCGGGGAGCAGGTCCAGGGTGTCGGCCCTGAGCCCCAGCCGAAGGGTCTCCAGCGCCAGCACCTCCGCGGGCGGGATGTTGCCGAGGCTCACATTGGGCCCGATCCGGCGGATCAACCAGGCCTGCTGCTCCTTGCGGGGCGCCTCGAAGACGACCCCGCCAGCGGGCAGGGCCTCGGTGATGCGCTCGACCAGGTCCTCCCGCACCCGGCCGTCGGCCTGGTACAGCCCCACCGTCCCGCTCTCCCTACCCTCGGCGATGAGCAGGGACGCTCCCGCCTCCAGATCCCCGACCATCTCCGCCACCCACTGGGCGGCGACCACCGGATGGGAGGAATCCTTGGAACCCACCTCCGCGATCACGCGGAGCTCCGACGAGAGCGTCCGAATCAGCGACCGCTTCCGCTGGACGGGCAGGTCGACCGCCCCATTGGAGACCTCGATGTGCTTGATGCCAAGCCGGTGCAGCCAGCTGACGTAGTCACGCAGCCGGCCTTGCTTGACCGCGATCTCGAACAGCGTCCCCCCAAGGCACAGGTTGATGCCGGCCTCCTGGCACATCGCCACCTTGGCCTTCACGCCGTTGGATACGTAGGCGGTCCCCCAGCCAAGCTTGATGAAGTCGATCGAGCTCCCGCCGGTCTCGATCAGCGACTGCAGCTGCACCAGCGACAGGCCCTTGTCCAGGACGTGGGTGAGGCCGGTGACCCTGGGCTTGGCGGCGCGCTCCGGCAGGGCGAGAAAACCCGGACCGATCTGCATCATGGCCCTCCTGCGTCCCTGGCTGCCGGTCGCCAACCGCCCAGCGGCTGGAGGTCGCCCATCCCCGACCTCAAACGCTCCTGACGGCTGGAGTTCGAGCTGAGCACAGTGTTTCGCCTCGACACCTTGCCCGCTTGCTCCAGCGGGGATAGGATTTTTCTCCATCGTATGCCTCTAGGGCAGGATCCCCCATGACGGAGCACGCTCGCGCTGCTCGAGACGAGGGTCGCCCGGTGGCGCTGGACGCCGCAACGCCCTCGGGTCTCGAGACCGGAGGAACGAAGGTCCAGCTCCAAGCCCTGCAGACGGTCGCCAAGGTGGCAACGGCCGTCCTCTCCCACCTCGACCTGGAATCGACCCTCCTGTCGGTCGTGAACGCCACGCTGGACCTCCTCGGCGGGGACA
>DATHII010000330.1:0-13993 GCA_035316885.1 Jiangellaceae bacterium | reverse complement strand
CCGTGCCACGAGAGGGCTCCTCGGCTGGGAGACAGCAGCAGGGAGCAGGGCGTACTTGCGGCGCCCGCGCCTAGGAACCTCGGCCCCGACTCTGTTGGGCGGCAGCCTCTGCGCAGGTGTACTGCAGCTTGCGGATCTTGTTGCCGCCGCAACAAGACCGGACAGGTCATCCCGCTTGATCCAGAGATCATCGACTCCGAGTCCAAGGTTGACCGCCAGCCGGCGAGCAGGTTCCAGCGGGGTCGGCCACGTGCTCAGTTCAACCGGCTCGAGCGCGGCAACTGAGATCGTCACAGTTCAGTATTTGCGACCGTCGGAAAGCCGCAACATACCGAACCGACAGCGCTTCGGCAGTCGTCGAACGTCCGCATGGTCGAGTGAGCGTCGCCGCGCTCACCGCAGCAGAAGAGCGCGGGCGTCTCCTCTACCGGTCAGCTGGACTCCACGCCGTCAGCTTGTGAACTCGCGGAAGTCCTCGCAGAAATCGCGCTCAGCTGTGTCGACTCGGCCGGTCACCTTGACGACGCCGAGATCATCGAGGAACTCGTCGTCGGACGGGTCGGTTGGCGTGCCGCTGTGGTCGACGAGGATCTCGAACGAGAAGATACCGGCGTCGAGGAACAGCCTCTCGCCGTCCGGGCCGTAGACCTTCTGTTTACCAGCCGACTTGATGAGGATGGTCAGCGTCCCGTCACCGTTATCGGTGACGCGCTGGTCCATGTCCCGGATCGTGCCTTCGATGGCGAAGGTCTTGCCTGTCGCCAGGTTGGTCCACGAGTTGACAAAGCGGACGTTCGCAGCGAAGTAGATCAGCCCATACGGCCCACGCGACTTGACAAGCTCATGGATGTCGGCCTCGTGCTGGAACAGCACCGCCATGTCCTCGCAGAAGTCGTCGAACACCTCTGACTCCGACGCGTGGAAGTGCTCGTTCACGATTGGCGCCGCCGCGGCCGGCACCACACTTGCGACCACGAATGCGAGGGCCAGCCCTCCGGCCAACCCAAGGCTGCGCGACACCTTCATGAGCATCCCCCCTTGGTGCAGGCACGCGACGTGCATGTCACCTGGGCACGATGGTGACCGCGACAGACATCGCCGTCAGCCGGTTCCAGAACAACGACGCCTCGGGCGAACACGTGCTACTCGGCACGTCCGCGCTCAGGGCAGGGCCGCGAGATGACAGAGCGCCGTGCGGCGTGATCGCATGGACGTGTGCCGGCGAAGCCAGTCATCCTCACCGTGGACGACGACGTCAGCGTGTCCCGGGCCGTGGCGCGCGACCTGCGGCGCCGGTACGGAGAGGGACACCGGATCGTGCGGGCCGAGTCCGGCGAGTCCGCCCTCGAAGCCCTGCGTGAGCTCCGGGTCCGCGACGAGCCGGTGGCCGTGCTCCTCGCCGACTACCGGATGCCCGAGATGAGTGGTTTGCAGTTCCTGGAGCAGGCCATGGACATCCACCCACGGGCCCGGCGGGCGCTGCTCACCGCGTACGCAGACACCGACGCGGCGATCCAGGCCATCAACGTCGTCGACCTCGACCACTACTTGCTCAAGCCCTGGGATCCTCCGGAGGAGCACCTCTACCCGGTCGTCGACACGCTTCTCGAGCTGTGGGCAGCCACCGCCGGAACTGCCGGATCCGACGTGTCGACCAGGCTGATCGGGCACCGGTGGTCATCCCGTACGCACGACGTCCGCGACTTTCTGGGCCGCAACGCGGTGCCGTACCGGTATCTGCCGTCCGACGAGCCGGAAGGCCAGCGAACCCTCGAGGCAGCCGGGCTCGACGAGTCGGCCGTTCCCGTGCTGCTCACCGCAGCAGGCCAGGCCCTCCCGTCGCCGACCAACGCCGAAGTGGCCGCGGCCGTGGGGCTTTCCACCGAACCAGCTACCGACTTCTACGACCTCGTGGTGATCGGCGCCGGCCCGGCAGGACTGGGTGCCGCCGTGTACGGGGCCACCGAAGGTCTGCGGACCGTCCTCGTCGAACGGGAGGCGACCGGTGGCCAGGCGGGGCAGAGTGCCCGCATCGAGAACTACCTCGGGTTTCCCGACGGGGTGTCGGGAGCGCAGCTCACCGAGCGTGCTCGCCGGCAGGCGCTGCGCTTCGGTGCCGAGCTGCTCACGGCACGGGAAGTTGTCCGGCTCGAGGCCCGTGGTCCGGCCCGCGTCGTGGTCTTCGACGACGGGTCGGAGATTGCCGCGCACACCGTTGTCCTCGCCACGGGTGTCACCTACCGGCTGCTCGACGCTGCGGGGCTCGCGGACCTCACCGGGCGCGGCGTGTTCTACGGAGCCGCTGCCTTCGAGGCGCCGGCGTGCGCCGACCATGACGTGTACCTCGTTGGTGGCGCCAACTCCGCAGGCCAGGCGGCCGTCTACATCTCCCGCTACGCCCGCTCGGTAACCCTGCTGGTGCGTGGCGAGCGGATCGAACAGTCGATGTCGCACTACCTGATCGAGGAGCTCGCCGCGCTGCCCAACGTGCAGATCCGCACGTGCGCGCAGGTCATCGATGGGGGCGGCGACAAGCACCTCGAATGGATCGAGGTGCTCGACTCCACTGCGGGTACAAAGGAAAGGATGGCCACCGAGTTCCTCTTCGTCTTCATCGGTGCCGCGCCACGGACGGACTGGCTGGACGGCGTCGTCCGCCGCGACGAACGTGGCTTCGTGCTCGCCGGGCCGGACCTGCTCGTCGAAAGCACCCGGCCCCCGGGCTGGGACGCCGAACGCGACCCGTGGCATTTGGAAACAAGCGTGCCCGGAGTTTTTGTTGCAGGAGATGTCCGTGCGGACTCGGTGAAGCGTGTCGCGTCCGCAGTCGGCGAGGGCGCGATGGCTGTCACCCTCGTCCACCGCTACCTGGAGAAGTTGTGACCGTAGACGGCACACCCGACACCGCCCCCCATCGGCTGGCGATCGACGAGCTGCGCACGTTGTTCCTGTTCGAGCGCCTGACCGACGATCAGCTGCAGTGGCTGTCCGACAACAGCCGGATCGAGCACATCGACGCCGGCCCGGTGTACGTCGAGGGTGAGCCGGCGGAGTGCTTCTACGTGCTGCTCGAGGGCGAGGTCGCGCTGCTGCGGCGCGTCGGGCCGGACGACGTCGAGACCACTCGCACGACTCAACGAGGCGTATACGCAGGAGCGATGCAGGCCTACGTGGACGAGGCCGACCAGACCTACACCACCTCGATGCGTGCGGTGGTTCCGTCGACCTTCCTGGTGCTGCCCGCAAGCACGTTCGCAACCATGATGCGCGAGTGGTTCCCCATTGCGCTCCACCTGCTCGAGGGCCTGTTCCTCGGGATGCGGAACCAACAGGCCGTGATCGGGCAGCGAGAGCGGCTCGTCGCGCTCGGCTCGCTGACTGCTGGGCTGACGCACGAGCTCAACAACCCGGCGGCCGCAGCCGTACGCGCGACCGCCGCGCTTCGCGAGCGCGTCGCCGGGATGCGGCACAAGCTGGCGCTGCTCGCTGACGGACATCTGCCATCGGAGTCCATGCGTGAGCTCGTCGAGCTGCAGGAGGAGGCGGCCGAGCGCACCGCCAAGAGCACCGGAGAGCTCTCACCGATGGAGACCAGCGACCGCGAGGACGCCATGGCCGACTGGCTTGACGACCACGATGTCCGGGGCGGCTACGAGTTGGCGCCCGTACTCGTGGCCGGAGGACTCGACCCGGCCTGGGCAGACGAGGCGTCCGAGCGCGTGCCCGCGGGGGTACTCGAAGGCGCCATGCGGTGGCTCGCTTACACGGTCGAGACCGAGAACCTCATGCGCGAGATCGAGGACTCCGTCCATCGCATCTCCGGCCTCGTGGGAGCCGCGAGGCAGTACAGCCAGATGGACCGGGCACCCTTCCAGCTGATCGACATCCACGACGGCATCAAGTCCACGCTCGTCATGCTCTCCGGAAAGCTCAAGGGTCTCCAGGTGGTCAAGGACTTCGACCGGACGCTCCCGACGGTCCCGGCGTATCCCGGTGAGCTCAACCAGGTGTGGACCAACATCATCGACAACGCTGCGGCCGCCATGGCGGGTGAAGGCACACTGACCGTACGGACCCACCTCGACGACGACTGCGTCACCGTCGAGATCGCCGACACCGGACCCGGCATCCCGCCCGAACTTCTCGGCCGCGTCTTCGAGCCGTTCTTCACGACGAAGCCGGTCGGGGAAGGCACCGGGCTCGGCCTCGACATCTCGTGGCGGATTGTCGTCAACCGGCATCGCGGCGATCTCCGCGTGACCTCGCAGCCGGGCGAGACGGTGTTCACCGTACGGCTCCCACGGACGCCGCCAGTTGAGGATTGAGAGAGCGCACCTACGGCGTCCTGGCTCACGTTGACGCTCTCATCCGGCCCGGGATGAGCTGGCGGTCGAGCAGGCGCGAGGTGGTCGGGGAGGGGACGTCCTTCGGCATTCTCCCCGCGATGGCGGCTCGCTCGATCCACAGCAGCATCCGCCGGGCAGGTCGTGGCCGGTCCCAGAGCTCGACCACGACACCCTCGTGGCTGCGCTGCACGCGGACGTGCGTCTGCACGAACATCGGAACGAACACGTTGGGCGCACCGAACCGTGTGGGGACCGGTTGGAGCTGGCGCAGCCAGCACCCGGTGTTGACCACGGCGGTCGTCGTCTCGTCGTCGCGTCGAAGCTGCGTGCTGGATGGGGCGTGCGTGTGCGCGGACACGAACACGGCAATGTTCCGGGGCGCAACACCCGCGCCCACGGGGAGCGGATCCTCGGCCAGCAGGGCACGGCGTATGCGCGTTGGTTCGGAGTCCGACGACGCACCTGCAAGGCGCAGAGCGAGCAATGAGCTCGCTCGACGGGCCGTGCGACGGCCGACGACGAAGACGACCGCGCAGATGAGGATCAGAAGGCCGACGTCGTAGGCAACCTCCGCGAGGATCGTCCGGGTGGTCCGCTGTGCGTCGGACGAGCCGATCCAGATCAGGATCAGGTGGGCGACATTGGCGATCACGAACAGGACCGCGATCCACCGCAGCACTTCGCCCAGGAAGCGGTAGAAGATCCGACTGGCGATCCATTCAGGGATGGCGGCGAGCGGAAAGACGAAGCTCACGTCCCGCAGGTCCAGGTTGCCGGTGAGTCTCGTGCTCGACCCGATGGGCCGCACGATCTCGTCGACCACGTGCGCGCCGATCGGGGTGTCCAGCGGGTCGCCGTAGTCGGCGAAGCGGTTCGTTGGATCGAACTGGTTCCCGTGCTCGCCGTGGATCAGCTGGTCGTGGAGCGACTCGAACCGGGCCGCGTACGACAGCGCGAACTCGTCGACCAGGCCAGCGTCCCTCAGTACGTCCTGGAGGTGGACGTTCCACCAAAGCTCGGCGTCGTGGTTGCCGACCACGTACGTCACGCGGTGTCCGGCGGCACTCCTGAACCCACGTAGCGCATCGAACAGCTCGGCATAGTCGGGTCGCATCAGCGTCGCGGTCACGCGGTCGTTGACCTGCCCGGTCGGCCCCATCCGCTGGAGATCGAGGAAGTCGCCGAGCAGCACGAGCTCGACCGGCCCGACGTGCTGCCCGATCTCCGTCACCAATGCGGTGAGCTCTTGAAAGTAAGAGAACGATCGATTACTATGCGGACATGAGCCCAGCGCCCACCCGGGAGGCTCCGCGGCGGCTGGGGCGACCGCCCAAGGCCGAGGCCCGGGATACCCGGGCTGAGCTGTTGGAGGCGGCCCTGGATCTGTTCGCCCGGCACGGCTATGCCGGTACGTCGGTTCGTGCTATCGCCCGGGCGGTGGGGCTGAGCGAGAGCGTCATCTACAAGCACTTCGCGAACAAGCAGAAGATCTTCGACGAGGTGCTGTACCAGGCTGGCACCGGGTTGCTCATCGACCAGCTGGCCGTGATCGACCCGCGGCTGGCCGCGACCGACCCTGCGGCTTTCCTGCGCACCATGGGCGACCAGCTACTCGCCGCGTGGGACGAGCCACGCGCCCGGCGACTGACCAGCGTGCTCGCCCGCGCGGTCGGCGACACCCATGCGCGGGCGATCGCCGCGGCTGGGCAGGTGCAGCAGGAGATCGCCCGCCTCTTCGCCGGATGGATGGAGGCCGGCCGCATTCCGACCGGCCGCGCAACACCCACGCAGCTGGCCTGGGAGCTGTTCACGGCGAGCGCGTTCGTGCGGCTGATGTACCTGCACGCCGAGGCCAGCCCGGAGACCCGACGCGCCGGCCATCGGCTGATTCGCACCCACGTCGAATTCATCATCGCGACGGCGTTCACCGACGCCGATTGAGCAACTGCCGGAGGAGGGGCTGTGACAGAGACACCGTCCGTTCTTGTGGTTGGCGCGGGCCCGACCGGGTTGATGCTCGCGTGCGAGCTGGCGCTGGCCGGGGTGCGCTGCCGGGTCCTGGAACGCCGCGAACAGGAGTCGAACCTCACCCGGGCGTTCGGGGTACACGCCCGCACGTTGGAACTGCTCGACATGCGCGGCGAGGCCGACAAGCTCGTCCGGCAGGGCCTTCGCGTGCCCGAGGTGCGGCCACAGCTGGGGCGGCGGCCGCTGCGGTTGAGCCTCAACCATCCCGAGAGCCGCTTCCCGTACGTTCTCATCGTTGCCCAGGCGCGCACCGAGGCGCTCCTCGAGGAACGCGCAAGAGTGCTCGGCGTGCAGATCGCTCTCGCGGCCCAGGTCGTCGGGCTGCGCCAGGACGACGCCGGCGTCGACGTGGTTGTAGACGGAGCCGAGGGCAGCCGAACCGAACGGGCGGACTACGTGGTCGGCTGCGACGGTGCCCACAGCGCGGTGCGGCGCCTGGCGGGGGTCGGGTTCGTCGGCTCGGCCTACAGCACACACATCATGCTGGCCGACATCTTCCTTCCCGAGAACCTTCCGACTGCCGTCGGCGCGTACCTGGGCAGGGCGGGCATCGTACTGCTGCCCCCGTTCGGCGACGGCTGGTACCGGGCCGTCATCTGGGACCGGGAGCGCGAACACATGCCGCTCGAGGAGCCGCTCGGCGAGGAGGAGATCCGGCAGTCGTTGCGCCGGATCGCCGGCACCGACTTCGGAATGCGGCAGATGCGCTGGTCCACCCGCTTCCTCAGCGAACGGCGCCAGGCCGACCGTTACCAGGTGGACCGGATCTTCCTCGCCGGCGACGCCGCCCACGTCCACTCCCCGCTCGGCGCGCTCGGCATGAACACGGGCATCCAGGACGCGATGAACCTTGGCTGGAAGCTCTCCGCCGCCGTGCACGGCTGGGCGCCGCCATGGCTGCTCGACTCCTATCACAGCGAACGCCACCCGGTCGGCCGGGCCGCCTTGCAAGTGACTGACCTCCTGCAGCGCGTCACGCTGGCTCCCGCCGCGGTCCGGGCCGTGCGCCCATTCCTGGCGCGGTTCGCGCTGTCCCTCCCGCCGGTGCGGCGCACGCTGCGCCGTCGTGTGGCCGGTCTCTCCATCGCCTATCCGCCGCCCGGCGGCGGGAAGGCACACCCGTGGACCGGCCAACGCGTGCCAGACGTCTCGATCGGCGCGTCCCGTCTGTACGCGGAGATGCGCCACGGCCATTTCACGTTGGTCGACCGCACGGTGAAGGGCCAGCTCGCCGACGCGGTGGCCGAGGGCTGGCCCAACCGCGTGGTGGCCATGCCGGTGCCGCCCACCACCGCGCCGAACTGGCCCGCGGTCACACTGATCCGCCCGGACGGCTACGTCGCCTGGGCTAGCGACAAGGCCGCGGGCGCCAACCAACTCGCCGCCATCGGCCACTGGTGCGGCCCCGCATCCACGGCCAGGAGTGCACACCACGTGACCACGACACCGGCGCAAGGCAGGCGCTGAGCCCCGTGTCCGTCAGGCGGGAGCACGGACTCCCCCCGTGGCATGCGGTCAAGATGGTTGGTCGGGCTCTTGCAGGTACTGGGTCACCTGCGTGGCGGCGATCGAACCTTCGCCCACCGCTGATGCGACTCGTTTGACGGAGCGTTGACGGACATCCCCGGCGGCAAATACACCCGGCAGGCTCGTCTCGAGCGGGAGCGGTGGACGCTGCAGTGGCCAGCCGTCAGGCGGGTCAACGCGACGGAGGTCGCTGCCGGTGAGCAGGAAACCGTGGTCGTCGCGCTGAACACCGGCGGGCAGCCAATCCGTGTGCGGGTCTGCCCCGATGAGCACGAACAGCGCCGAGCCGGAAACGGACTCGGTGACCCCGGTCGTGTTGTCCTGCAGTACCAGGGCTTCCAACTGCTCATCGCCCTCCGCGCCGACGACCTCTGTGTTGTGACGGATGTCGATGTTTGCCGTTCCGTCGATCTCGTCGATCAGGTACCGGGACATCGTCGCGGCCACCGAGTCGCGGCGCACCAGGAGCGTCACCTGGCTTGCGTGTCGGGCGAGATTGACCGCGGCTTGGCCGGCGGAGTTTGCACCACCGGCGATGAATACCCGCCGTCCTGCCATGGCTCGCGCCTCCGAGGCGGCGGCGCCGTAGTAGACACCGGCACCGATCAGAGGCGCCAGGCCCGGCGCGTCGAGCCTGCGATAGGAGACGCCGGTGGCGACGACGACGCTGCGACAGGTGACCTCGGACGCATCGGCGAGGCTCAGCAGGTAGCCGGACCCGGCTGGGCGCAGCCCAGTGACCGGCCCGGTGACGACGGTGCCCGCGCCGAATGACCACACCTGGGCGAACGCCCTGTTGGCCAGGCTCCGGCCGCTGATGCCGCGCGGAAAGCCAAGGTAGTTGCGGATCAGTGAGCTACTGCCGGCCTGGCCACCGATGGCCTCACGCTCGATTAGAAGCGTGGCCAGACCCTCGGATGCGGTGTAGACGGCGGCGGAAAGCCCGGCGGGACCCGCGCCCACGATGGCCACGTCGACCGTTCCAGCCGGCAGAGTGGCCAGCCCGAAGGCTGCGCCGAGTTCGTCCGCGTTCGGGTCGGCCAGTGTGTGCCCCGTGTAGGTGATCACTACCGGCAGTGCGGAGCCGGCGTGCCTGGACTGTTCGAGGAGGAGGCGCCCCCGATCGGAGTCCGCGGGGGAGAACTCGAAGGGGATGCCGTTGCGGGTCAGGAGATCCCGCAGTTCGTGCGCGCGGGCCGAATGCTGCTCCCCGATGATGTGCACGGCCGGCTGGTCCTCGGCGCTGTCGCGTGCCCACTCCTCGAGCAGTTCGCTGATGGCCAGGTGAAACCCCTCGTCCCGGCCGCCATGGGGCGATGGCAGGTAGGTGTCGACGACTCCGAGCGTCATCGCGCGCAACACCGGTTGCGCCACCGACGGGTCCTGCAACAACAAGGCAGGCACACGCAGAGTGGGCGCCGATGAACCCCCCCGCGGCACCGTGAGAACGCGCTTGGCGGCGGGGTGGAGGCGGCGGGCCATAGCGAGGAACTCACCACCACCGCTGTCGATCATCGCCGCCGCAGCGCACACGATCGCGACCGGCCGACCATCGGCAGCCAACTGGGCAAGGCGATCCAGAGCCGCAGCCGCCGAGGCCTCGCATATGACCAGGTACTCCTGCCCATACCGGCGGCCAAGTGTGCGCTGCAGCTGGTCAAGGTCGTCCGGCTCGTCATCCAGTACCAGCAACGCCGGCTCGGTCATCGCCGCTCATCCCTACTCGGCCGGACCGTGCATCTCCTGAGGGCCGCGCTCGCCCGGCCGCGGGTGCGTCGCATCATAGCCACCACGACGGCCGCGCCACCGTGACGTTCTGGTCCGCGCTCGGTTGCCGATCGGCGCTAGGTTCGACCCTCACGAAGCATGCTGACCGCCTTCGCGACGCGGCGCTGCCGGGGCTCGGCCGTCTTCGCGTCCTCGATCGCGAAGACGTGGCGTCGCTTGTGGCTGTAGGACAGCCCGTCGAGGAACCGCTTGGCGTCCGCGTCACCGTCGAGTGAACTGCCCGCCCATGACCGCCACGGTGCTGCGGTAGGTGTGACCGTTGATGGTCACGCGCACCGGTGGTCGCCTGCTCGACCCCAGACTCTCTATGATCTCCGCCGGAACCTGGATGCCGGTGGCGGTCTTGCCGCCAAGCCTGATCGTGGCGCGGAACCTCATGGCGAGACCTCCTCCACCATGAGCCGCGCCGCGATGACCGACACCCACGTCCAGCCGAGCACGACTGCCACAGCGAAGGCCACGTTGAGCCCCGCGTCACCGGATCCCGAGGCGACTCCGGCGAAGGCTGCGAAGAAGATCACGCCGATCGCCACGCAGTATGCCGCCCATCCCCGCTGCCCGAGAGAGGCGAACCGACGGGCGAACACGAAGCAGGCCGCGATCAGCGATAGGAAGGCGATCCCCGCGACGACGAAATGCAGGGCGCCGTGCCAGCTCACGGCGTCGGGCGTGCCCGGCGGGGTTCCTGGCGGGAAGCCTTCGGCCGGATCGGCGACGAAGACACCGGCGGCGACCAGGCCGACGCCGTAACTACCGACCAGCAACGGTCCCCAGGTCCCGCCCCGGCCGGGATGCAGAACTTGGCGCATTCCGACTGCGCATGCGACGGTCAGCAGGCCGGTCACCACGAAGTTGGTGATCTGAATCCAGCCCAGGTCTCCGTTGCTCAGCAGGCTGGCCGCGTGGCGCGTGAGGTCGAAGCCGTCGCGGGTGAGTGCTTGCACCAAGGCAACGACGATGTAGAGAGGGCCGGCGACTATGCCGCAGGCCAACAGCGCTCGGGTCACCGTCGTAGCCGTGCCGGATGAAACGGCGCCGGATGTCGTGATCATCTGAGCTGCCCGATCCGGATCGCGTTGCCGAACGGGTCGCGCAATCCGAAGTCGATACCGTACGGGCGCTCGGTCGGCTCCTCGGTGAGCTCGACGCCTCGGGCCAGCAACGTGTCGTAGGTCTTCTGGGCGTCGTCGGTGGCGATGCAGAGCCAGCCGCCCATGGCGCCCTTCGTCAACAGTTCGCGGACCTGCTCCGCCGTCGCCTCGTCCATCGCCGGCGGGCCGGGCACCTCGAGCAGGATCTGGCGGTCGGGCTCGCCAGGGACGTTGACGGTCAGCCATCGCATGAAGCCCAGGTCCTGGTCGGTGTTGAGCTCCAGCCCGAGCTTTCCGACGTAGAACTCGAGGGCCTCGTCCTGGTCGAGCACGAAGATCTGCGATTGCGTGATGGAATTCAACATGCGGACGACGCTAGTTGAGGTCCGTGCGCGTGTGCTTATCCGAAACTGCTCGGTCGGGTCCATGCCTTCATGAAGCAGGTCGGGGCGGCCGCGACAGGGCCTCGCTTGCGGTAATCGGTCGGTGCCTCGCCGACGATCTCGCGGAACGTGCGACTGAACGTCCCCAGGCTGGTGAAGCCGACGTCGAGGCAGATCTCCGTCACGCTGCGACCGCTTTCACGCAGCAGGAACATCGCCCGTTCGACCCGGCGCCGCTGGAGGTAGCGGTGCGGCGTCTCGCCGAACGTCGTGCGGAACGTCCGGATGAAGTGCGCCTCGGAGACAAGGGCGACCCGTGCGAGCGTGGGGACGTCGAGCGGCTGCGCGTAGGTACGGTCCATCGTGTCGCGTGCACGGAGCATCCGGCGATTGGACTGTTCAACGGCGCGGCTCACTGACTCATCACACCACGAGGACGCGATGCGTCGATGGCGTCCAGGCGGTCGTCAGCTGCGAGGATCCAGCAGTTGCGAAGCATGCACGGCGGCCGCCAGGGCGTCCGGGTTACGGGTGCGCGCGTAGACCTCGGCCGCTGTGTCGGTGAACTTGATGACGTGCTCGTCGCCGTGCGTAGCGGCGCGTTCCAGGGTCTCGGCGGCCGGGTCGACCACGTCCGGCGCGACGGGCAACTCGACGCGCGGCGCGGCAGCCGCCGGCTCGTACATCGCGACGATCGCGGCACTGGCCGACCAGACCGCGGACAGGCTCGGCGCCCGCAGCTCGCGCGGCAGGGCGGGCAGCGTCTTAAGTACGGCGTTCGGCGCGGTCGCCGTGTGCACCAGGAGTACCGGGCTGCCGTGTCCGTGAGCGAGATACCGAACGGTCGCGGCGTCGATCAGGTCGGTGAGACGCGCCTCGACGTCCGCATCGTCGGCGGCGGGGCGCAGGGAGGTCAGCGAGGCCGACCAGCCGGACAGGTCCGCCAGCTGAGGGATGCGCGTGGCGATCACGCCGCGCTGGACGGGCAGGTGAGGCACCGCCTCGAGCGCGGCTGCGGCATCCAGGCTGCCCGCCGGGGCGGCGACACCGGGGAGGGTGCGCGATCGGGTCGCCCAGAAGGCCAGTCCGTGCGCGAGTTCGGTCAAGGCGGCAGGACTCTCGTTGCCGCTCTGCAGGGTACGCACGGCGTGGCCGACCCTGATCACACCATGGGTGGCGCCGGCCGCGATGCCAGGGAGCAGGCGTGGCCACCAGGTCGCGAGCAGCTCGCGCCATGGACGCTCGGCAACCTGGCTGGTGAAGTACGCGGTCCAGTCGCCGACCCGTCGGCCGTTTCCCAGCGCGTCCAGCCAGGTCCCGTCGGTGATGCGGTCAGTGGACTTGGGAAGTTCCTCCAGTCGCGGTATGTAGGCGTCGACCCACCGGGGCACGTCGAGATCGTGGCCACGCCGGACCAGGACCTCGACGGCCATCGGTCCGTGGTTCGAGAGCCCGTTGTTGCCCTCCTCGTCGCCGCCGAACTCCGGCCCGGTGAGGTGAAGCCGTTCGTATGCCTCGTCCAGAATCTGGTTCACGCTGCTCTCCTCGTGAGCCGGTCAGCGGGGCAGGAGTTGCGGCGGGGCGGGCTGGGCCTTCAGCAGGCCGAACGTCGTGAACAGTTGCAGGTCGAAGAAGTTGGCGACGTGAGCGATACCGGCCGAGGTGAAGGTGAGCACCTGCAGCGTGAACGGCTGGAAGTCGCCGTCGTCGCCGCGCAGGTACAGCGCGAACGCGGGCTGGCCGTTCGCCTTGGTCGGCACCAGACGGAAGTCGCCAGGGCCACCCGGGCATCGTGTTGCGAGATGGCGGCCGACGTGGTCGCGACCTCGGTACCAGGTTGTGAAGGGTGGCATCTCCCAGACCGCGTCCGTGGTCAGCAGCGCCACGATGGCGGAGACGTTCTTGTCCTCGAATGCCATGACGTAGCGGTCGAGCAGCACGCGCTGGTCCGGGTTCGTGGGTTCGACCACGTCGTCCTCGCTCGGGGCTACCTGGTCGAGCTGGGCTCGAGCGCGCTGCAGCATGCTGTTCACAGCAGTGGTCGTGGTGTCGAGTATCTCGGCGACCTCGGCGGCACGCCACTTCAGGACGTCCCGCAGGATCAGGACGGCGCGTTGCCGGGGTGGCAGGTGCTGGAAGGCGGCGACGAGCGCCAGCCGGATGCTCTCTCGTGCGGCGACGATCGCGGCAGGGTCGCCTTCGGTGCCGACCATCGCGTCCGGCACCGGCTCGAGCCAGGCCACTTCCCGACGCTCGACGAGACTCTCGTCGGGATCGGCGCTGGGGCCGCCGAGGCCGGTGGGCAGCGGGCGGCGGCTGCGTCCTTCGAGCGCGGTCAGGCACGCACGCGTGGCGATCCGGTAGAGCCAGGTGCGCAGCGAGGACCGTCCCTCGAACCTGTCATAGGAGCGCCATGCGAGCAGATAAGTCTCTTGTACGAGGTCCTCGGCGTCATGCACCGAGCCGAGCATGCGGTAACAGTGCACGAACAGCTCACGCCGGAATGGGTCGGCGAGGCGGAGGAAGTCGGTGTCTGCGTTGCCTGCCATGGCCACGATCCCTTCCCCCTCAGTCTCGTGTTGACCCTATGCGACCGTTGTGACCCTTCAGCGCCGGCGATGAGTTTCACGCGCGGCGGTGGTCATAGTGGTCATAAGGCTTAGACGGCCGGCGAGGAGCTGAAGGCTGCCCCGGCCCCGCGTCGCGCAGCTCGGGAGGAGTTTTGGGGGTGTCGTGGCCGGGGAGGTCATGTAGGAACGCATGGTGTCGCAGCGCACAGCGATCTCCAAACGGAAGGGAAATGGTTCATGTTCGCAAACACAAAGGCATA
>DATHII010000329.1:0-2995 GCA_035316885.1 Jiangellaceae bacterium | reverse complement strand
ACCCCCACGGACAGATCTACGCCTACCCGTTCGTCCCCCCCGCATGATGCGGATGGTCGGTACCGCCGAACGGCATCGCGCCACCATGGGCACCTGCCTGTTCTGCGAGGTGCTCGCGGCCGAAGAGGCGAGCGGCGTGCGCGTGGTCGCCAAGACGTCACGTTGGATCGCGTTCGTGCCGCACGCGGCGCGCTGGCCGTTCGAGGTGCACCTGTACCCGCGACGGCACGTGCCCGACCTGCCCGGCCTGGACCAGTCCGAGCGGGAGGAGTTCCCCGAGGTGTACCTGGACGTGCTGCGCCGCTTCGACGGCATCTTCGGCACCAAGATGCCCTACATCGCCAGCTGGCAGCAGGCCCCGGTGCACGTCGGCCACGACTTGGCCCACCTGTTCCTGCAGGTCTTCTCGATCCGCCGGGCGCCAGGCAAGCTCAAGTACCTGGCCGCGAGCGAGTCGGCCATGGGCGTGTTCATCAACGACATCGCCCCCGAGCAGGCCGCGGAGATGCTGCGCGATGTCCGCTGAGGTGGCCGACGTGACGCTTGCCATCCGGTCGGCGTTCAGCGACCGGTTCGGCCGGTCGCCCGAAGGCGTCTGGGCCGCGCCGGCCCGGGTCAACCTCGTCGGCGAGCACACCGACTACAACGACGGGTTCGTGCTGCCACTCGCCATCGACCGGAGGGTCACCGTCGCAGCGGCCCGGCGCCCCGACGACCTCCTGCGCCTGGTCTCGCTCCAGAAGGGAAGGCAGGAGCTCCGGCTGGCCGACATCCGGCCGGGAGCGGTGAGCGGCTGGGCGGCATATGCCGCCGGACCGGTGTGGGCGCTGGCCCAGGAAGGCGTCGAGGTGGGCGGGCTCGACCTGGTCATCGACAGCGACGTCCCGGTCGGGTCGGGACTGTCGTCCAGCGCCGCGGTCGAGTGCGCCGTCGTGCTGGCGGCGCGCGACCTCTACGGCGGCCCAAGGGATGCGGCCCGGCTGGCGCTGATCGCCCAGCGGGCCGAGCACGAGGTTGTCGGGGTTCCGTGCGGGATCATGGACCAGATGGCGTCGATGGCCTGCACGGCCGGCCACGTGCTGCTGCTGGACTGCCGATCGTTGGCCGCCGACCAGGTGCCGTTCGCCCTCGCCGACACCGGCCTGGTCCTGCTCGTCATCGACACCCGCGTGTCGCATGCCCTCGCCGACGGCGCCTACGCCAAGCGCCGCCGCGACTGCGAGCACGCGGCCCGGATCCTCGGGGTGCCGGCGCTGCGCGACGCCACCGAAACCGGCCTGGATGCCGCCAGGGACCGGCTGGGCGAGGTCCGGTACCGGCTGGCCAGGCACGTGGTACGGGAGAACGCCCGCGTCCGCGCGGTGGTGGAGCTGCTCCGCATCGGCCAGCCGGAGATGATCGGCGGCGCACTGAGCGCGTCACACGCGTCGTTGCGTGACGACTATTCGGTCAGCGCGGTCGAGCTCGACACCGCGGTCGGCGCGGCCCGTGCGGCCGGCGCGCTGGGGGCCAGGATGACCGGCGCCGGGTTCGGCGGCTGCGCCCTGGCGCTGGCCGCCGCCGAAACGGCCGACGAGGTCACCGACGCGGTGACTGCGGCGTTCGCCGACCGGGGCTTCCGGCCACCAGAGGTCTTCGCCACCTCCCCCTCGGACGGGGCCAGGAGGCTGGCATGAAGCTGCTGGTCGATCACCGGTCGGCCCATCCACGCGGTCGACGCGCCCCGCCGGGCCGGAGACCCGGCCGTGCTGGTCGCATCCAGCGCCCGGATCGGTACCGAGCTCGGCTGGACCCCGCACAGCCCGACGTCGAGGAGATGATCCACGATGCCTGGAGCTGGCTTCAAAAGCCGTCATGACGACGACGCGTCGGATCTCCCCCTGGGCCACCATGGCCGATCCGGACGGCAACCAGTTCTGCGTGGTCCAGCAGCCGCCGGTGACTGAACGGTCCCACGCCCGATGGCAGGCTGCCCGGCGGGCGCCATGGTGCAGTTGTGCTGGTTGTGACGTAGCTGTGAGATAAAGCAGATCTACGCAGCTTAGATGATGAGGCCCTCTGCCCGGCTTGGTATGTTGCCGCCTGTTCATAGTCTGTTGGTACATATTTCAGCCGTACTTCACCCAAAGGTCTTGACGGTCCATCGCGCTTGGCAGAGGCGAGCCATACCGCAATCCTGCCTTCAGGGCTGACGCAGCCGTGAGGCAAGGGAAACGCGTTCGACCCTGAGCGAGTTCTGCGGCGTCTAGGTGCTGGGAAGTACGGCCAGGGGGTTGCAGGGAAATACACCGGTCCAAGCCGTCGTACTGACGCGTCCAATACTACGCCGCAGACCAGCCGTCCGTGCAATGGCAGCGAGTCATGCGGCCCATCCGACTGCGCATTCCAGCTGGGGGGTTTCTAGTGGCGTCTGCCCTACGGACTCAAGATGGCCTTACGAGCGACCATCCACCTTCCGACGTTTACCCGGGCAGAGTGAGCGTCGTCATTCCGGCCAAGAACGAGGCTTCGAATATTGCCTGGGTGCTCGGGCATGTACCCTCGACGGTCCACGAGATCGTGCTGGTGGACGGACACTCGACCGACGGCACCGTGGAGGCGGCGACTCGCGCCCGCCCGGACATCGTCGTGATACAGGAGGAGCGGCCCGGCAAGGGCGCCGCGCTGCAGGCCGGGTTCGCCGCCGCCACCGGGGACATCGTGGTGATGCTCGACGCCGATGGCAGCATGCATCCGGTCGAGATCAGCCGCTATATCGCGCTGCTGTCGAGCGGCTTCGACCTGGTAAAGGGTTCGCGGTTCATGGCCGGCGGGGCCTCCACCGATATCACGAGGCTACGGCGCCTCGGCAACCGCGGCCTGCTGGCGCTCACCAACGTCATCTACGGCACACGGTTCACCGATCTCTGCTACGGCTACTGCGCGTTCCGCCGTGCCGCCCTGAGCTCGCTCGCCCTGTCCGCCAGCGGGTTCGAGATCGAGACGGAGCTCATCG
>DATHII010000328.1:0-6118 GCA_035316885.1 Jiangellaceae bacterium | reverse complement strand
CATGGACGAGCCGACTGCCGCGCTCGGCGTTGTGCAAACCAAGAAGGTGCTCGACTTGATCCTTACCGTCCGCGATTCAGGCGTGGCAGTCATGCTGATCAGCCACAACATGCAGGACGTTAAGGCCGTGTCCGACCGGATCGAGGTGTTGCGCCTCGGCCGGCGGGTAGCGCGGTTCGCCACACCCGACGTGTCGATGGAAGACCTCGTTGCTGCGATGACCGGCGCCCGTCCAGAGGAGAACCACGAGTGAGGGACCCAACGACAGACGTTGTATCTGCGACCGAGGTCGAGGAGCGGCCGCCCAGGCTGCTAGACCGGCTGCTCGCCACGCAGGCGCTGTGGATCGGGCTAGCACTTCTCGGCTTGGTCGTGGTGTTCTCCACGCTCGATCCCGACAGCTTCGCCACCACGTTTAACGTCCGGAACCTGGTGAGCGACACAGCCATCCTGTTGCTGCTGGCCACCGGGCAGACGTATGTCATCATCACCGCCGGCATCGACTTGTCGGTCGGCGGCGTGCTCGTCTTCTCTGCAGTGGTGTCTGTCGCCGTGATGGAGGAGATGGGATCGGAGTCGACGGCAGCCTTGGTCGTGGGCGCGTTAGTGGCGCTCCTCGCTGGACTGGCTTGGGGGATTCTCAACGGCCTTCTTGTGGCGCGTGGACGCATTCCTGCACTCATCGTGACCCTGGGCACGCTGGGCATGTCACTCGGAGCGGCGTTGCTCATTACAGGCGGCGTCGACAAACGGGCCCCGCCTCGGCTCAACCTTGGTCTTGGTCTTGAGCGGTGGTTCGGGATCCCGGTCATCGTCTGGATCTCGGCAACTGTCACCGCGGTGCTCGGTGTTGTGCTTGCCCAGACCCGGTTCGGCCGCTACACATACGCCATTGGCTCGAACGCCGACGGCGCGCGGCGCGCGGGAGTGCCAGTTGAGCGGCACCTCATCAAGGTGTACGGGCTATGCGGGCTGCTGGCCGGCCTCGCCGCGTACCTCTATCTCGCCAAGTTCGCCATCACCGGTGTCTCGGCGCACGGCACCACCAACCTGCAGGCCATCGCCGCAGCCGTCATCGGTGGCACGAGTCTGTTCGGTGGGATTGGCACCATCGTCGGCACCGTCATCGGTGTCTTTATCCCGACTGTGCTGGCCAACGGATTCCAGATCCTGGGCGTACGCCCGTTTTGGCAGCAGGTCGCGGTCGGCGCCGTGCTTATTGCCGCCGTCTACATCGACCAGTGGCGGCGACGCTCGCGCTCAAGCTGAGCCTTCCCGACAACGGAGTCGGGCAGCCATAGGAAGGGACGGACCGCCATGCGAAAGGCAATCACCACCGCCTTCGCTGTCAGCCTCATCCTCGTCGCCGCGGCCTGCGGGGACGACGATGACGGCGGCGCAGCTGAGGGCGAGGAGAGCATCCGAGTGACCCTCATCCAGGGTCTGGCAGGCGAGGAGTTCTACGAGACGATGCGCTGCGGCGCACAGGAGAAGGCCGACGAGCTCGGCGTAGAACTGGACGTTCAGGGTCCGGAGCGGTTCGACCCCACGCTTCAGACCCCGATCGTCAACTCGGTGGTGGCTGATCAGCCCGACGCCATCCTGATCGCGCCGACGCACGTCGACTCGATGATCGCGCCGCTGCGTCAGGCAGAGGAGGCCGGGATCAAGGTCATCCTGGTCGACACCGTGGTCAGTGACGAGGAGATCGGTGAGTCCCGGATCAGCACCGACAACGAGGGGGCGGGTGGTGACGCTGCCACCGCGCTCGCCGAGCAGATCGGCGACCAGGGCAAGGTCCTCGTCATCTCGACGGACCCGGGAGTCAGCACGGTTGACGCGCGAATCAAGGGATTCGAGGACGAGATCGCCGCCAACCACCCCAACGTCGAATACATCGGCGTGCAGTACTCCCACAACGATGTGGCCGAGGCGAGCCGCATCGTCAACGCGGAGCTCGCTAGGACCCCTGACCTCGTCGGCGTCTTTGCCACGAACCTCAACTCGGCGACGGGTGCAGGCTCCGCCCTGCAGCAGGCTGGTCTGCTTGGTCAGGTCAAGATGATCGGCTTCGACGCCGGACCGGCACAGGTCGAGCAGCTGCGCGCCGGCGTCGTGCAAGCCCTCATCGCGCAACTCCCCGGCGACATCGGCGCGCAGGGAGTCGAGCAGGCTGTCGCCTCCGTGCGCGGCGAGTCGGTCACCGCGGAGATCCCGACCGACGCGACGATCGTGACTGCGGACAACGTTGACGACCCGGAAGTACAGGCGGTGCTCTATGAGGCCTCCTGCTGACTGACCCGCGAGTGGGTGGAGCGCTTGTAGCGCCCACCCACTCGCCCGACTTACCGGGACGAGCTGTGAAGGAGTCATGTCCCTCTACCGCCTCAACCGGCTCTTCAACACGACGTCAGGGCGCTGCCTCGACATCGCTGTGGACCACGGCTTCTTCGGTGAGCCGTCGTTCCTCACCGGCATCGAGGACATGGCCGCCACGGTGGAAACGCTGGTCGCTGCCGGGCCGGACGCGATCCAGCTCACCCCGGGTCAGGCTCCGCTGCTCCAGGGGCGCCCGGGCAGGGACAAGCCTGCCCTTGTGCTCCGGACCGACGTGGCCAACGTCTACGGCGTTCCGGTGGACGGGTACCTGTTCAGCCGGCACTTCCCGGACGCGGTCGAGCAGGCGGTACGGCTCGACGCGTCGTGCGTCGTAGCCAACCTGCTGCAACTTCCCGGTCGACCGGAGGTCCGAGAGGCCTGCATCGCCACAATCATGGCGCTGCGCGAGGCGTGCACCCGCTACGGCATGCCACTCATGGTCGAGCCGCTGGTTATGCAGGACAACACGGCGGTGGGTGGTGGGTACCTCGTCGACGGCGACACCCGCAGAGTCGTAGCGCTCGTGCGGCAGGCCCGGGAGCTCGGCGCCGACCTGATCAAGGCCGACCCGACCGACAACCTCGATGACTACCACCTCGTAGTTCAAGCGGCTGGTGGAGTGCCGGTGCTCGTGCGTGGTGGCGGAAAGGTCGACGACACAGAACTGCTGCGGCGCACCGAAGCCGTGCTGAGCCAGGGCGCGCGTGGCATCGTCTACGGCCGCAACATCATTCAGCACCACAACCCGGCCCGTATGATCCGTGCGCTGATGGCGATGCTGCACGAGGACGCAACGCCTGAGCAGGCTCTCGAGCTCATCAAGGCTGCGTGATGGCAGCCCAACAGAGGGTCAACGTCGGAATCATCGGTGGTGGTCTCATGGGCAAGGAGATCGCGGGGGCCATCGTGCGCTGGCCGACCCTGCTGGACCACACGGTCCGGCCGGTCCTGACCGCGGCATGCGACGTCAACCCAGAGGCGCTGGCCTGGTTCGACCGGATCGAAACCATCACCACGACGGTGACGGACTACCGTGACCTGCTCGCTGATGACACCGTCGACGTCGTCTACATCGCCGTACGACACGACTTGCACGAGCGGCTTTACCTCGACGCGGTCGCGGCAGGCAAGGACCTGCTGGCCGAGAAGCCCTTCGGTATCGACGGGGCCGCCGCCGAGCGCATCGTGGCGGCGGTGCAGGCCCGACCCGATGCGTTCGTACGCTGCTCCAGCGAGATTCCGTTCTTCCCCGGAGCGCAGGCGGCGATCCGACTCATCCGCGACGGTAAGCTCGGCGATTTGATCGAGGCCAGTAACGCGTTCTGCCACTCCAGCGACCTCGACCGCAACAAGCCGATCAACTGGAAGCGGCAGCGCCACTTCTGTGGGGCAGCGGGGGTCATGAACGACCTGGGTATGCACGTGCTCCACGTACCTCTGCGGCTCGGTTGGATGCCAGCGTCCGTCTTCGCCGTGCTCCAGGATCTTGTGCCTGAGCGACCAGGCCCCGATGGCGCAATGGTTCCATGCGACACGTACGAGAATGCGACCCTCTTGTGCGCCGTTCGCAAGGCGGACCGCACCTTCCCGCTCACGCTCGCCACGAAGCGCATCGACCCTGGGCAGAAGAACACCTGGTCGTTGCGCGTCACAGGGATGGACGGTGGCGTGGAGTTCTCGACGCGCCACCCCAAGACACTGCGGGTCTTGAAGGTCGACCAGGGCGAGCAGACCTGGCAGGAGGTCGAGATGGGCAGCCAGTCTGTCTTCCCCACAGTGACCGGCGGCATCTTCGAGACGGGGATTTCCGATGCGCTGTTGCAGATGTTGGCGGCGTTCCTTGCTGAGCGGGCTGGCGAGCTGGGCGACCGCTTCGGCTGCGTCACTCCGCAGGAGGCGCTGGTCAGTCATCGGGTCTGGGCAGCCGCCCTGCGATCGGCGCAGACTGGCACAGCTGTTGCGCCGTAACGCTGACCCAGCGACACAGGGAGGCTGGGGTCATGCCGCGAACACGCGTTGCCGGTCACCTCTGCGTCGACCTGTTCCCGTCGCTGGCTGATGCCGTTCCCGGGCCTGGGTCGCTGGCCGAAGTCGGGCCACTCGACGTGCGACTCGGCGGGTGCGTGTCCAACACGGGCCTTGCCCTCGCGCAGCTCGGCGCGGCCGTTGATGTCGTCGCAGTCATTGGCGACGACCTCCTCGGCAACGTGGTCGAGTCATTGCTCGAGAAGTCCGCTGTCGGATCACGATCGATACACCGGCTCGGGCTGGCGACTACGTCCTACTCAGTCGTCATACAGCCGCCCGGGCGGGATCGTTCCTTCTTCCACCACGTCGGTGCCAACGCCGCCTTCGATGGTTCGCAGGTCCGCGTCGACGACATTGAGCTCCTGCATGTCGGCTACCCGCAGCTGTTACCGAGGCTGCTGGTCGGAGGCGGACGCGGGCTCGTTGAGCTTCTCGAACGCGCACGCACCGCCGACGTGACGACATCGGTCGACTTCGCAACGGTCGACACAAGGCAGTCCGGCGGCAATCCCTGGCCGGAGATCGTGAGGCACTGGGCCCCCTTAATTGATGTGCTGACGCCGAGCGTCGATGACCTTCGGGCGAGCTTTCCCTATATCGGCTCAGGCTCAGACGAGGCCGATGCGGTCGCCCTTGCTGACGAACTCGTACGCGCAGGCGTTGGGGTCGCGCTTGTCACCGCGGGCAGGCGGGGCATGTGCCTTCGCACGTCGGGTCCGGATCGACTGTGCCGAGGTGGAGCGGTCCTCCGGCCGCTTGCCGACACGTGGGCGGGTCGTCAGCTGTGGGCGCCGCCGGGCGCCGTCGCAGCGATGCGTACGACGGGAGCCGGCGACACCGCGACAGCAGGGTTTCTGTTTGCTCTGCTCGCCGGGCTTTCGGCCGAGCAGGCCTTACACCTTGCTGTCGAGGCTGCTGCGCTACATGTAAACGGAGTCGACCCGTTGCCCGCGTGGCCCGTCGACGGTGGGGAGCGGCCTTTCGGCAGGCTGCCGCGGGCTCATGTGCCAATTGAGGATATCGCGGGCTGGACGAAGGACCCGCGAGGGCTGCTCGCCGGCCCCAACGACCACCATCACGTCGCAAGCTCGTTCACATAGGCGATGCGCCGCCGAAGCTGTCTGAACATCCCGGAACTGCGAGCCCCTGGAAGCCCGGATGTCGGCGATCTGCTTTGGGTGGTGCCGCTGGCCGTGTTCGTGCGGCCGGCACGCACCTCGTGTGGGCGATCGGACGGCGAAGTGCCGCCGCCACCTCAACCCGACCGGTGCAGGCCACCCTGCTCGCCGGTGCGTTGGTCGGCGCCTCCGCCGCGGTGTACACGCTGGCCAGCGGCCGCTCTCCGGCTGAGGTCGGCAGGTCGGGTGAGGCCACGTTGGAGGAGTTGGCCACCGCGCCCGAGCGGTGGTCGGTCGTCGCGCTGCTGCTGCTACTGGTCTGCAAGGGCGTGGCGTACGGGGTGTCGCTTGGCGCCTTCCGCTGTGGCCCTGTGTTCCCGGCGGTCTTCCTCGGCTGCGCGGTCGGCGTGCTGCTGGCGCCATTGCCCGGCTTGGGGACAGTGCCAACCATGGCCATCGGTATGGCGGCCGGCACAGCGGCCGCGTTGCGGCTGCGTGTCTTCTCAATCTTGCTCGTCGTGCTTCTGCTCGGACCAGCGGCGGCAAGCCAGATCCCGGTCATCATTCTGTCGGCGGTGACTGCGTACGTCGTT
>DATHII010000327.1:0-3073 GCA_035316885.1 Jiangellaceae bacterium | reverse complement strand
CGCCGAGTTCGCCACGATGTTCCCCGAAGCGGCGATCCTGGTCACCGGTGTCGAGGACCCGGACTCGCGCGCCCATGGCGTCGACGAGGGCCTTCACCTCGGCCAGTTCGCCAAGGTCTGCCTCGCTGAGGCATTGCTGCTCGAGCGGCTCGCGAAGCGCAGGTAGTACGCGCGGCCCGGCAACGGCCCATCGTCGGCCACGTCGCACGATCGCTGCCCATAGACTCGTGACTGTGGCGCGCGGCGACGGTCTGCTCACGCACGAGACAGATCCACACGACCGGAGCCCGCAGGACGCCTGCGGGATCTTCGGCGTCTGGGCGCCGGGTGAAGAGGTCGCCAAGCTCACCTACTTCGGGCTCTACGCCCTCCAGCACCGCGGCCAGGAATCCGCCGGCATCGCCGTCGGCAACCACGAACAGATCCTGGTCTACAAGGACATGGGCCTGGTCAGCCAGGTCTTCGACGAGTCCACGCTCAACTCGCTGGTTGGCCACGTCGCGGTCGGGCACTCGCGCTACTCCACCACCGGAGGTAGCCGCTGGGAGAACGCCCAGCCGACGCTCGGTGCAACCTCGACGGGCACCGTGGCGCTGGCCCACAACGGCAACCTGACCAACACCGCCGACCTCCTCGACCTGGTGCATCGCAAGGTAGGCACCCAGGTCGGTGAGCTCCGCTACGGAAACACCTCCGATACCGCCCTGGTCACTGCCCTGCTCGGAGCCGATCCCGATACCGCGCTCGAGCAGGCGGCCATCAACGTGCTGAAGAGCCTGCGGGGGGCGTTCTCGCTGATCTTCTCCGACGAGTCCACGCTGTACGCGGCACGCGACCCGCAGGGCATCCGGCCCCTGGTGCTCGGCCGGCTCGAGCGCGGCTGGGTGGTAGCCAGCGAGACGGCGGCGTTGGACATAGTCGGCGCGTCGTTCGTGCGCGAGGTCGAGCCCGGCGAGCTGGTGGCGATCGACGAGGCGGGCCTGCGTACGCGCCGCTTCGCCGACGCCGATCCGAAGGGGTGCCTGTTCGAGTTCGTCTACCTGGCCCGACCTGACACGCACATCGGCGGCCGCTCGGTGCACGCGACCCGCGTCGAGGTCGGTCGCCGGCTGGCCCGCGAGCACCCTGCCGAAGCCGACCTGGTGATCCCGGTTCCGGAGTCCGGCACACCGGCGGCCGTCGGCTACGCCGAGGAGTCGGGCATCCCGTACGGCCTCGGCCTGGTCAAGAACTCCTACGTCGGCCGGACGTTCATCCAGCCGTCGCAGACGATCCGTCAGCTCGGGATCAGGCTCAAGCTCAACCCGCTGCGGGAGATCGTCGGTGGGCGACGGCTGGTCGTGGTCGATGACTCGATCGTGCGCGGCAACACCCAGCGGGCGCTCGTCCGCATGCTGCGCGAGGCGGGCGCCCGCGAGGTCCACGTGCGCATCTCCAGCCCGCCGGTGACGTGGCCGTGCTTTTACGGCATCGACTTCGCCACCCGGGCCGAGCTCATCGCGACCGGCCTCTCCACGGAGGAGATCTGCCGCTCGATCGGCGCCGACTCTCTGGGCTACGTCTCGCTCGAGGGTCTGGTCGAGGCCACGACGGTCCCGATGGACGAGCTCTGCCGAGCCTGCTTCGACGGCGTCTATCCGGTCGAGCTGCCCGAGACGGCCCGGCTGGGCAAACTCGTCCTCGAGCAGACGGAACTGCCCATCGCGCCCGAACCGGCTGTGCCGGACCGGGTCGACGTCGACGGCGTCACGACTGGCGTCGCTGGCGGGGCGGCCGACGCGCTCGCCCGCCCCTGAGTCCGGGCAGAGCACCGCCCACCGCCCACCATGCCACCTGTCGTCTTGTGGCGGGAAAGGCACGCCTCAGAGCGTGGGATGACGTGTCAAGGCCGCCACAAGTCGGCGCCCGGATAGCCTGCCATGGTGGCGGGCGGCGATCCGATGAGATCGACCTACACGGCGGCGGGGGTCGACATCAAGGCCGGCGACCGGGCCGTCGAGCTGATGAAGGAGTGGATCGCCACGACCCGCCGCCCGGAGGTCGTCGGGGGAATCGGGGGGTTCGCCGGGCTGTTCGACGCCTCCGCTCTGGCGTCGTACCGTCGGCCACTGCTCGCGACCAGCACGGACGGCGTGGGCACGAAGGTCGTCATAGCGCAGCGGATGGACGTCCATCACACGGTCGGGATCGACCTGGTCGCCATGGTCGTCGACGACATCGTCGTGTGCGGCGCGGAGCCGCTGTTCATGACCGACTACATCGCCTGCGGGCGGGTCGTCCCCGAGCGCATCGCGGCGATCGTCCAGGGCATCGCGCAGGCGTGCGTGACCGCGGGTTGTGCCCTCATCGGCGGCGAGACGGCCGAGCATCCCGGCCTGCTCGGACCGGACGAGTACGATCTGGCCGGCGCGGTTACGGGAGTGGTCGAGGCCGACGCCGTGCTCGGGCCGGACCGTGTTCGCGCCGGCGACGTCGTCGTCGCCGTGGCGTCGAGTGGTCTGCACTCCAACGGGTACTCGCTGGTTCGCCGGGTGGTCTTCGACGTCGCCGGATGGGAGCTCGAACGTCACGTACCTGAGCTGGGCCGCACCCTGGGTGAAGAGTTGCTCACGCCGACCCGTATCTACGCGCCGGACTGCCTGGCGCTGGTCCGTGCGGACGACGTCGAGGTGCACGCCATGGCCCATGTCACCGGCGGCGGGCTCGTGACCAACGTCACCCGGATTCTGCCGTCGCATCTCACCGCGCGGATCGACCGCCGCACCTGGACGCCGCCTCCCGTGTTCGACCTCGTCGCGAGCCTCGGGCGGATCGAACAGGCGGACCTCGAACACACCCTGAACATGGGCGTCGGCATGGTTGCTGTTGTCTCTTCCGGGACCGCCAGCGGAGCCGTCGACCTGTTCACCAGGCGTGGAGTACCCGCCTGGCTTGCCGGCGAGCTCGTCGAGGGCGACGGATCCGTCGAACTCCACGGAAGCTTTGGCGGCTAGGAGCCGAGAAACTGCTCCACCGATTCTGCGACCACGACCGGGTCGCCGCCTAGCCCCAGCGGGCGTGCTGTCCGTCGTCG
>DATHII010000326.1:0-11595 GCA_035316885.1 Jiangellaceae bacterium | reverse complement strand
TGCTCAACCGCCGTCCCGAGGCGGTCGACCTGGCCCGGGCTGTCGGGCTCGGTCGCGACCTCGTCCATCCGGCCCGGGTCGACGCGGGGTTGTGGACTCGCGGCTCGCTGGTTCCCCTGCCGCGCCGCACGGTCATGGGTGTACCAGCGGACCCGTCGGAGCTGGCCGCGGTGCTCGACCTCGACCAGGTCGCGGCAGTGGAGGCCGAGCCGGCTGTGCCGGGCATGCCGCTGGCCGCCGGGGCCGATGTCGCGATCGGCGGGTTCGTCGCGGGGCGTATGGGACGTGCCGTTGTGGACCGGTTGGTCGAGCCGCTGCTGGGCGGGGTCTACGCGGGGCTCGCCGACGAGCTGTCCCTGCGTGCGACGGTTCCGGCCTTGGCGGTTGCCGCCGGCGCGCACCGGTCGCTGCTGGACGCGGCTGCGTCCGTCCTCGCCGACGGGCCCGGCGATGACGTACCCGTGTTCGCCGGTATCCGCGGGGGAGTGGGCCGGCTGCCGGCGGCGGTCGCCGCGGCGTCCGGCGCCGAGATCCGCACCGGGGTGACGGTTCGCGGTCTGCTCCGCACGGACGACGGGTGGCTGGTCGGGACCGGTTCTGCCGCACGGCCCGAGGCCGTCGGGGCGGACGCGGTCGTTGTGGCGGTACCAGCCGCACCGGCGGCCCGCCTCCTGCGAGACGCCGCGCCGGTCGCGGCTGCCGATCTGGCCGCGCTCGAGTACGCGAGCGTCGCCGTCGTGACCGTTGCGATGCCCCGATCGGCGTTCCCGGCCGTGCCGGAGTCGTCCGGCTTCCTGGTCCCGCCGCTCGATGGCCGGGTCACCAAGGCGGTGACGCTGCCGTCGGTCAAGTGGCCCTGGGTCGCCGCCGCAGCCGGTGGCCTGGTGGTGCTGCGGGCCTCGGTCGGGCGGCACGGGACCGTGGCCGACCTCCAGCGGGAGGACGGCGAGCTGGTGGACATCGTGCTCGCCGATCTCGCCGACGCACTGGGCGTCACCGGCCGACCGGTGGACGCGAGGGTGACGCGCTGGGGTGGCGCCCTCCCGCAGTACGCCGTCGGCCATGTGGAGCGGATGTCCCGGGTGGCGGGGGCCGTCCGCGCCGTGCCGGGACTTGCCCTGTGCGGTGCGGCGTACGACGGCGTCGGGGTCGCGGCCTGTGTCGCCGGTGCGCAGCGCGCGGCGACCGGCATCCTCGGCGGGCTCGGCCTCGTGCCAGTATCGGGAGAATGAGCGAGGCGGCGTCGCGGCCGAAGGCACGCGACCTCAACGACGTGCTCCGGTACACGATGTGGTCGGTGTTCCGGCTGCGCGATCCGCTCGGCGAGGCCGAACGTGCGCCGCTCGCAGCCGAGGTGGCCGGCCTGTTCGATGAGCTGGCGGGCAAGGACGTCGTCGTGCGCGGCGTCTATGACGTCGGCGGCTTGCGGGCCGACGCCGACCTGATGATCTGGTGGCACGCGGCGTCCGCCGACGACCTGCAGGAGGCGTACCACCGGTTCCGGCGTACGACGCTGGGCCGCCGGTGTGAGCCGGTGTGGTCGCAGGCCGCGCTGCACCGGCCGGCCGAGTTCAACAAGAGCCACGTACCGGCGTTCCTGGCCCGGGAGGAGCCGCGAGCGTACGTCTGCGTCTACCCGTTCGTGCGCTCGTACGAGTGGTACCTGCTGCCCGACACCGAGCGCCGCGCCATGCTCGCCGAGCACGGGACGATGGCGCGCGACTATCCCGACGTGCGGGCCAACACCGTCGCATCGTTCGCGCTCGGCGACTACGAGTGGATCCTCGCCTTCGAGGCCGACGAGCTCCACCGCATCGTCGACCTGATGCGTCACCTGCGCGGCTCCGCGGCTCGCAGACACGTCCGCGAGGAGGTGCCGTTCTACACCGGCCGCCGCAAGCCGGTCGAGGAAATCGTCGCAGCCCTGCCGTAGCGCCCGTCTTGTGGCGGGTTTTCAACGTGTCGCCCGCCAGTGAGGCGTGTCCAACCCGCCACAAGACGCGAGCGGTCGGCCGCGAGGGGATCGGCCTGAGGCCGCGGGGCTCAGGCGGCGTCGCGGCGCATCGGGACGTGCGGGATCCCGTCCTCGAGGTACTCGGGGCCGGTGACGACAAAGCCGAATCCGGCGTAGAAGCCGACCAGTCCGGCCTGCGCGTCGAGGACGCATGGCCGGTCACCGACCTGCCGGAGGGCCGCCTACATGAGACGCCGGGCGAGGCCGGCGCCCCGCGCCGAGCCAGCCACCGCCACCCGTCCGATCCGCGCCACCCCGTCCGGGTCGGCCAGGATCCGCAGGTAACCCAGCGGCCGCGCCGACTCGTCGGCGAGCCAGACGTGGAGGGCGCCGGGCTCGGTGTCGCGGCCGTCCAGCTCGGGATAGGCGCAGTGCTGCTCGACGACGAAGACGTCCACGCGAAGACGCATCAGGGCGTAGAGAGTCGCCGTGTCGAGGTCCGCGAACGCGGCAGTGTGCAGAACAAGCGCGTCAGTGGTCACGCGGTGTCGGCCTCGCGCCGCAGGGCGATCCCGTTGATGCAGTAGCGCTGGTCGGTCGGCGTTCCGTAGCCCTCGCCGGAGAAGACGTGGCCCAGATGCGATCCGCAGCGCGCGCACCGCACCTCCGTGCGCTCCATGCCCATGGACCGGTCGCTGATGTACTCGACCCGGTCCTCGGCCAGCGGTGCGTAGAACGACGGCCACCCGCAGTGCGAGTCGAACTTCGTCGCGCTGCGGAACAGTTCGGCACCGCATGCCCGGCAGGAGTAGGTGTAGGGGTCGTCGTCGGGTGCCTCCAACGGGCTCGACCCGGCGCGTTCGGTGCCGGCCTCACGCAGCACGTGGTACTCGGCCGGAGACAGCTCGCTGCGCCACTCCTCGTCGCTCTTCTGAACCTGATATGTCATACCCGACGGTAACCCGGCAGTTCGTCGGCGGGAACTATCGACGGGGCCACATGATCGTCCTATCTTTGCCTCGTCAATCGTCTGGTACACGGGTGCCGGACGTGCTTCCTGGAGGCGTGATGGACGTCCTGTTCCTCATCGGGCGGATCCTGTTCAGCCTGATCTTCCTGTTCAGCAGCTTCGCCCACCTGTCCGACAAGGGCGCGATGGCGGGATACGCCGAGAGCCGGGGCGTCAGGCCCGGTCGGCCGGCCGTACTGGGGAGCGGCCTGGTGATCCTCGTCGGTTCGGTGCTGGTCATTTTCGGGATCTGGACCGATCTCGGCGCGATTCTGATCGCCCTGTTCCTGTTGTCGGCTGCGTTCCTCATGCACCGGTTCTGGCCGGAGAAGGAACCGATGGCCCGCCAGATGGAGATGACCCAGTTCATGAAGGACATCGGGCTGTGCGGCGGCGCGCTGATCCTTCTCTATGTGGCCTGGGAGCTCGAGGGCGACCTGCCGTTCACGATCACCGATCCGCTGTTCGGCGTCTGAGTTGTGGGTGTGAGCGGCTAGCGTTGCGACGGTGGCTGCCCCGCACATCGAGATCGAGGTCGACGGCCGGGCCGTGCGCGTGTCCAACCCGGACAAGGTGTACTTCCCGGCTGCCGGCGTCACCAAGCGCGAGCTCGTCGAGCACTACGTCGCGGTTGGCGCGGCCATCACGCACGCGCTCTACGAGCGCCCGACCTACCTCGAGCGCTTCCCCGACGGTATCGAGGGCGAGCAGGTCTACCAGAAGCGCTTCCCGAAATATGCGCCCGAGTGGGTCCGCACGGCCCGGATCACCTTCCCGTCCGGGCGCTCGGCCGACGCGCTGTGCGTCACCTCGCCTGCCGACATCGCCTGGGCGGCGAACCTCGGCACCGTGACGTTCCACCCGTGGCACACGCGGGCCGACGACGTCGACCATCCCGACGAACTGCGGATTGACCTCGACCCCCAGCCCGGCACCGGCTTCGACGATGCACGCAGGGTGGCTCTCGACGGAGTCCGGCCGCTGCTCGACGACCTCGGCTACGTCGGATTCCCGAAGACCAGCGGGGGTCGCGGCGTCCACGTCTACCTGCGCGTCGAGCCCCGATGGACGTTCATCGAGATCCGGCGCGCCGCCATCGCCTTCGCCCGCGAGGTCGAGCGCCGGCTGCCACACCAGGTGACGACCGCGTGGTGGAAGGAGCAGCGCGGCGAGGCCGTCTTCGTCGACTACAACCAGAACGCCCGCGACCGCACCATCGCGTCGGCCTGGTCGGTGCGGCGGACCCCCATCGCCACCGTGTCGACCCCGGTGACGTGGGATGAACTCCCGGACGTGTCGCCCGACGACTTCACCGTGCGCACCGTCGCAGCACGCTATGCCCAGCGCGGCGACCCGCACGCGGCGATCGACGAGGTCCGCCACTCGCTCGAGCCGCTGCTCGAGATGGCCGAGCGCGACGAAGCCGCCGGCCAGGGCGATCTGCCCTACCCGCCGAACTACCCGAAGATGCCGGGCGAGCCCAAGCGGGTCCAGCCGAGCAAAGACCGCGACCGCCCTCGCTGAACGGGATCCACGGTCACGAGGGCGAGCCGTTCTCCTCCCGGGCCTCGCGCGCGTCCTCGTCCTCGGCCTCGGACTCCCAGTCCGGCTCGTCCATGCAGAGCAGGTGCAGCACCGGCACCTTGAGCTTGCGACGGGCCCGGTTGGTCCAGTCGACGTGCAGGAGCTCGGCGACGATGTGCGGACGGGTGAGGATGACGACCTCGGCGCTCTCGCGCTCGCCGATGAGGGTGGCGAGCCGGTCGAGCGGATCGATCGCGGTCAGCTCGCCGCTCACGTCCGCACCCGCCCGTGCGAACGCCGCGAGCGATGTGGCGAGCGCGGCCTCGCTGGCCTGCCGGATCTCGTTGTGGACCCGCTCGAGGTCGGCCTCGTCGAGGTATAGGGCGGCCGTGCCCATGACCTCGCTCGCGGCCAGCGATCCGATCGTGGCCTCGACCCGCGACGCGGCGTCCTCGACCGGCATGAGCACGTGGTAGTGCACCGGCTCGGGCGGGTCGTGGTGGAGCGCGGTGATCTGCCGGGCGTCCCAGTCGGTGACCGGCTGTTCCACCAGCACGACGATGTCGTACACAGGACACCTCCGCCTTTGCGGCAGTTAGCTCTCATCCTGACAAGGACAACGCCACAGCGGTAGACAGTAGAGGGTGCAGTCTCCGCCGGCCTCAGACCTTGCCCGCCTGCAGAACCTCCGAGAGGTCGAAGCCGACGGGTTGGTCGAGCTGCTCGTAGGTGCACGAGCGCGGGTCGCGGTCGGGTCGCCAACGGCGGAACTGCGCCGTGTGCCGGAACCGGGCGCCCTCCATGTGGTCGTAGGCGACCTCGACCACGAGCTCTGGACGTAGTGCCTCCCAGGAGAGGTCCTTCTTGGCGTTCCACCGCGATACCGCGCCGGGGAGCCGACCACCGGCCTGCGCCTCGGCCTCCGCCCAGGCCGCCCACGGGTGATCGCTGACGTCGTCCATCCGATAGGGCTCCAGCTCCGTCACCAGCTCGGCCCGCCGAGCCATCGGGAAGGACGCGGATACCCCGACATGCTGCAGGGCGCCGTCGTCGTAGAGCCCGAGCAAGAGCGACCCGATGACGCCGCCACTCTTGTGCCAGCGAAACCCGGCCACGACACAGTCGGCGGTGCGCTCGTGCTTGATCTTGAACATCGTCCGCTTGTCGGGGACGTATGGGCCGTCGAGCGGCTTGGCCACGACACCGTCGAGTCCGGCGCCCTCGAAGACGTCGAGCCACCGAGTACCGGTCGCCAGGTCCGCCGTTGCCGGAGTGAGGTGTACGGGGGCCTGGGCGCCGGCGAGGGCCTGCACCAGACGGGTCCGCCGAGCGCCGAACGGCGTGTCCATGAGCGACTCGTCGTCGACGGCGAGCAGGTCGAAGGCGATGAACGAGGCCGGTGTCTCCCCGGCCAGCAGGTTGACCCGGGACGCAGCCGGGTGGATGCGCTGCTGCAAGGCGTCAAAGTCGAGGCGGTCGCCACGGATCACGACGATCTCGCCGTCGACGACGCAGCGCCGGGGGAGGTTGGCCTTGACGGCTTCGACGACCTCAGGGAAGTAGCGGGTCATCGGCCGCTCATTGCGGCTGCCGAGCTCGACCTCGTCTCCGTCTCGGAACACGATGGTCCTGAACCCGTCCCACTTCGGCTCGATGTGCCCGAGGTCGGGGATCTCGCTGACGGACTTGGCGAGCATCGGGGCGACGGGTGGCATCACGGGCAGCTGCATGCTTCTAGTCTTCCTCGTCCGCAGACGCCTGGGGAACGGTCCCAGGTGAGGGGAGCCAACGCGTGAACAATGTGCCCTCCTCCTCGAGGACGTGGGCCAGCCGCATCCCCCGCGCGGGTGCCGACGGGCTGTTCAGTGCCCTGGGCGCGTCGCCACCCCGCAGCAGCGGGGCAAACGTCAGGCAAAGGTCGTCGAGCAGCCCGTCCACGACGATCTCGCCGAGCAGCCGTGGTCCGCCTTCGCACAGCACCCGGCGCAGGCCCCGGTCGGCCAGCACGCCCAGGGCGAGGCCGAGGTCGACACCGTTCTCGCCGGCGACGACGACATCTGCCTTCTCCGACAGTGCGTCGCGACGGTCGCGGGGTGCCGTTGCGGACGTCAGCACGATGGTCCGCTCCCCGGTGGCCTCGAACAGCGGCCCGTCGAGGTCGAGGGCCAGCCGACCGCTGACGACAGCGATCGGCGGGGTCGGACGCTGACCCAGATCGGCCCGGTGGGCGGCGGACCCGGGCTCGGCCTCCGCCGGGCCGTACTTCTCGACCCGGGCCGTCCCCGCGCCGACGAGGATCACGTCGGCCAACCCGCGCAGCATCGCGAAGACGCGCTTGTCCGCGGGCGACGACAGAGTGCCGGAGCGTCCGTCCGTACCCTGGGCGGCTCCGTCAAGACTCGTGACCATGTTGGCCCGTACGTAGGCCCTCCCGCGGCTGGCCGGGTAGGCGTACAGCCCGACCAGGGCGTCGTGGTCGAGCGGGGCCGTCGGTTCCGGGTAGATCTGCTGCACTGTGTGATCCCACCAGAGTCGGAACCGGCGCGCACGCCCGTTGGGTGCCCGCCTGGACACTCGGCCCGCTAACCTGCAGATGATCGTCGGCGGGAGGAGCGAGGGAATGGCGAAGAAGAAGCGCCGGGACACCGGCAAACCGCCTGCGCCGCGTGTCTCCGACCTGCTGCGTCTGCCGCCGGGACCGGTCGACCTCCCGGCGCACGACGCGGGCGCGACGCCTGGCTTCGATGGCGACAAGGCCGCGGGGAAGCAGGCACTCGCTGCCTTGGCGCCGACGATCTCCGGCCTGCAGGAGCGCCTGTTCGCCCACGGCCGCACGGGTGGGAAGCGGCGGCTGCTCGTGGTCCTGCAGGGAATGGACACCTCCGGCAAGGGCGGCACGATGCGCCACGCCGTCGGCCTCATGGACCCCCAAGGCGTGCGGACCAGGTCCTTCAAGGCTCCGACTCCCGAGGAACGGCGACGCGGCTTCCTCTGGCGGATCCGGCAGGCGCTGCCCGCCGCCGGCGAGGTGGGTGTCTTCGACCGCAGCCACTACGAGGACGTGCTCATCGCGCGGGTCCGGTCACTGACGACCCCCGCCACGATCGAGCGGCGCTACGACGCCATCAACGACTTCGAGGTAAAGCTGGTCGCGTCCGGGTGCGACCTCGTCAAGGTCATGCTCCACATCTCCCGCGAGGAGCAGAAGGCCCGCCTGATGGCCCGCCTCGACGACCCCACCAAGCACTGGAAGTACAACCCGGGCGATGTCGACGAGCGGCTGCTGTGGGACGACTACCGGCAGGCCTACGAGATCGCCCTCGAGCGGTGCGCCACCGACGACACGCCATGGCACGTCGTCCCGGCGGACCGGAAGTGGTACCGGAACTGGGCGATCACCCGGTTGCTGGTCGAGCACCTGGACGGGTTGGGGCTGGACTGGCCGCAGGCCGACTACGACGTCGACCTCGAGCGCAAGCGCCTCGCGGCCACCTGACCGGCCGCGAGGGTGACGACGTCGCCGACGACGATCACGGCGGGCGGGCGGACCCGGTGCTCCGCGGCGAGGTCCGCGATCGTGGCGAGCGTGCCGACCGTCAGCCGCTGGTTGGCGCCGTAGCCGTCCTCCACGACTGCCGCTGGCGTCGACGGGTCGCGGCCGTGCTCCACCAGGTGCTGCGCCGTCTCGCGCAACCGGCTGACACCCATGAGCAGGACGAGGGTGCCCTCGAGGCGGGCCAGCGCCGGCCAGTCGAGACCGTCGTGCCCGGACACCACGGTGAACTGTCTGGCCAGCCCTCTGTGCGTGACCGGGATGCCGACGGCCGCCGGTACCGAGATCGCGCTCGTCACGCCGGGGACCACCTCGACCGCCACTCCGGCCTCGCGGCAGGCGGCGGCTTCCTCGCCGCCACGGCCGAGAACGAACGGGTCGCCGCCCTTGAGCCGCACCACGCGGCGGCCGGCCTGCGCGTGCTCGACGAGGATCCGGTTGATCTCGTCCTGGGTCACCGGATGGTGTCCGGGCGTCTTGCCGACATCGACGACCTCGACGTCGGAGTCGAGTTCATCCAGCAGGGCACGTGGCGCCAGTCGGTCGACGACCACGACGTCGGCCTGGGCCAGCAACTGGCGACCGCGGGTGGTGATGAGCCCTGGGTCGCCGGGCCCGCCGCCGACGAGCGCGACGGATCCGCCACCGGCACGGCTGCGGCGCAGCGGTAAAGCGGCCGTTTCGAGCGCCGTCTGCACGGCGTCGCGCAGCCGGGCCGCGCGCCGCGGGTCGCCCCCGCCGCTGACGGCTACCAGCACGTCGCCGAGCCGCGCGACTGCTGGCGTCCATGCGGCAGACGCGCCGGCGTCGTCGGCCCGCACACACCAGATCCGGGCTGCTTCCGCATCGGCCGCTACGGCCGCGTCGGTCGAGCGCTCGCCCGTGGCGGTGTGGACCAGCCAGGCGTCGTCGAGGTCGCCGTAGCTGTAGTCGCGGGGACGCCAGGTCGCGAGCCCGGCCGCGACCAGGTCGGCCAGCGGCTCGCACAGGAAGGGGGAGACGACGACCAGCTCGGCACCGGCGTCCACCACGGGTGCCGCGCGACGGGCAGCCACCGGACCGCCGCCGACCACGACCACGCGGCGTCGGGCGACGTCGAGAACGAGCGGATACGATGGAGTGCTCATCAGTGGATCCCGCACTCGGACTTGGCCAGGCCGGACCAGCGCCCGGCCCGCGGGTCCTCCCCAGCGGCGACCGGCCGGGTGCACGGCGCGCAACCGATGGAGCTGTATCCGATCTCGCGCAGCGGGTTGACCAGGATGCCGTGCTCGGCGATGTAGGTGTCGACCTGCTCGTCGGTCCACGAGGCGAGCGGGCTGACCTTGACCTTCTGCCGTTTCGCGTCCCACGCGATGACGGCTGTGTCGGCGCGCGACGGACCTTCGGCGCGGCGAATCCCGCCGGCCCAGGCGTCGTACGGTCCCAGCGCCCGGTCGAGCGGCCAGACCTTCCGGATTGCGCAGCACAGGTCGGGGTCGATCTCGTAGAGGCGCCCGTACTCCGCCTCGTGCTCGATCACCCGAAGCGGGTGGGTGACGGTCTCGACATTCACCGGGTAAGTGGCCGCGACGGCGTCACGCATCCCGATCGTCTCGGGGAAGTGGTAACCGGTATCGAGGAACAGCACGGTGACGCCCGGCACCGCCTGGCCGGCCAGGTGCGACAGCACGCCGTCGGCCATCGACGCCGTGACGGCGAACCGGTCGCCGAAGGTGTCCGCGGCCCACCGGACGATCTCCTCGGCGCTCGCGTCCTCCAGGTTGCGTGCGGCGTCGACGGCGAGCGCCTCGAGGCTGTCGGTGACGGTGTATGTCACGAGCGACTCCCTGGATCGACGGGACCGGCGAGCTGGGCAACCCGGGGTGAGAGGCCCAGCACCTTGACGGCGAAGACCCGCAGACACGACCGGCACTCCCAGCCGCCGTGCTGCTCGACCGGGTGGAGATCCTCCTCGGCGCAGAACGGGCAGTACTGGACCACGGCACGGGTCTCACTCACTGCAGTGCCTCCTCTGCCGCCCGGACCGCCCACTGGGCGAACCGTTCGCCCGGCTCACGCGCGTCGAGGTACCGCCGCACGATCCGTTCGACGTAGTCAGGAAGTTCGGCGGCTGTCACCTTGAGTCCGCGCAGCTTGCGCCCGAAGCCGGCGTCGAGCCCGAGCCCGCCACCCAGGTGCACCTGGAAGCCGTCCTCGCCCCTGACGATCTGGCCCTTGAGGCCGATGTCGGCGACCTGGATCCGGGCGCAGGAGTTGGGGCAGCCGTTGACGTTGAGGGTGATGGGGGAATCGAGCCGGTCGGCGACGTCTGCCAGCCGGGTCTCCAGCTCGGTTACCGTGTCGGCGGCAAGGCCCTTGGTCTCGACGATCGCGAGCTTGCAGAACTCCAGTCCGGTGCAGGCCATCGTGTGGCGCCGGAACGCGCTCGGCCGCGCAGGCAGGCCCAACCCGTTCAGCGTGTCGACCAGCGGCTCGACCTGGTCGGGCTCGACGTCGAGGATGACCAGCTTCTGGTGTGGTGTCGTGCGCAGCCTGGTGGAGCCGTGCGCCTCGATCGCGTCGGCGAGCTTGCCGAGCAACGTCCCCGAGACCCGTCCCACCAGCGGCGCGACGCCGACGTAGAACCGGCCGTCCTTCTGCCGATGGACGCCGACATGGTCGTAGGGCTGCGCCGGGACCGGAGGCGCGGGGCCGTCGACCAGGTGGCGCTGCAGGTACTCGGTCTCCAGCACGTCCCGGAACCGCTCGACGCCCCAGTCGTCGACGAGGAACTTCAGCCGGGCCCGGGTGCGCAGGCGCCGGTAGCCGTAGTCGCGGAAGATTCCGACGACGGCTGCCCAGACGTCGGGAACCTCCTCCAGCGGGACCCACGCGCCCAGTCGTTGGGCGAGCTTCGGGTTGGTCGACAGGCCGCCGCCCACCCAGAGGTCGAGGCCGGCGCCGTGCCGGGGGTGCACGACGCCGACGAACGCGACGTCGTTGACCTCGTGCACGACGTCGGGCAGCCCACTGATCGCGGTCTTGAACTTGCGCGGCAGGTTGGAGAACTCGGCCGAGCCGATGTAGCGGCGCTGGATCTCCTCGATCGCCCAGGTGGGATCGAGCACCTCGTCGGCCGCGATGCCGGCGACGGGGGAGCCCAGCACCACCCGGGGGACGTCACCGCACGCCTCGGTGGTCGAGAGTCCGACCGACTCGAGCCGCTGCCAGATCGCGGGGACGTCCTCGACCCGGATCCAGTGCAGCTGGACGTTCTGCCGGTCGGTGACGTCGGCGGTGTCTCGGGCGTACGAGGTGGAGACGTCGGCGACGACGCGGAGCTGTTCGGTGCTGAGCTGGCCGCCGTCGATGCGGATGCGCATCATGAAGTACTCGTCGTCCAGCTGGTGCGGCTCCAGGATGGCGGTGCGGCCGCCGGGGATGCCGGGACGGCGCTGTGTGTACAGGCCCCACCAGCGGAACCGGCCGCGCAGGTCCGCGGGATCGATGCTGGCGAAGCCGCGGCGGCTGTAGATGTTCTCGATCCGGGCCCGCACGTTCAGGCCGTCGTCG
>DATHII010000325.1:0-14942 GCA_035316885.1 Jiangellaceae bacterium | reverse complement strand
CAGGTCAAGGGCGACCTGGAAGCACGAGCTCAGCGCGCCCAGGGCGACGGCAAGGCTGTGCTCGAGGCCACGGCGCTGATGGCCGCCGACCCGACCCTGGTCGGTGCGGCGCAAGAGAACGTGGCCGGTGGGCTCGCTGCTGGGCGGGCCGTGTGGGACGCCGCCGCGGAGGTGGGCGAGATGCTCGCCGGCCTCGGCGGCTACATGGCCGAGCGGGTCCGCGACGTGGACGACGTCCGCGACCGGATCGTCGCCGCGCTGTCCGGGCTGCCCGCCCCGGGAGTACCCGAGAGCACAGAGCCCTATGTGCTGGCCGCCGTCGACCTGGCACCGGCCGACACCGCCACCCTCGACCCGGCGACCTGCGTCGCCCTCGTCACGGCCGAGGGCGGCCCGACCTCACACACGGCGATCCTGGCGCGCGCGCTCGGTTTACCGGCCGTCGTCGCGGCACCGGGGGTGATCGACATCCCGGCCGGCACGCTCGTGCTCGTTGACGGCGCCGCCGGTGTGGTGCAGTTGGATCCGACGGCGGAGCAGATCGAGCAGGTCCGGGCCGTGGCGTCGCGTCACCGCACCTTCGACGGGCACGGCCGAACGGCCGACGGGCGGCGAGTCCAGCTGCTCGCCAACGTCGGCGACCCGAAGGGGGTGGCGGCGGCCGTCGAGGCCAACGCCGAGGGGGTGGGCCTGTTCCGGACCGAGTTCTGCTTCCTCGGTCACACCGAGGCTCCGACGATCGACGAGCAGGTGACGGCTTACCGTGCCGTTCTCGCGGCGTTCCCGGGGAAGAAGGTCGTGGTGCGGACGCTCGATGCAGGCGCCGACAAGCCCCTGCCATTCCTCAACCCGGCAACGGAGGCGAATCCAGCACTGGGGGTCCGCGGGTTGCGCACCTCCATCCGGTTCGGGACTGTGCTCGACGACCAGCTCGCGGCGATCGCGCAGGCGGCCGCGGCGGAACAGGCCACGGTGTGGGTGATGGCACCGATGGTGGCGACGGCGCGCGAGGCGGCCGACTTCGTCGCCAGGTGCGAGACCGCGGGCCTCGAGACCGCGGGTGTCATGGTCGAGGTGCCCGGTGCGGCCCTCAGCGCCACCCATGTACTCGAGTCGGCCCGGTTCGCGAGCCTCGGCACGAACGACCTCACCCAGTACACGATGGCCGCCGACCGGTTGCTCGGCGAGCTAGCGCAGCTCAACGACCCGTGGCAGCCCGCTGTGCTGCGCCTGGTCCAGCTCACCTGTGCCGCGGGCGTCGAACGCGACCGGCCCGTCGGCGTGTGCGGCGAGGCCGCGGCCGACCCGGCGCTGGCGTGCGTCCTGGTGGGACTCGGCGTGTCGAGCCTGTCGATGACGCCGAGATCGATTCCCGACGTGGCCGAGGTCCTCCTCGCGACGACGTACGACGAGTGTGTCCGGCTGGCTGCGTTGGCGATCGACGCGCCTGGCGCTGATGAGGCCCGTACCGCCGTGCGTGCTGAACTGCCCGTCCTGTCCGACCTAGGGCTCTGACGGCAGGTCGGTCAGTGCCATCGCGGCGCGACGGCGCGCGATGGCCGGTGCCATGGCGGCGATCAGCGCCGCCGAGATGATCGAGGCGAGCAGGCAGGCGCCCCAGAGCACGCCTTCACCGCGATTCTCGAACAGCCGGGTCCCGATCAGTGGTCCCAACAGCGCGGCTGCACCGTAGGCCATGCCCACGACGCCGTTGTAGCGGCCGCGAAGGTCGGCCGGTGCGATGTCGGCGACCAGCGCCGGCCCGACGGCGTTGAACCCGACCTCGCCGAGCGTCCACACGACGACCGTCAGGGCGAAGAACGGAACCGTCGACGCGAAGGTCGTGAGCCAGAACCCGACGCCCATGACCACGAGCGACACCACAAGGATTCGGACGCCGGCGATCCGGTCGATGATCCGCAGCACGAACACCTGGGAGATGATCACCACGACCGGGTTCACCGCATAGATGATCCCGAAAGCCTCCGGTCCCAAGCCGTCGGCGGCGACGGCGAGCGGCAGCGTGACGAGGCTCTGCATGTACACGATGTCACCGAGCAGCAGGCTGCCGCTGAGGCCGAGCAGGAGGCGGTCGCGGAACGCCCGGCCGAACCCGGTGGTGTCGGACGGGTCGCGTGGAGGTCGGGTTTCGGGCACCTTCCGCGCGATCAGGACCGCGAACGCAAGGCAGGTGGCGGCGTCGGCGAGGAACAGCAGCCAGTACGACCTCTGCGCCAGCAGACCGCCGACGACACCGGCGACAGCCACACCGAGGTTGATGGCCCAGTACAGGAGGGCGAACGCACGTGCCCGGTGCGCCGGTTGGACCAGGTCGGCGACCATCGCCGAGACAGCCGGCCGGTACATGTCGACCGCCAGGCCGCTGAGCGCTGCTGCCACGGCGATCCAGAACAGGTCGCGTACGGCGGCGAGCAGTACGAAGCTGGCGGCCGTCGCCACCATTCCGATCACGAGGGTCGTTCGCCTGCCCAGCCGGTCGGCCAGGTAGCCGCCGGCCGGTTGAGACGCGAACGAGCCCGCACCGAGGCAGGCCAGCACGATGCCCACCGTGGACGGGCTGAACTCCCGCGGGCCCGCCAGGTACAGAGCGAGGAACGGGGTGACCATCTGGCCCAGCCGGTTGACGAACGTGCCCGCCAGCAGATACCAGAACGGCGGCGGCAAACCCCGCGAGGTGTCAGCCCACCACCGCTGGACCGGGCCCGGGGCAGCTGTCTCCACGGCTGCGACGTTAGCGGCCGGATCCGACAACCGACCGGCTAGGCGGGTTGGGCGCCCTCGGCGTCGAGGTCGCGTTCGAGCAGAGCCACGAGCGCGTCCAAGGACTCCTCGGCGCCCTCGCCCTCGGCGGACAGGACGACCTCGTCGCCATGCTCGACGCCCAGCGTCATGATGCCCAGGATGCTGGCGGCGTCGACCGGCTCGCCTTCGCCCTTACGGATCCGCACCTTTGCCGGCTGTTCACCCGCAGCCTTGACGAAGACGGCGGCCGGGCGCGCATGCAGCCCGACCGTGCTGGCGACGACGGCGGTGCGCTCGGGCACGGCCCCTCCTCGGCGGATCGCTCGACCGGGCGGTCGACCAGAGGCTATAGCCCGGTCGGCGGACGCACCGTACCGATCGCGTCCCCGGCGCGGGATACTAGGCCGCTGAATGCGCCCGACGTCAGACGCAAGGAGCCCCGATGCCGATCGCCACCCCTGAGACGTACGCCGAGATGCTCGACCGGGCGAAGGCCGGAGCCTTCGCGTACCCGGCGATCAACGTGACGTCCTCGCAGACCCTCAACGCGGCGATCCGCGGGTTCGCCGACGCCGGCAGCGACGGGATCGTCCAGGTGTCGACCGGTGGCGCCGAGTACCTGTCCGGCGCGACGGCAAAGGACATGGTGGCCGGGGCGTCGGCCCTCGCAGCGTTTGCCCACGAGGTCGCAAAGAACTACGACGTGCAGATCGCGCTGCACACCGACCACTGCCCGAAGGACAAGCTCGACGGCTACGTCCGCCCGCTGCTCGCGATCTCCGCCGAGCGGATCGCGCGCGGTGAGAACCCGCTGTTCCAGTCGCACATGTGGGACGGCTCCGCGATACCGCTCGACGAGAACCTGCAGATCGCCGAGAACCTGCTGGCCGCCGCGGCAGCGGCGAAGATCGTCCTCGAGATCGAGGTCGGGGTCGTCGGCGGCGAGGAGGACGGCGTCGCCAACGAGATCAACGAGAAGCTCTACACGACCCCGGACGACGGCCTGTCGACGGTCGCGGCGCTGGGCACGGGCGAGAAGGGCCGGTACCTGACCGCCCTCACCTTCGGAAACGTCCACGGCGTCTACAAGCCGGGGAACGTCAAGCTCCGGCCCGAGATCCTGGCCGAGATCCAGCAGGTCGTCGGCGAGAAGACCGGTGTCGACAAGCCCTTCGACCTGGTGTTTCACGGCGGCTCGGGCTCGTCGCTGGAGGAGATCCGGGCCGCCCTCGACTACGGCGTGGTGAAGATGAACGTCGACACCGACACCCAGTACGCGTTCACCCGCCCGGTGGTCGACCACGTGTTCACCAGGTACGACGGCGTCCTCAAGGTCGACGGCGAGGTAGGCGACAAGAAGGCCTACGACCCGCGTTCGTGGGGCAAGAGCGCCGAGGCCGGCATGGCCGCGCGTGTCGTCGAGGCCTGTGAGGCGCTGCGCTCGGCGGGCCAGCGGCTGTCCTGACGGCGGGCACGTCGCACGCGAATTCGTTTCGCTGTCGCCTGAGCCGACGTCCACGCGTAACGAGGCCGCCGGAATCGTCCCCTGCAGCGTTCCCGGCGGCCTCAAGCTCAATGATGCCCCTCCAAAGGGCTATGACGCGGCATTTTCCTGACACTGGCGCTAACCTGCCACTCGTGATCTCCGCCACGCCCGTTCCTCCGCTCGAAAGCTTTGGGATCGGCCCGCGCGGTGACCGCCTCTACCGCGCCGTGCTGCGCGACCGGCAGGTGCCGGTCGCCGTCCTGGCCGAGCGGCTCGGGTGGTCGCCGGCAGAGGTCGACGAGGAGCTCGCGCCCGTCGCCGAACTCGGGTTGCTCGTGGTCCGTGACGGCATAGTGGTGGCGGTCTCGCCGCACCTCGCTCTGGGCCGGCTGGCCGACCTCGAGGCCCGCACCCTGCTCGAACGCGAGCGCGCGCTCGACGCGCTGCGCGGCGCGATTCCCGACTACGCCGCCGAGGAGCGCGGTGGCGACCTCACCCAGTCGCGCCTGCAGCCGGTCGAGGTTCACACCGGGCGCGACGTCGGTGCCGTGGTGGACGCGTTGATCCGAAGCACCACCGGCGAGCTCCTGCTGATGCACACGACCGAGTGGCTGGACAACCCTGGCTGGTCCAAGGGTGACACCCTGCTTGCCCGCGAGACCGCGGGCGGGCGACCGGTGCGTAGCATCTACCCGGCTGAGGCGTTGCACCGCCCGGCAGCGCTCGACCTGGTCCGGCAGTGGGCGGAGGTCGGTGAGGAGGTGCGCTTGCTGCCGTCGCCACCGACAAGATTGATCGTCTTCGGTGGCCAGGCTGCGCTGATCCCGGTCGAGTGGGGACGCGTGCCCACCCGGCGGGTCGTGGTCCGGACACCCGGGGTCGTCGAGGCCATGCGCCACCTGTTCGATGTCCTCTGGCGCCAGGCCGTGCCGCTGCCGGGGTCGGACACCTCGGGCGTGGGCAGCGGCAACCAGGTGCTGCGCCTGCTCGCCGCGGGCGCGAAGGACGAGACCATCGCCCGCCAGCTCGGGGTCTCCCTGCGGACGGTACGCCGCCGGGTCGCCGATCTGCTGGGGCAGCTGGACGCCACCACTCGCTTCCAGGCCGGCGTCGAGGCGGCACGGCGGAAGCTGGTGTGACCCGGTGCCTGCGATCGTGCTGACGGGCGCCCAGTGGGGCGACGAGGGCAAGGGCAAGGCGACCGACCTGCTCGGTGGTGCCGTCGACTACGTGGTCAAGTTCAACGGCGGCAACAATGCCGGTCACACCATCGTCGTCGGCGACCAGACCTATGCATTGCACCTGCTGCCGTCGGGCATCCTCACCCCTGGCGTCGTGCCGGTGATCGGCAACGGTGTCGTCGTCGACCTTGCCGTGCTCTTCGAGGAGATCGACGCGTTGGAGGCACGACGGGTCGACACGTCACGGCTGGTCGTCAGCGCGAACGCCCACCTGGTCGCGCCGTACAACCGCACCCTGGACAAGGTGACCGAACGGTTCCTGGGAAGCCGCAAAATCGGCACGACCGGTCGCGGAATCGGCCCTACGTACGCCGACAAGATGGCGCGGGTGGGCATTCGCGTGCAGGACCTGTTCGACGAGAAGATCCTGCGGCAGAAGGTCGAGGGCGCGCTCGAGCAGAAGAACCAGCTCCTGGTGAAGGTCTTCAACCGCCGCGCCGCGACCGTCGACGACGTGGCCGGCGAGCTGCTCGCCTACGCCGACCGGCTCCGGCCGATGGTCGCCGACACCGCCAGGCTGCTCGGTGAGGCGCTCGACGAGGGCCGCACCGTACTGCTGGAGGCTGGTCAGGCGACGCTTCTCGACGTCGACCACGGCACCTATCCGTTCGTCACGTCGTCCAACCCGACCGCCGGCGGGGCCTGCACCGGATCCGGGATCCCGCCCACCCGGATCGACCGGGTGATCGCGGTGATCAAGGCCTACACGACGCGGGTGGGGGAGGGACCGTTCCCGACCGAACTGCTCGACGACGACGGCGCCCGGCTACGCGACGCCGGGGGAGAGTACGGGACCACCACCGGCCGGCCGCGCCGGTGCGGGTGGTTCGACGCCGTGCTCGGCCGCTACGCCGCGCGGATCAACGGGGTCACCGACTTCGTCCTCACCAAGCTCGACGTGCTGAGCGGTCGCGAACAGATTCCGGTGTGCGTCGCCTACGAGGTCGACGGCACGCGCCACGTCGAGATGCCGATGACGCAGACAGAGTTCCACCACGCGGTTCCCGTGTACGAGTATCTGGACGGCTGGACGAAGGACATCTCCGGCGCCCGGTCCCTCGCCGACCTGCCGGACGCCGCCCGCACGTACGTCACCACGGTCGAGGACCTCTGCGGAACACTGGTGTCAGCCGTCGGCGTCGGCCCGGGCCGCGACGAGATCATCGCCGTGCGCGACCTCGTATGAGACCGCGCTGTTGATCCCGCGCTCAGAGTCCGCGGGCGACCATGTCGAGGGTTCGCTCCAGCGCGGCATCCCGGGCGTCGGCGGGCAGCTCGGCCAGCGGGCCGTCGAGGATGAGGCGGGCCAGGCCGTGCACGGCTGACCACGCGGCGAACTCGGCCAGCGGCCGGCGTTCAGCGGGAAGGTACCCGGCTTCCACAAGGTCGTCGAGGCCGCGGCTCAGCATCAGGAAGGACGCATCGGTCTCCCTGGCCGTGGCCGGGCTGCCGCGTTCCTCGCCGAACGCCGTGCGGAACAGACCGGGTTCGGCAAGAGCGACTCGCAGGTATGCCCGACCGATGGCGTAGAGCCGGCGGACGGCATCCTCCGCCGCGTCCCCGCTCGGCTCCAGAGTCGCCATCTCCGCCCGCATGCCCTCGGCCAGGACGTCGAAGGCACGCTCCTTCACTGCACCCTGGAGCGCCTCGGCGTTGGCGAAGTGACGGTACGCCGCGGTCGGCGTCACGCCGACCTGACGGGCGGCCGCCCGCACCCCCACGGCGGTAGGACCACCCTGCTCGGCCAGCTTTGCTCCCGCGTCGATGAGCGCGTTGCGCAGGTCGCCGTGGTGGTACGTCGGCCGGGTCGTCGTCGCCTTCATCGTCGGTCCCTCCGTCGCCGAGATGTTGACAGTGGTCCACATCCATGGCAAGTTTACATCTGTAAAGTTTACATATGCAAAGTTAGGCCGGGGCCGCGCCACTCCGTGCCGCAACGTGAAGGAGAGCGGTCATGCTCGGAAATCTCGCGGCATTCGTCGTCCGCCGCGCCAGGCTGGTGCTGGCGGCATCCGTTGTCGTCCTGCTCGGCGTCGGGTTCGTCGGCTTCGGTGCCTTCGGCAAGCTGCAGTCGGGCGGCTTCGAGGATCCTGAGGCCGAGTCGACCAGGGCAGCCGAACTCATCAGCTCCGAGTTCGGCGGCCGCGCCGACCTGGTTCTCCTCGTCCGGGCGGAGTCTGGCGACGTCGACAGCCCCGATGCGGTGGCAGCCGGTGCCCGGCTCACCGATCGGCTGAATCGCGACGCCGATCTTGCGCAGGTGATGTCGTACTGGGAGACCGGTGCTGCGTCGCTGCGCTCGCAGGACGGCGCCGAGGCACTCGTGGTGGCTCACCTGGCCGACGACGAGGTCGATGCCGTCACCGATCGCTATGCAGGGGCGAACGGCCCGCTGGAGGTGACCGTCGGAGGTCCGGCCGCTGTGGATGAGGACATCAACGGTCAGGTGGGGCAGGACCTCGCCGTTGCCGAGAGCATCGCGGTTCCGGTGATCCTCGCCCTGCTGGTCGTCGCATTCGGCAGCGTTGTGGCCGCGCTGCTGCCGCTCGCTGTTGGAACCATCGCGATCCTCGGCACGTTCGGCGAGCTGTCGCTCTTCGGGTCGGTCACCGACGTGTCGATCTACGCAGTGAACCTCACGACGGCACTCGGCTTGGGACTTGCGATCGACTACGCCTTGCTCATGGTCAGCCGATACCGCGAGGAGCTCGCCGGTGGCCGTGCGGTTCCGGACGCGGTCGTGCGCACCGTCGAAACCGCCGGGCGCACGATCGTGTTCAGTGGCCTGGCCGTCGCGGCAGCACTGGCGGCGCTGCTGCTCTTCCCGCTGTACTTCCTGCGGTCGTTCGCCTACGCGGGCATCGGTGTGGTGGCGATCGCAGTCGCCGGTGCATTGGTCGTCCTCCCGGCACTGCTCGCCGTCTTGGGTCCGCGGGTCAACGCCGGCCGGCTGCCCTGGCTGCGGCGGTCCCCTGCGGCATCGGCGCCCTTCTGGGGCCGGCTGGCGGCGGCAGCCATGCGCCGTCCGCTCGTGGCCGCTGGGCCGGTAGTCGCATTGCTCCTCGCCGCGTCAGTACCGCTGCTCCAGGTCACGTTCGGCACCCCCGACGACCGGGTGCTGCCGACGAGCGCGGCGAGTCGCCAGGTCGGCGACGCGCTCCGGACCGGCTTCGCGGGCAACGAGACGACGGCCGTCGACGTCGTGACGACGGGAGCGGTGGGTGCGGAACCACTGTCGGCATATGCAGCGGAGCTGTCGAGCCTGCCGTCGGTGGAGCGCGTCGACACCAGCGCGGGGATGTTCGCATCCGGCCGTCCGGTGGAGGGGAGTCCGGCCGACCCGTCGCGGGGCACCGCCTCGGCGCAGCACCTGTCGGTGGTCACCGCTGTGGACGCCAAGTCCGAGGCGGCGAAGGACCTCGTCGCCGACGTCCGGGATCTCGCGGCACCGGCCGGGGTCGGCGCGCTCGTCGGTGGCGCCAGCGCGACGCTGGCCGACAGCCTGGACGCCGTCGCCGACCGGCTGCCGCTGGCGGCGGGCCTGATCGCGCTCACCACGTTCGTCGTGCTCTTCCTCTTCACCGGTAGCATCGTCCAGCCGGTGCGAGCGCTGATCAGCAACATGCTGACCCTGGGAGCGACGCTCGGGATCATGGTTCTGGTGTTCCAGGAGGGCTTCGGATCGTCCCTGCTCGGGTTCACGCCACAGCCTCTCGACATGTCGATGCTGGTGCTGCTCTTCTGCATCGCCTTCGGGCTGTCGATGGACTACGAGGTGTTCGTGATCAGCCGGATCAAGGAGCGCATCGACGCCGGCGCGAGTATCGAGGAGGCCACCGTCCACGGCCTCGCACACACCGGTCGGATCGTCAGTACCGCAGCCGCCCTGATCGCCGTCTCGTTCTTCGCATTCGGCACCAGCCAGGTGAGCTTCCTGCAGTTGTTCGGGCTGGGCGCCGGTCTCGCGATCCTCATCGACGCCACTCTCGTGCGCGGGATTCTGGTGCCCGCCTCCATGCGGATACTCGGCCCGGCTTCGTGGTACGCGCCGGCGGGCCTGCGGCGTCTGCACGCCCGGGTCGGCCTGGCCGAGACCTGAGCCGACGGGCCGAGGACGCTACGAGGTGCCGGCGCTCGGATGTTGGTCGAAGAAGTCCCAGATCACTTCGGTTGCATTGACCGGCGCCGTGGGATCCGCGGCGACACCTCGTTCACCCCCCGGCCAGAAATGGCCCATGTCGGTGATCGAGTACCACACCACCTCGGTGCCGTCGTCACACGCCGACGTGGCGATCTCCGCCGTACCGTTGCCGTCATCCTGGGTCCGCAGAGAGGGATCGGGGCACCCGGCCCGCTGTCGCCAGGTGTCGAGCCCCTCGGCCGCGGGGATCGCCACCCCGTCGGCTGTACCGGTGAAGGTGATCAACGAAACCGGCGTGGCTGGGCCGATCTGACTCGGGTTCACGGGAGCGCCGCTAACCGGTGCGATAGCTGCGAGCCGGCCGCCCATCTCTGCTGCCAACCGATAGACCATCTGTGCGCCGTTGGACATGCCTGTCGCGTAGACCCGCTCGGGGTCAGCGCCCCAAGCGTTCGTAATCTCGTCGATCAACGCCCCGACGAAGCCTTCCTGATCGGCCTTCTCCGACAAGCCGCTGAGCAGCTCCATCTCACGCGGAGTCGATGGCCTGCCGTGGAAGGCAAGCACGAGCGGAGGCTGTGCTGAAGTGTCGTAGCCCTCAGGTACATGGAGGAGATAGCTGCGCTCATTGCCGCCGTGGTTGAGAGTGAGCGCGTAGCTGCCCGGAGCGGGCGGCGACGGGACGGCCGTCAGGGTCGGCATTGGCGAGGCTGGCGTGGTGACGCCGGGGGACGCCTCGTCCGCTGACCCTCCACACGCACCAACGATGAAGGCGACAGCTACCACGAGGGACCACAGGCCGCGTGCGCGCCGCTGCATGGTGGAGGTCGCAGCGAGATCCACGGCGCTCAGACTACGGCGGTCACCGTTGCCGGCGCCCCACCCGGCGAAGCCATAGGCTCGGCGTCCGTGAAGGTTCTCGTCGTCGGCTCCGGCGCGCGTGAGCACGCGCTCGTCCGCGGCCTGGTCCGCGACACCGGTGTCTCCGAAGTTCACGCCGCACCAGGCAACGCCGGGATCGCCGGCGACGTGGCCGCATCACATCCCGTCGACATGGCCAAGCCGCTCGTCGTGGCCGATCTCGCGGGACGGCTCGGTGTCGACCTCGTGATCGTTGGCCCGGAGGCGCCACTGGTGGCGGGTGTCGCGGACGCCGTCCGGGCCAGGGACATCGCGTGCTTCGGGCCCTCCGCCCTGGCAGCCCGGCTCGAGGGGTCCAAGGCCTTCGCCAAGGAGGTGATGGCCGTCGCCGAGGTTCCGACCGCAATGGCCGTCGTCTGTGACACGCCGGCGCAGGCGGAGGACGCACTGGACCGCTTCGGCGTTCCCTACGTGGTCAAGAACGACGGCCTCGCTGCGGGCAAGGGCGTGGTCGTCACTGACGACCGCATTGCGGCGGTCACCCACGCGGCGGCCTGCGGGAGGGTGGTGGTGGAGGAGTACCTCGACGGTCCCGAGGTGTCGCTGTTCTGCCTCACCGACGGTGAGTCGGTCGTCCCGCTGATGCCGGCGCAAGATTTCAAGCGGGCCCACGACGGCGACACCGGCCCGAACACGGGCGGCATGGGCGCCTACGCGCCGCTGCCGTGGACGCCCACCGACCTGGTCGAGGACGTCCTTGCCCGTGTGGTCGAGCCGACCGTCGCAGAGATGCGCCGCCGAGGCACGCCTTATAGCGGCGTGCTGTACGTCGGCCTCGCGCTGACCTCGCACGGCCTGCGGGTCGTCGAGTTCAACGCGCGCTTCGGCGACCCGGAGACGCAGTCCGTCCTCTCGTTGCTCACCTCGCCCCTGGGCAGCCTGCTGTCGGCGGCCGCCACCGGCTCGCTGCGCGACCATTCGCCGCTGCGTTGGCGGGCCGGGGGGGCGGTGACCGTCGTCGTCGCCGCTGCCGGATATCCGCAGGCGCCGCGCAGCGGCGATGCGATCGTGGGGATCGATGCGGCCGCAGCCGTCGACGGTGTCGAGATCCTCCATGCCGGCACGCGGCGCGACTCGTCCGGCGGCCTCGTCAGCAGCGGAGGTCGTGTGTTGTCAGTGACGGCGGTGGGCGACGACCTGGCGCTCGCGCGCTCACGGGCCTACGAAGCGGTCGGCAGGATCGGTCTCGACGGAAGCCACCACCGCACCGATATCGCCGAGGCCGCCGTGCGCGACGAGGTCCGGGTGCCCGCCCTCCAGCTGCCCTGAGCCGGCCGGCGTGGACGCGCGCCCTCGCGCCGGCTGTTCCCCGACCCTGCGGTGGGACACTGGCGGGGTGCCCGACGAGACCGTGATCCCCGACGTTCTCGCCGCCCGCTATGCGTCGGTCGAGATGGCGCGGCTGTGGTCGCCGGCGTACAGGGTGGTGCTCGAGCGGCAACTCTGGCTCGCGGTCCTGCGTGCCCAACGGGACCTCGGCGTACCAGTCTCCGACGCCGCTGTGGAGGCGTACGAGGCGGTCGTCACCGACGTCGACCTGGCGAGCATTGCGGCGCGCGAGCTGGTCACCCGGCACGACGTGAAGGCGCGGATCGAGGAGTTCAACGCCCTCGCCGGCCACCAGAACGTGCACAAGGGCATGACCAGCCGCGACCTGACCGAGAATGTCGAGCAGCTGCAGATCCGCCGCTCGCTCGAGCTTGTGCGCGACCGCTGCGTCGCGGCGCTGGCCCGGCTGGCCCGGCTGGCCGCTGAGAACGCCGAACTGGTCGTGACTGGCCGGACCCACAACGTCGCGGCCCAGGCCACCACACTGGGCAAGCGGTTCGCGTCCGCCGCCGACGAGCTCATCGTCGCCTACGACCGGCTCGACACCCTGATCGACCGCTACCCATTGCGCGGCATCAAGGGACCGGTGGGCACCGCGCAGGACATGCTCGACGTGCTCGGCGGCGACCACGAGCGGTTGGCCGAGCTCGAACGCCGAGTGGCGCGCCACCTCGGCTTCGACCGGGTTCTCACCAGCGTGGGCCAGGTCTACCCGCGCTCGCTCGACCACGACGTCCTGTCCGCACTGCTGCAGGTTGCCGCGGGGCCGTCGAGCCTCGCGACAACGATCCGGCTGATGGCCGGTCACGAGCTGGTCACCGAGGGGTTCAAGCCCGGTCAGGTCGGCTCGTCCGCCATGCCGCACAAGATGAACACGCGTTCCTGCGAACGCGTCAACGGCCTTGCGGTGGTGCTACGCGGGTACGCCTCGATGGGCGCCGAGCTCGCCGGCGCCCAGTGGAACGAGGGCGACGTGTCGTGCTCAGTGGTCCGCCGGGTCGCACTGCCCGGGGGGTTCTTCGCCGTGGACGGGCTGTTCGAGACGTTTCTGACGGTGCTCGACGAGTTCGGCGCCTACCCCGCGGTCATCGCCCGCGAGCTCGACCGTTACCTCCCCTTCCTCGCGACCACGAAGGTGCTCATGGCGGCCGTCCGGAACGGTGTCGGCCGGGAAACCGCACACGAGGTGATCAAGAAGCACGCTGTCGACGTCGCGCTGGGTCTGCGCGGCGGGGACACCATGAACGACCTGCTCGAAAGGCTGGCGCGAGATCCTCGGCTCGGATTCGATCACCCGAACCTCGACGACCTCGTGCGCGAGCCGCTGGCGTTCACCGGCGCTGCTGCCGCGCAGGTCGCGGAGGTCGTCCGCCGGGTCGAGAAGCTCGCCGCCGACCACCCGGCAGCGGTTGCGTACACTCCGGCGCCGATCCTCTAGCCCCCGCCTCGCCGCCAGCCGATGCCGGCGTTCGCGGTCTCCCGGCGATGATCATCGTCGATGGGGTGGAGGCGGTCCTTCGGAGTCGGGATACGCAAGGAGCTCATTGTGGCCCGTACGTATCCCGATCCCGGTCCAGCCGCTGCACGAGATCGACACCTCCGAACCCGAGATCGGCAGGACGCTGCGGTGTGTGCGCAGGTACCTGGAGCGCGTCCCGCGCTCAGAGCCGTCCGGCATCGATGACCCGTGACAGGAACTGCCGGGTGCGGGGTTCCACCGGGTTGGCGAGCACCTGCTCGGGGGCCCCTCCTCGAGGACCACGCCGCCGTCGAGGAAGCAGACCCGGTGGGCGACCTGCCGAGCGAACCCCATCTCGTGCGTGGCCATGAGGATGGTCATGCCCTGCTCGGCGAGGTCGCGGACGATCCGGAGCACCTCGCCGACCAACTCCGGATCGAGGGCACTGGGCACCTCGTCCAGCGGCAATAGCCGCGGATCGTAGGCAAGTGCACGCACGATCGCTGCTGCTGGCCACCCGAGAGCCGGTCGGGGTACTCCCGTGCCTTCTCCTCCAGGCCCACGCGTCTGAGCAGAGCCCGCGCCTTCTCTTCCGTCTCTTCCCGTGACCGCCCGTGGACCACGCGCGGCGCAAGCGTCGCGTTGTCGAGCACGCTCATGTGGGGAAACAAGTTGTACGCCTGGAACACCACCCCGATTCGTCGGCGCACCTCATCGGGATCGACGCGCGGGTCGGTGATGTCGCGGCCGTCGAGGGTGATCACGCCGTCGTCGACGGTCTCGAGCAGGTTGATGCACCGCAGAAGCGTCGACTTGCCCGACCCGGACGCTCCGATCAGCGCGACGACCTGATGCTCGTCCACCGTCACGTCGACGCCGTCGAGCACGACGTCGTCGCCGAACTTCTTTGTCACGCCGTCGAGCACGACGTCGTCGCCGAACTTCTTTGTCACGTTCTCGCAGGACAGCACGCTCACAGGACGGCTCCCGCCTGCTCGCGGCGGACCGCCCGGGCCGCGAACCAATCGGCCACCCGAGCAGACGGCACCGCGAGCAGCACGAACAGCAGTCCGGCGACGACGTAGGGCGTGAAGTCGAAGAGCCCGGCCGACTCGATCTGGGCGGCTCGCACCGCGTCCACCGCCCCCAGGACCGAGATCAGGCCGACGTCCTTCTGCATCGCCACGAAGTCGTTGAGCAGCGGCGGCGTGACCCGACGGACGGCCTGGGGGAGGACGACCAGGCGCATGCTCTGGCGGTACGAGAGCCCGAGCGACCGGGCCGCCGCTTGTTGCGACGGGTGCACCGACTCGATGCCGGCGCGGAACACCTCCGCGACGTAGGCCGAGTACGTCAGCACCAATGCGACGGTTCCCAGAATGACCGGTGAGGTCGGAACGCCCTGCAGCGGCAGCCGCGGTACACCGAACCCGATGAGGTAGAGGACGATGATCAGCGGCATGCCGCGGAACAGGTCCGTGTAGACGGTCGCCAGCGCCCTCAGCGGGAAGAATGCCGGGCCCCGGAGCGTCCGGAGCGCGGCGATCGCGAGGCCCAGCACCAAAACGCACACGGCGGCGACCACGAGAACGCGGACATTCA
>DATHII010000324.1:0-2105 GCA_035316885.1 Jiangellaceae bacterium | reverse complement strand
TGATCCTCGACCCGGACGCGGCGCCCGACCCCACCGGATGGACCCGGATCAGGTCCGCTCTCGACGCCCAGCCGGGCTCCCTGGAAGAGATCGTCGCCCCTGACGTGGCCGCCGTCCTCCGCACCTGGCGGCCCCTGCGGCGCAAGCGTGGGCTGACCGTGTTCTTCACCGGCCTGTCCGGGTCGGGCAAGTCCACCCTGGCCCGGGGACTGGTCGACGCCCTGCTCGAGCGTGGCCGGACAGTGACACTCGTCGACGGCGACGCCGCACGCCGGCTGCTGTCGTCCGGACTCGGTTTCAGCCGCGCCGACCGAGACCTCAACGTGAAGCGGATCGGGTGGGTCGCGAGCGAGGTGACCCGCCACGGCGGCGTGGCGGTCTGCGCTCCGATCGCGCCATTCGCCGCTACCAGAGCCGAGGTCCGCCGCATGGTCGAGGCGCACGGCGACTTCGTGCTCGTCCACGTCGCGACGCCGCTTGTGGTCTGCGAGCAGCGCGATCGCAAGGGTCTGTATGCCAAGGCGCGGGCGGGCCTGATCCCTGAGTTCACGGGAGTTTCCGACCCCTACGAGGTGCCCGCCGACGCCGAAGTCCGCCTCGACACCAGCACCATGCCGGTCGACGATGCCGTGGACGTCATCCTCAGCCACCTCGCGGGTGGCGGCTGGCTCGGCTGATCGATGCCCGGGGCTATCGGAACCGGGCCGTGTAGGTGGTCGCCGTAGCTGGGGCGATGATGTTGTGCGTCTGCGCTTCACCATCGGCCCACGACTGGAATGTGTACGACTTCCGACCCTTGGTCTGCGGGGTAGGAGCGCTGACCGAATTGGTGGACCCGACAATCACCGTGCGGTTGAACGTCGCCTTCGCTGAGACACCGTTGACGATCAGTTGGAGTCCGCCGGGGTTGGTCTGGAACGTCAGGGTGACCGTCTGCGGATCGAGCCGCACGACCTCTGTGTCGATGCGGCCTCCGGAGTCGGTCGCGGTGAGCCAGAGTTCCAGATACGACGGGTATTGGTGGTCCGGCGCGACGAACGAGCCGCTGCTGACTCCGACGAAGTCTTGGATCTGATGTGCATGGCAGTTGGACGGGCAGTGCTGCAGGACGAGACTCCAGGTCAGCGCCGACGGCGGAAGCGGGCCGTCCTGCTGGTCGGCGGCGGAGCCGGAGAAGTTGATGGTGTCACCGACCTTCCACGTCGTACCCGCGGTCGGTGTGGTGATGGTCGCCGTCGGCGGTGTGTTGCCCACCGTGATCGTCACCGAATCGGTATCGGACGCCCCGTCCGGGTCGGTCACCCGCAGCATGGCGGTGTAGCTGCCCTGCGACGTGTACGTGAAGGGCGGCTGCGAGGCGGTGGAGTCGTCGAATGCACCGTCGCCGTCGAGATCCCAGGCATAGGTCAGCGTGTCCCCGTCGGGGTCGCTCGAGCCAGTCCCGTCGAAGGACACCGTGAGCGGCGCGGCACCGGTAGTGGGTGTCGCCTCCGCCACCGCGGTGGGCACCCGGTTGGTGCTGACGTACTCGATCCGCCGGATCGTTCCACCGCCGAAGTCGACGTAGAACAGGTCGCCAGCCGGACCGGTCTCCAGGTGGACCGGATTGGAAGCCGGCGCCACGAAGGTCTGGATCTGACCGGTTGCCGGCTGGCCGTCCAATCCCTCAAGCATGGCCCAGATACAGTCCCGCGAGTAGTCGGCGAAGAACAGGGCGCCGTCGTACTCGGCCGGATATGTGTTCTCCGCGGCTGCGAATTCGAGGCCGGAGATCGACGAGCTACCGCTCGGACAACTCTCGTTCGCCACCACCTTGTTGCTGTGGTTGTACGCGTAGTAGGGCGCGGTCACCGCGCCCGGTGCACCGTACAGGTTCTCGCAGATGTTCAGGTTCGCTCCGTCGTACCCGGGCTGGCGGCCGGCGCCCTCGTAACACGGCCAGCCGAGGTTCTCGACGCTGCCCAGGGGGTCTGAGATCCGGTTGATCTCCTCCCAGACGTTCCAGCCGACGTCTCCCAGCCACAGTTCGTCCGTGCCGGCGCGGGTGGTGAAACGGAACGGGTTGCGCTGACCGTACGCGATGATCCGCCGCGCGTTCGGGTCCG
>DATHII010000323.1:0-38427 GCA_035316885.1 Jiangellaceae bacterium | reverse complement strand
ATCCTCGGAGTGGCGGCGACCGCGGCGAATGCAGCAATCGACCGGTTGCAGACGAAGGCGCTGGTCTGGGGCGACAGCAGGTCACCACGTCTCGTCCGCGCCGCGCACGAGGCGCTCGGCCCGTTCCCCGCAGGCCTCGGCCCGCCGGCCGGCCAGGCCCTCATGGCGCACCCACCCGCGCGCTTGGTGCAGATCGCGACCGACCTCGGGGTCCCTAGCACCGGCGATCCGACCGTCGACGCCGATGCCGTCGCGGCGGTGCTGACGAAGAATCTCGACGATCTGCTGGCCGAACTCGGGGACGAGCCGGTGGCGGCCCTGCGCACGTTGACCGCCGGTCCGCCCACCGGCAAGGTCGACGACGCCCGCCGGGAGGTGGACCGTGCGTCCGCACGGACCCCCGTCGAACAGCTGCTCGCAGTGGGTCTGCTCGTCCCGGTCGACGACTTCACAGTCGTCCTCCCACGGGAGATCGGCCTGCATCTCCGGGGCGGGGTCGTCCACCCTGGGATCAGCACGGACCCACCGGTACCAGAGACCACCCAACGCGACTCCCACACGGTCGACCACACCGCGGGCGCTGGCGCGTTCGAGACGGTGCGGCGCGTCGAAACGCTCCTCGACGCGTGGTCGGACGAGCCGCCGGCTGTCCTGCGCACTGGCGGCCTCGGCGTCCGCGACCTCCGCCGCCTTCCCCGGTTGCTCGACCTCGACGAGGCCGGGTCGGCGCTGATCGCCGACCTCGCATACGCCGCCGGCCTGGTCGCGCCCAGCAGCGATTTCGACGAGGTCTGGTTGCCGACGCCGGCCTCCGACGCATGGCGCCGGCTCGACCCGTCCCGGCAATGGACGGCCTTGGCGAACGCTTGGCTGATCACCAGCCGCACGGCCGGACTGGTGGGGACACGGGACGAGCGCGACCGGCCGGTGCCGCCACTCGGCCGCGACCTCGACCGCCCACTGGCACCCGAGATCCGCCGCATCGTGCTCGACGTCCTGGCGCGGCTCCCCGACGGCGCCGCCCCAGAGCGCGACGGCGTGCAGGAGGCCGTCCGCTGGGCGCGCCCCCGCCGTGGTGGACGGCTCCGCGACGACCTCGTCGGCTGGACGCTCCGGGAAGCCGAACTCCTCGGTGTCACGGGTCACGGTGCGCTGGCCTCACACGCGCGGCCCCTGCTCGACGGACGCCCGCCGGAGGCCGCCACGAAGGCGTCCGTGGCAGCCCTGGCCGCCGTGTTGCCCGAGCCGCTCGACCACGTGCTGATTCAGGCCGACCTCACCGCGGTGGCGCCCGGACCTCTGCGCGGCGACCTCGCCCGCGATCTGGCCCAGGTCTCCGACGTCGAGAGCAGGGGCGGCGCGACGGTGCACCGCTTCACCGCGGAGTCGGTGCGCCGGGCCCTCGACGGCGGCCGCACGGCGGCCGAGTTGCACGAGTTCCTCGGCCGGGTGTCACGTACGCCGGTGCCGCAGCCGCTGACCTACCTGGTCGACGACGTCGCCCGGCAGCACGGCGTGCTGCGGGTCGGCGCGGCGTCCGCATTCATCCGCTGTGACGACCAGGCCCTGCTGGCGCAGATCCTGGCCGACCCGCTCTCCGGTGCGCTCGGCCTGCGGCGGCTCGCGCCCACCGTCCTCGTCTCCGACCTCGACACCGGAACGCTGCTCGAGCGGCTCCGCAGCATGGCCTTCCGGCCCTCGGCAGAGGCCGCCGACGGTTCGGTGGTCATCGCTCGGGCACACGACCGGCGCGCACCCGCTCGCCCGGCGCCGGAGCCACTGATGGCCGAGCGCTCCCCGCCCTCCGACGCCCTTCTCGCTGCCGCCGTCCGTGCGGTCAGAGCCGGCGACCGCAGCGCCGCCGGGCGGCCGCCGGACGCCGCGCCGGGCCGGCTGGGCCGCAGCGTGTCCGCACAGACCCTCGCCGACCTGCGACGCGCGCTCGAGGACGGCGCGACCGTGTGGATCGGTTACGTCGACCACCACGGTGCGACCAGCGAACGCGTCGTCGATCCGGTTCGACTCGAAGGTGGGTGGCTGGCGGCGTTCGACCACCGGTCCGGAGAGGTGCGAACGTTCGCCGTCCATCGGATCAGCGGCGTGGCTCCGGTCGACGCCGCGTGAACCCGACAACGAGCGGTGCATCCGGGAAGCACACGGACACCCTCGCATGTTGGACAATGGCAGACCCGCTAACCGGAGGACGCCCGTGACCGACGGACCCCTGATCGTCCAGAGCGACAAGACACTGCTCCTCGAGGTCGACCACGACCAGGCCGATGCCTGCCGCCGCGCCATCGCCCCGTTCGCCGAACTCGAACGTGCGCCTGAGCACGTCCACACCTACCGCCTCACGCCGCTGGGCCTCTGGAACGCCAGGGCGGCCGGTCACGACGCCGAGCAGGTCGTCGACACGCTCCTGACCCACTCGCGCTACCCGGTCCCGCACGCACTGCTCGTCGACGTCGCCGAGACGATGGCGCGCTACGGGCGGCTGCGCCTGGAGACCGACCCGGTCCACGGGCTCGTGCTGCACAGCACCGACCGCCCGGTGCTCGAGGAGGTCCTGCGATCCAAACGGGTGCGTCCACTCGTCGGGACGCGGATCGACGCCGACGCGGTCGTCGTCCACCCGAGCGAGCGCGGCAATCTCAAGCAGGCCCTGGTCAAGCTGGGCTGGCCGGCGGAGGATCTCGCGGGGTACGTCGACGGCGAGGCCCACCCGATCGCGCTGGTCGAGGACGGCTGGACGTTGCGGCCCTACCAGCGCGACGCGGCCGAAGGCTTCTGGCACGGCGGCTCCGGCGTCGTGGTGCTGCCCTGCGGCGCCGGTAAGACGCTGGTCGGTGCGGCCGCCATGGCCCGGGCCGGCGCCACGACGCTGATCCTCGTCACCAGCACCGTCGCCGCCCGGCAGTGGTGCGACGAGCTCGTCCGCCGGACCAGCCTCACCGAGGACGAGATCGGCGAGTACTCCGGGGCCAGGAAGGAGATCCGGCCGGTCACCGTCGCTACGTATCAGGTCATGACGACCCGGCGGAAGGGCGTCTACTCGCACCTGGAGCTGCTCGACGCCCGCGACTGGGGGCTGATCGTCTACGACGAGGTACACCTGCTGCCCGCGCCGATCTTCCGGATGACGGCCAACCTGCAGGCCCGCCGACGGCTCGGCCTGACCGCTACCCTGGTCCGCGAGGACGGCCGCGAGGACGACGTCTTCACGCTGATCGGGCCCAAGCGCTACGACGCGCCCTGGAAGGAGATCGAGAACCAGGGCTGGATCGCGCCGGCCGACTGCGTCGAGGTGCGGGTCACGCTGAGCGACGGCGAACGGCTTGCATACGCAACCGCCGAACCCGACGACCGCTACCGGCTCGGCTCGACCACCGACACCAAGACCCGCGTCGTCGAGCAGCTCGTCGCCCGGCACGCAGGCGACCAGACGCTGGTGATCGGCCAGTACATCGACCAGCTCGACGACCTCGCCGAACGCCTCGACGCCCCGGTCGTCAAGGGCGAGACGACGGTACGCGAACGGCAGCGGTTGTACGAGGCGTTTCGCACGGGCGAGCTGTCGACACTGGTGGTCAGCAAGGTCGCGAACTTCTCCATCGACCTGCCCGAGGCGAGCGTTGCGATCCAGGTGTCCGGGACGTTCGGGTCACGGCAGGAGGAGGCACAGCGGCTCGGCCGCATACTGCGGCCGAAGTCCGACGGCCGGACCGCCAGGTTCTACTCGGTCGTGGCCCGCGACACCGTCGACCAGGACTTCGCCCAGCACCGGCAGCGCTTCCTGGCCGAGCAGGGGTACGCCTACCGGATCGTCGACGCCGAGGACGTCCTTCACGGTGACGCGTAGCGCCGACGCGGCCCTCGCGGCCGAACGCGACTACCTGCGCCGCGCCCGCGACGACCTGCGCCGAATGCGCGAGCACACGCTCTCGCTCACGGCGCAGGGCGGCGACCCGGTTTCCGAGGGATACCTGCAGGCGGCACTCGACCGCAGGGCCCGGGCATTGGTCGACGACCCGTCCGTCCCGCTGTTCTTCGGCCGCATCGACGTCGGCGGGCAGCGGCCGGAATCGTTCCACATCGGACGCCGCCACGTCATGAACGCGGCCGGGGACCCTGTCGTCGTCGACTGGCGGGCCGACATCTCGCGCGCCTTCTACCGGGCAACGCGCCGCGACCCGCACAAGGTCACGCTGCGCCGCCGGTTCGGCTTCGCCCGCGGCGAGATCACCTCATACGAGGACGAGCACCTTGGCGACACCGCGGAGGCCGACGTCACCAGCCGTATCCTCACCGAGGAGATCGAGCGGCCGCGCGTGGGTCCGATGCGGGACATCGTCGCCACCATCCAGCCCGAGCAGGATGAGGTGGTCCGCGCCGACCTCGACCGCACCGTGTGCGTTCAAGGCGCACCGGGGACCGGGAAGACGGCCGTCGGGCTGCACCGCGCCGCGTACCTGCTCCACGCCCACCGCCGTCGACTGGCCCGCAGCGGCGTGCTCGTCGTCGGGCCCAACCGTGCGTTCCTGCACTACATCGGGCAGGTGCTCCCGGCGCTCGGCGAGGTGGACGTCCGCCAGGTCACCGTCGCCGAACTCGTCGAGAGCGTGCCTGTGCGGCGGCTCGACCCACCCGACGTCGCTGCACTCAAGGGCGACCCGCGCCTCGCCGAGGTCGTGCGCCGGGCGGTGTGGGGCCACATCCGAGAGCCGTCCGAGCCCCTGGTCGTCCCGCGCGGCACCCGGCAGTGGCGGGTCCCGGCGCACGATGCGGCTGAGGCGGTCGCCGCGATGCGGGCCCGCGGTGATGCCTACGGTGTCGGGCGGTCGCTGCTGCCACAGCGCCTCGCGCACCTCGTGCTGCTCCGGATGGAGGGCGCCGGCGTGATCACCGACGACCGGATCCAGGACGCGGTCGCCCGGTCCAGGCCGGTGCGGGCTCATCTCGAGATGGTCTGGCCGGCGGTCGACCCGGTCCGGCTGATCATGCGCCTGCTCGGGGAGCCCGGATACCTCGACGAGGTGGCCGCTGACCTGCTGGAACCTGCGGAACGACTCCTTCTGCGATGGGACCGCCTGGCGCGTGGTCCGCGGACCGCACCGTGGTCGCACGCCGACGCCGTCCTGGTCGACGAGGCCCGCGGGGTCGTCGGGCGCACGGCGACGTTCGGTCACGTCGTGCTCGACGAGGCGCAGGATCTCTCTCCGATGGAGCTGCGCGCGGTGGGCCGCCGGGCGGCGACCGGCTCCGCGACCGTGCTCGGCGACATCGCGCAGGGGACGACGCCGTGGGCGACCGCGTCCTGGACCGAGGCGCTCGGTCACCTCGGCACGGATGACGCTCACGTGGAGATCCTGCGCAAGGGATACCGGGTGCCGGCGGCGGTCGTCGCGCTCGCGTCGAGACTGCTGCCCACGATCGCACCCTCGGTGGCGCCGCCGGAGCCGGTCCGTACGAACCCGGGCCGGCTCGATGTCATCCGCGTCGACGACGGCCCGGGATTCGCTGCGGGCGTCGTCCGTGTGGTCGCGGACGTGTCCGCGCGTGAGGGGTCGATCGGGATCATCGCCGCCGACGCCATCGCCGACAGTCTGCGGCGCGCTTTCGTCGACGCCGGGTTGGCCACCGGGTCCCCGAACGATGAGGACGACCCACGGCTGATGCTCGTGCCGGCGACCATGTCGAAGGGGATCGAGTTCGACCACGTCGTCGTCGTGGAGCCGGCGCAGATCGTGGCCGCCGAACTGCGCGGCCTGCGGCGCCTGTACGTGGTGCTCACCCGCGCGGTCTCGTCGCTGACGATCGTGCACGCCGAGCCGCTGCCTGCCGTGCTGGCAGACTCGGGCGCGTGACGCTAAGCCCCACCGAACGCCGGGTCGTCGAGGCTGTCGACACCGAGGCGATCGTCGCCGACCTCGCCCCGCTGGTCGCGATGCCGAGCGTCGGCGGGTCTGCTGGCGAAGTGGTCATCCAGCGATGGTGCGCCGACCGGCTGGCGGCGCTCGGCGCCGAGGTCGACCTCTGGACGCTCGATCTTCCGGCGTTGCGCGAGTCACCCGGCTATCCCGGCGAGGAGGTCGTGCGGGACGAGGCGCTCGGCTGCGTCGGCACGGTCGGTCCGTCAGCGCCGGCCCTGATCCTCGCCGGGCACACCGACGTGGTGCCACCCGGCGACCTCGGCGGGTGGGCATCCGACCCCTGGCTCCTGCGCGAAGAAGGCGGCCTGTTGTACGGCCGCGGCGCGTGCGACATGAAGGGCGGGCTGGCTGCCGTGCTCGGGGCGGTCTCGGCCCTGCGGTCGACCGGGGTCCGGCTGCGGCGATCCGTCGCCGTCCACTGCGTCGTCGGCGAGGAGGACGGCGGCATCGGGGCACACGCCACGCTCCAACGCGGTCACGGCGGCGGCGCGTGCGTGATTGCCGAGCCGTCGGGGGCAACTGTCGTGCCGGCGAACGCCGGTTCGCTGACGTTCCGCATCGAGGTTCCCGGGAAGGCGGCCCATGGCTCGACGCGAACCGAGGGCGTATCTGCTCTCGATGCGGCAGCCCCGGTCCTCACCGCACTTCGCGAACTCGAGCGCCGGCGCAATCGCGACGTGGATCCCTTGTTGGCCCACCTCGAGGTCGCCTACCCGCTGTCGATCGGTGTCGTCCGGGCCGGCGACTGGGCCAGCACCGTGCCCGACCTGCTGGTGGCCGAGGGGCGGTACGGCGTGCGGATCGGCGAGCCGGTCGACCGGGCGCGAGCAGAGTTCGAGTCCACCGTGGCCGCAGCGTGCGACAGCGACCCGTGGCTGTCGTCGCACCCCGCACGGGTGAGCTGGCCGGGCGGGGTGTTCGCGTCAGGCAAGCTCGCCGACGGGCACCGCCTGCTCGACGACGTCCGCTCCGCCTGTACGGACGCTGCACGGTGGACGCCCGAGACGAGAGGCGCACCGAGCGGCTCGGATCTCCGGCTCTACGCCGCCGCCGGCATCCCGACTCTCCTTCTCGGCCCTGGCCACCTCGCCACTGCCCACGCGACCGACGAGCACGTCGCCGTGGCCGACCTCGTCGCCTGCGCCCGGGCCTACGCGTTGCTCGCGCTTCGTTACTGCGTGTAGACGTGACGTCGCGTCGATCCTGCGCCATGATCACAGCGGAGAGGGTCACACGTCGACGAGGACTTCGTCATGGCCGTCCGCGATCTCGAAGAGACCTATCCTGAGTGGAGGATCGTCCACCAGTCGACGAAGACCACGCACCCGTTCTGGACGACGCTCTGGCTCATCGTCCGGGTCTACCTGGGCTGGCAGTGGCTCGAGTCCGGCTGGGGCAAGATCACCGGTGACGGGTGGCTGAACAACGACGGCGCTGCGCTCGCCGGATACACGCAGGGCGCGATCGACTCCGCGGCCAGCGAGCATCCGCCGGTCGCATATGGGTGGTGGGTCGACGTCCTCGAAGTCATCAACGACAACGCGTCCTGGCGGGCCAAGATCATCCCGTTCGTCGAGTTCGGTGTCGGACTCCTGCTCATCCTCGGTGCGTTCACCGGGATCGCCGCCGTCGTCGGCCTCATGCTGAACTTCTCGTTCGTCCTGTCCGGCACTGCGGGCGTGAACCCGGTGTTCATCCTCCTCGGCCTCGCCCTGGCGGCGGCGTGGCGGAACGCGGGCTGGATCGGTCTCGACCGGTTCCTGATCCCTGCGCTTGGCGCGCCGGTGCGGCGCGGCACGATGCTGGGCGGACCGGGGCCAGATCAGCAGGACTGACGGAGGGCCCGGGCCAACCGGCGCGCCGACGACGCGGTGAGCCCAACCGAAAGGGCGCCGGCCGTCACGGCGACCGCGAATGTCGGGGTGTGACCGCCGGCGTCCGCCAAGCGACCCGCGAATGCCGAGCCGAGGGCGTATCCGATGCCGGTGGCCCCGGCGAGCAGCGCATCGCCGCGCCGAGCCGCCGCAGCGGCACGATCCGCTCAGCGACCATGCGGCGCTCGTAGCCGAACCATTGGGGAGCGCCGTACAGGCCAGCCCCGCGACGATGCGGCCCACCCCGAGCAGGGCGTGCATGACACCGGCCCCGTGGCGCGTCTCCCACCACCAGACGCGCACTGGAACCCTGTGCTGCGACCATGATAGCCGTGTGGAGGACTTGATCGCACGGTGGCGACTCCTCGTGGACGACGAGGAAACCGGCCGTGACCTGCTGCGACGTTGGTCAGAACCGCACCGTCGCTACCACGATGTGAGGCACCTCACCGCCGTCTTGGACGCCGTGGACGAGCTGGCCGCCGACGCCGCCGATCCCGACGCGGTGCGGCTGGCGGCGTGGTTTCACGACGCGGTGTACTCCGGCCGGCCCGGCGACGACGAGCGGGACAGCGCCCTTCTCGCGGCGGCGACGCTACGTGCCGCACGACTCGACGAGGCCCGGGTGGCCGAGGTGGCCCGGCTCGTCGAGCTCACCGCCGGACACGACCCAGCACCGGGCGACCACAACGGCGGCGTTCTGTGCGACGCCGACCTGGCCGTGCTCGGTGGCGAACCGGCCGAGTACGCGGACTATGCCGCGGCCGTTCGGGACGAGTACGCGCAGGTTCCGGAGGAGCAGTTCCGGCTCGGGCGGGCGGCGGTCCTCGACGGGCTGCTGGCCCGGGACGCGCTGTTCGCGACCACGACGGCGCGGGACCGGTGGGAGGCGAACGCCCGCCGCAACGTCGGGACCGAGCTCATCCTGCTGCGCGGCGGCGCTTCCGCCTCCTGAGGCCCGCGGCCGCCAGCCGCCGGACGACCTCACGGCTGCTGACCGGTACCGCTCCAGCCGCCACGACACGCTCGTACATCTCCGCAGGGACGTCGTAGTGGTCGCGCTCGAACCCGCGGGCGGGAATGCCGAGCCGTTCGGCGAACAGGTGCAACTCCGTGTAGGAGGAGTCGGAGACCACGTGCGACCACAGCCGGCCGTGCCCGGGCCACATCGGGGGGTCGACGTAGATCACGTCGGAGGGTTCACAGCGCGGCGGCAACGGCGTCGTCGACCAGCGTTCGCCACGACCGGACCATCGACGCGTCGACGTACGCTTTCCACGACCCGCCGGGGCGCACCCGGGACCCGACGTGGAACTTGCGCACTCCCGCCCGGGCCAGCCACGGTACGTGGTCGGGCTGCAGCCCGCCGCCGGCCATGATCATCCCAGCGGCCACCGGATCGTCGGCCGCACGCCGGCACAGCTCGTCCAGCCCGGCCGGGACCCCTCGGGCCGAGCCCGCCGTCAGCACGGTGTCGAGCCGCGGCATCATCCGCAGCCGTTGCCAGGCGCGGTCATAGTCGAGCGCGTTGTCGACGGCCCTGTGGAAGGTCCACGGCAGGCTGCCGAACTCGTCGGCGAGGGCGAGGGTCGCATCGACGTCGATCTCGACCGTGGGGCCGAGGAAGCCGAGCACGAAGCCGTCGGCGCCGGCCTCGGCCAGCGCGTGGGAGGCACCCTGGAGACGGGTGAGCTCGGAGCCGCTGGTCGAGAATCCGTCATTGGCACGCAGCATGACCCGTAGCGGAAGCCCGCACTCCCGTTTCAGGTCGCGCACGGTCTCGACCGCGGGCGTCAGACCGTCGGATTCCATGTCGGCGACGACCTCGAGCCGGTCCGCGCCGCCTTCCTGCGCGCCGGCGGCGTCACCCCCGCCCAGCGCGATGACCTCGAGCAGCGGCCGCACCGACGTCCTCCTCTCGACAACGTCCCAGTCTGTCAGGACGTAGGTCTGCCACGGCATCGGCGCGGCTGGCACGATCAGACGATGAGCGCCGACCCGCTGCTCGTGGCTCGCGCCCGGGTCCTCCACGACCTCGGCGCGCGCGGCCTCGACTCCGCCGACGCGGTCGACGTGCTGGAGGACGTCGTCACCGAGCGGCGATGGTGGGTCGGCGAGTGGCCCGACGGTGCGTCCTACGTCGCCGGACAGGTGGCGCAGGACGTCCAGGACCGCCTGATCGACGGGCAGATCGGCCGGTGGCCGCGGTGCACAGCGTGCGACGACACCGACCTCCACGAGCTGCACATCGAGCCCGACCTCGGCCACGACCCGCGGTGGCGGTGCGACAAGTCCGGGATCGTGGTTGCGCCGCTCGGCGAACTCTGACGACGAGAGGGGCGGCGCCCGGCCGAAGCCGGGACGCCGCCCCTTCGCGTGCGGTGCGGGCTGGACTCAGAAGTCCATGCCGCCCATGTCGCCACCCGGTCCGGCCGGCATGGCGGCCGCCTTCTCGGGCTTGTCGGCGATCGCGACCTCGGTGGTGAGGAACAGGCCGGCGATCGACGCGGCGTTCTGCAGCGCCGACCGGGTGACCTTGGCCGGGTCGATGATGCCGGCCGCGATCATGTCGACGTACTCGCCGGTGTTGGCGTCGAGACCGTGACCGGCCTCGAGCCCGCGCACGCGCTCGACCACGACGCCGCCCTCGAGGCCGGCGTTGATCGCGATCTGGCGGACCGGAGCCTCGACCGCGACCTTGACGATCGCGGCGCCGGTGGCCTCGTCACCGTCGAGCTCGAGCTTCTCGAACGCCTTCTGGGCGGCCTGGATGAGAGCGACGCCACCACCGGCGACGATGCCCTCCTCGACGGCGGCCTTGGCGTTGCGCACCGCGTCTTCGATGCGGTGCTTGCGCTCCTTGAGCTCGACCTCAGTGGCAGCACCGGCCTTGATGACGGCCACGCCGCCCGCGAGCTTGGCCAGGCGCTCCTGGAGCTTCTCGCGGTCGTAGTCACTGTCGGAGTTGTCGATCTCGGTGCGGATCTGGCTGACCCGGCCGGCGATCTGGTCGGCATCGCCGGCGCCCTCGACGAGGGTCGTCTCGTCCTTGGTGACGACGATCTTGCGGGCCTGGCCGAGCAGGTCGAGCGTCGCGTTCTCCAGCTTGAGACCGACGGTCTCGCTGATGACCTGGCCACCGGTGAGGATCGCGATGTCCTGCAGCATGGCCTTGCGACGGTCGCCGAAGCCCGGCGCCTTCACCCCGACGGACTTGAAGGTCCCGCGGATCTTGTTGACCACCAGGGTCGCCAGGGCCTCGCCCTCGACGTCCTCGGCGATGATCAGCAACGGCTTGCCGGCCTGCATGACCTTCTCGAGCAGCGGGAGGAGGTCCTTGACGCTGGCGATCTTCGACTCGACCAGCAGGACGTAGGCGTCCTCCAGAACGGCCTCCTGGCGCTCCGCGTCGGTGACGAAGTAGCCGGAGATGTACCCCTTGTCGAAACGCATACCCTCGGTGAGCTCGAGTTCGAGCCCGAAGGTGTTGCTCTCCTCGACTGTGATGACACCTTCCTTGCCGACCTTGTCCATGGCCTCGGCGATGAGCTCGCCGATCTGGGTGTCGGCGGCGGAGATCGACGCGGTCGCGGCGATCTGCTCCTTGGTCTCGACGTCCTTGGCAGAGGAGAGCAGCTGCTCCGCGACGGCCTCGACGGCCTTCTCGATGCCACGCTTGAGCGCCATCGGGCTGGCACCGGCCGCGACGTTGCGCAAGCCCTCGCGGACGAGCGCCTGGGCAAGGACGGTGGCCGTGGTGGTGCCATCGCCGGCCACGTCGTCGGTCTTCTTCGCGACCTCTTTGACGAGCTCGGCCCCGATCTTCTCCCACGGGTCCTCGAGCTCGATCTCCTTCGCGATGGAGACGCCGTCATTGGTGATGGTCGGCGCGCCCCACTTCTTCTCGAGGACGACGTTGCGACCCTTGGGTCCGAGCGTGACCCGTACCGCGTCGGCAAGCTGGTTCATGCCGCGCTCGAGGCCACGCCGCGCCTCCTCGTCGAAGGCAATGATCTTGGGCATGGGTTTCCTGGTCCTCCCGGGTAGCGGGTGGAAGAACCGGCTCGACGCCCGCGACGGACGGCAACGGCACCCCGGCTCCCTTCGCCGGGACACCGGGACCTCGTCGACCCGGTACCTGTCGTTGTCACTCTCATCTGCAGAGTGCTAATCCCGTGTTTAGCACTCGGCACCGGAGAGTGCAAGCTAGGCCGCCCGCACCGCAGCCCGGCGTTGTCGCGGCAACGCCACTCGCGCCAGCTACCCTAGGCCGTCGTGAGTACAGCCGAGGCCGAGGCCCGGGCGCCGCGTCGGCTGTCCCGGCCGGCCCTGGCATGGCGGCTGGGGGTTGCGCTCGCCGGCGTCGCCGCCCTGGTCCACGGCACGCTGGCCGACAGCGACGACTACTTCCCGTTCGGTTCCATGGCCCAGTACGCGACGGCCCACGATCTCGACGGACAGGTCCGGTCGACCTATGTCCTCGCCGACACCGAGACCGGCCTCCAGCGCGTGCGCGTGCCCCTCAACGCCACCGGTACCGGTATCGGCCGGGCGGAGGTCGAGGGTCAGCTCGGCCGCATCCTCGCCGAGCCGTCCCTGATGCAGACAATCGCCGACGCCTATCGGGCGCTCCATCCCGATCGGGACCAGTACACGACCCTCTACCTGATGCGCGACACGTACCAGTTGCGCGACGGCTACCAGGCCGGGGAGCCCGTGACCGAACAGCTCGCCGAGTGGGACGTCCGGTGAGCAGCGTCCTACGAAGCGTCGCCGGCTGGTGGACGACACCGGTGCCACTGGCCCGGACAGCCGTCTTCCGGGCGATCGTCTACCTGTTCCTGCTCTACGACATCTTCTTCCTGGTCAACGACGTCGTGCCGCACGGCTACGCCCCCGAGCTGTACCAACCGCTGTTCATCGGCCGGGTGCTCCCGCTGCCGACGCCGTCACCCGCGTTGGTGCACAGCCTCCAGGTGGTGCTGGTGGTCGGGGCGCTGGTCGCCGCCACGGGGCGGCTGCCACGGCTGGCCGGTTGGATCGTCGCGCTGTGCTATCTCGAGTGGCTGATCATCGGCATGTCGTTCGGCAAGGTCGACCACGACCACCTCGCCCTGCTGGTGGCGCTGTGGGTTCTGCCGACGGTCGGCCGGGCCCGGTTCACCGACACCACGCCGAGCGAGGCCGCCGGCTGGGCGTTCCGATGCATCCAGGTCGCCGTCGTGGCGACCTACGTAGGCTCGGCGTTCGTCAAATGGGTCCGCAACGGGGCGCCGTTCGCCTGGGGCGGCGGCGCCGTCTTCACCTGGGCGATCATCCGGCGGGGCACCGAGCTCGTCTCCTGGGTGCTCGACTACCCGTGGATGTTGCGGATCGCCCAATGGATGCTGCTCATCGCCGAGTTCCTCTCGCCGGTCGTGCTGTTCCTGCACGGGAAGGCACTGGTACTCGCCGTCGGCTTCTACCTGAGCTTCCACCTCGTCACCTACCTCAGCCTCGGCATCCACTTCCTGCCGACCGTGGTCTGCTGGCTGGCCTTCTTCCCGCTCGAGCGGATCGTCCCGCTCGTGGGCCGGCTGGTGGCGAGCAGAGCCACGACGCCGGAGCTCGACGCCACTCGGTGATCAGGGCGCGAGCGAGGGCAGTCGACGCTGACCGAAGCGGTCGCGTAGCGCCCGCCGCGCGGCGTGCAGTCCGGCCATGCCGTGGACGCCTGGGCCGGGTGGCGTCGAGGCCGAACACAGGTAGACGCCTGCAAGGGGAGTTGCATACGGGTCCCAGCGCGCCGTCGGGCGGGCCAGCATCCGCCAGATCGCGACCGAGCCGGCGGCGATGTCGCCGCCGACGTAGTTGGCGTTGTGGTTCTGTAACTGCGCAGCGGGAATGACGTGCCGGGCGACGACGACGTCACCGAACCCGGGCGCGAAGCGCTCGACCTGCGCCTGCACGGTGGCACCGACGTCGACCGTCGAGCCGGCCGGAACGTGCGCGTACGTCCACAGCGGACGCAGGCCGCCGACCTCGCGCGAGGGGTCGAGGAGCGCGGGATCGGAGACGAGGATCACCGGCCGTTCGGCGTGCCGGCCGGCGGCCACAGCGGCCTCGGCCGCGACCATCTCCCCACGGGAGCCGCCGAGGTGGACGGTGCCCGCCCGGCCGACCTCCGGGTGTGCCCACGGCACCGGACCGGACAGCACGAAGTCGACCTTGGCCACGCCGTTGCCGTACGGGAACCGCCACAACGCCCCCGCGTAGCGCGGCGGCAGGCGGGTGCCGGCGATCCGTAACAGAGTCCGGGGCGTGACGTCGAGCAGGTAGGCACGCGCCTGCGGCAGCTGGGCCAGGTCGGTCACCTCCACCCCGGCTGTGACCGTTCCGCCGTGCCGGTTCAGGTCCGAGACGAGCGCGTCGGTGATCGCCTGGCTGCCGCCGACCGGCAGCGGCCAACCGGGCGCGTGGGCCAGCGGAGCCAGCAGCATCGCCGCACCGGCGGCCGCGAGGCTCGGCAGCGGCGAGATCGTGTGCGCCGCTACCCCGGTGAGCATCGCGGGGGCGACGTCGGTACGCCAGCGGCGGTTCCACAGCGGTGAGCCCTGCTCGAGCATCGCGCGTCCGAATCGTAGTGCCGTGACCGGAGCCGCGGGGATGCTGCGCCGGTCGAACATCGCGGTGTCGACGACGCCCTCGACATGCTCGACGAGCGGCTTCATCAGCCGCAGCCACGCGGGCCCGTCGGCGCCCAGGCCGGCCGCCGTGCGCTCCAGGTCGCGGTACGCGACGCCGGCGCGGGCACCGTCCAGCGGCTGCGCGTAGGACACGTCCGGATACCGGAGCTCGATACGGGACGGCAGGTCGAATGCACGGAAGAACGGCGATGCGGCCGCCATCGGATGCACGGCCGAGCACAGGTCGTGCAGCAGGCCCGGCGCCGTGCCGAGATCGAGCGTCCGGGCGCCACCACCGACCGTGTCCTGGGCCTCGAGGACCCGGACCTCGAGCCCGGCCCGGGCCATGACGACGGCAGCGGCCAGCCCGTTCGGCCCGGACCCGACCACGACGACGTCGCAGCGATCGTTCACGTCACCTCCTCGGCCGGGTAGAAACGGGTCAACGCCTCGGCGACGCAACAGGGCTTGGCCGCAGACGACGACTCCACCGTCACGAGGGACACCAGCTGCACACCACCGCCCACGTCGGCGACGTCACGCAGTTCGACGCTGGCCCGCACGGCGGTGCCCGTGCGCACGGGTGCGGGAAAGCGAACCTTGCCCAACCCGTAGTTGACCGCCAAGCCAACGCCCTCGATCCGGTAGAGGCCGCGCACGAGGACGGGCAGGAGCGACAGCGTGAGGAAACCGTGCGCGACGGTCCCGCCGTATGGCCCGGCCGCTGCGCGCTCCGGGTCGACGTGGATCCACTGCCGGTCTCCGGTCGCCTCGGCAAACAGGTCGACCTGGGCCTGCTCGACCTGGTGCCACTCGCCGGGTCCGAGAACGGTGCCGACGGCGTCGCGCAGCTCGCCGAGGGAGGAGAAGACCTTCACGCCGGGTGGCCACCGATCTTGGTGTGGCCGCGCAGCAGGTCTCGGGCGATGATCAGGCGCTGCATCTCGTCGGTGCCCTCGAAGATCCGGTAGAGCCGCACCTGACGGTACCAACGCTGGATCGGCAGCTCGCGAAGCATGCTCAATGGTCACGCTCCGATGCTCACCTGGCGCCACCGTTGACGTAGAGGGTCTGGCCGCTGACGTACGACGCGTCGTCGCTGGCGAGGAACGCGACCACAGCGGCGATCTCCTCCGGCTGGCCTACCCGGCGCAATGGGGTGGCTTCCGCTGATGCCTTTCGCAGGTCGTCCGGCGACATGCCCAGCCGGTGTGCGGTGGCGTCGGTCATCGCGCTGGCGACGAACCCAGGGGCGACCGCATTGACGTTGATGCCAAACGGACCGAGCTCGATCGCCAGCGTGGCCGTGAGCCCCTGGATCCCGGCCTTGGCGGCGGCGTAGTTCGCCTGTCCGCGGTTGCCGAGCGCGGATCGGCTGCTCAGGCTGACGATCTTGCCGTACCGGGCGGGGACCATGTGCGCCTGCGCCGCCCGGCTGCACAGGAACGCGCCGGTCAGGTTGACACGCAGCACGGCGTCCCAGTCGTCAGCCGACATCTTGTGCAGCAGGTTGTCCCGGGTGATGCCGGCGTTGTTGACCAGTACGTCGAGCCGGCCGTATGCGGCTACGGTGCTCTCGACGGCGGCATTGACGGCCGCTTCGTCGGCCACGTCGCAGCCGATCGCCATGGCCGTGCCGCCTGCGGCCGCGATCTCGTCGACGACGGGCGTCGCCCTGTCCTCGGTCACATCGACGACGGCGACGGACGCGCCCTCCGCTGCCAGCCGCTGTGCGGTCGCGGCGCCGATGCCCTGGGCGCCACCCGTGACGAACGCGACCTTGCCGTCGAACCTACCCACCGGGCTCCGCCTCTTCTGCGACCTAAACTAGCGGTGTAAGTTTCCGAACTGTAACGCTCTCGTCAGCTCGCCGGAAGAGGTCGGGAGGTGGCACATGGGCCGGCCCACCTCGCCGTTGCTCAGCCGGGCTCGCATCGTCGACGAAGCCCTGGCCCTGGTCGACGCAGAGGGCCTCGACGGGTTGTCGATCCGCAAGCTGGCCACGCGCCTCGGCGTGCGCGGACCGTCGTTGTACAACCACTTCGCCACCAAGGACGAGATCCTCGACGCCGTCGCCGATGCCGTCACCGCGCAGGTCGACACGTCGATGTTCGGGCGCGACGAGTGGCGGCCGGCACTGCGGTCCTGGGCACGCTCGTACCGGTCCGCCCTTGCCGCTCACCCCAATATCGTCCCGTACCTGGCCCGCGGACCGGGTCGCCGGCCGGCCGCCCTCGCACTCGCCGACGCGGTCTACGGAGGTCTGGTCGACGCGGGCTGGCCGCCGGGGCGGGCGACGCGCATCGGCGCGCTCATGCGTTACTTCGTCGCCGGTTCGGCCCTGGGGTCATTCGCGCGCGGTTTCGTCGACGACGCCGGCCTCTACGCAGACCGCTATCCGCACCTGTCCCGGGCCCACCTGATCGCCGACCACCAGGCCTCGATCGACGACGGCGCCTTCGAGTTGGGCTTGGCAGCGCTGATCGACGGGCTCGTCACCGAGTACGGGAAGGTGGTCGGCCCGCTGTCCGTGGAGGAGACGCATGCGGCGCACTGAGCTGTTCCGGTACCGCGGCCGATGTCCACCGGGCCGAGTGAAGCGATGGCGACTGCAGCTTGGTTCCGGTCTGGCAGGTCTAGACGTAGAGGTTGTCGTGCTCCTCGAAGAACGCCTGCAACTCCTCGTGGTTCGGTTCCCAGCGCCCCTCCGCCATCTCGACGAGCCCCTCGAAGTAGGCCTCGCGCGGCGCGCCCGGGGCGAAAAGGATCAGCAGGGACGCGGGCTCACCGGACTCGTTACGGAAGCCGTGTAGTCCGCCTTCGGGCACGTAAACAAAATCGCCTGGACGCGCATCGAACCAGCCGGTGCCGTCGTACAGCTTCACGGTCCCGGTCAGGACGAAGAACGACTCGCTGAACGTGCGGTGGTAATGGGCGTTCGCACCAGCCGGCTCGGGCCCCATGTCCCAGCGGTAGAGCCCGAACCTTCCGTCGGTAGTTGCTCCGGTGGCGAGGTAGCTCGCGGCGCCACCCGGCCGTGGGAGTTCCGGGGGAGCGTCGGCGGGGCGGAACCTCGCGGTTACCTCACCGGTGCCGAAGTACTGGGGTTCTGGGTACGACATAGATCGACGCTACCGATCCCACCCTTGGACACTTGGCGTTCGCTTTGTGTGTCGCCCCGTGTTCTCGTACAGGATCCGGGTTACCGATGCCCACGGGGCGAACTCGGCACCGGGCGCGCGACGAGCTCGACGTAGGTGCTGTCCGCGACGATCACGGCACTTGAGCCTGTGGCCGCGGACCGAATGTCGCGGCCCACCGGTCGCTGGCGCCGACTGTGGTCGGATGTGGCCGAGATGAGCATGAACAAGGCGATCCACGGCGCCGTCCGCCGCGACATCTCCCGATTCCTCGACGCGCTGGACATGTTCCCCGAAGGGGATCGGACTCGGGCCGAGCAGCTCGCAACCGCTTGGGCCAACTTCCGCGACCAGCTGACCCGGCACCACGAGAGCGAGCACGAGATCGCTTGGCCCGCCCTGCAGGCCGTGGGGATCAGCCGGGAGCTGATCGCGCAGATGGACGACGAGCACGACCGCCTTGCCGAAGCGCTGGCATCGGCGGGAGGTGCGATCGCGGCTCTCAGCATCTCCGCGTCTGCTGCCGACGCCGCCGCTGCCGGTGAGGCGGTCGCGACACTGAAGACGGTCGCAGTGGAGCACCTGGACCACGAGGAGGCCGAGCTCGAGCCGATCTACGTCGCCAAGCGGGACGACCCTGCCATCAAGGCCATGGGTCGTCAGTTCGGCAGGGTCAGCCCACCAGTGGCCGGCACCTTGTTCGCGTGGGTCAGCGACGGCGCCACACCCGAGGAGCTCGCTGGTATCAAGAGCAACGTCCCCGGTCCGGTGCTGGCGATCATCGGTGGCATCTTTGGCCGGAAGTACCGCCGGGAGGTCGCCTCCGTCTGGCGCTAGCTGGGCTGGAGCATGACGTGGACCGCATCATGCTCACAGCCGCGATCGCTGTGATCATGGCGATCTGCAGACGCTGTGACGCGACGCGTGGTTGCGGGACGGCGGGGACATGCCCGCGCCTGCCCTTGATGACATCAACTCCACGTTTCAGTACGTGCGCTCGGTCAAGTTCGCGATGCAGAACGTCCAGTACAGGCAAGTCGCGGTAGGAAGTGTCGAGGCGTGGCTTCACCCTGACATGCTGCCAACTCGCGGGTGCTCGCTTGATAGCCGCCAACTCGCCGCGGCCGCGGTTCAGGCGTGGTCTTCGGGGGCATGGGATCGTAGAACGACATCTGGCTGGAAGACCCGACATCCGCAAATGATCACCAGCGCATCTCCCGACGACTTTACAAGGCTGTGCTCACCTGTCTGCTAGCCGCAACCAACTCCGAGACACCCAAGGCACGCGGAGAAAGGCCATCATGGGCTCATGGCCATCACCGTGCACACGGCCCACGAGCGACCCGATCTCTGGGAGCGTGGCATACCCTCCGAGTCGGTCTGGCCCGAGTACAACTTGCATGGTGATGTGCTCAATCGTTGGTGGGGACACCTGGACGAGGACCTGCCCGAGTTCCAGTTCGTGCTGTACGACGAGACGCACGACGCGGTGATCGCCGAGGGGCACACCGGGCCGCTGTGGTGGGACGGTTCGGACGAGGGGTTGCCCAACGGAATCGATGCTGCGATCGAGCAGATCTTCGCCCAGGTGAGAGCAGGCGAGCCGGTAAACACCCTCTGCGCGTTGGCGGCGGAGAGTCCGCGCGAGGGGCGCGCCCGCGGACTGGCCGTGCAACTGCTCAACGCCATGCGAGGGATCGGCGAGCGTCAGGGGCTACAGCACGTCGTGGCCCCGGTGCGCCCCTCGCTCAAGGAGCGGTATCCGCTGATGTCCATCGAGCGCTATGTACGGTGGCGTCGAGAAGACGGACAGCTGTTCGATCCGTGGATGCGAGTTCACGAACGGCTCGGCGCGCGAGTGGCCACTCCGCTTCCGAGTTCCCTGCGGATCACCGGGACGGTCGACGAGTGGGAGGCGTGGACTGGGATTGCGTTTCCTGAGTCCGGTGACTACGTGTTCCCTGAGGGCTTGGCTCTCGTGCACATCGACCGATTGACCGACCGCGGCTCCTATTGGGAGCCAAACGTATGGATGGTCCATCCGGACCTGGAACCAAGTAGACGGTATCCGTCGACGTAATCTCGTACCGGTCGCAACCATCGTGGTTCTCAGAGGAAACGGCTTCTTCGGATTAGAGCGAGCAGAGCCGTACGAAGAAGGCAGCTGATTGCTCGACGTCGTGTTCAGCCGAGCGCCCAAACGTGTGGTCGTGCTGACCTTTGAGGACGGTAACAGCGGTCTAGTCGCGCCGTTTGTAGCCTTCGAAGTCGCATGACTGAGCCAAGGGCGCGGCCGGCAATCGACTGGCGCGCGCTGTCCTTCGTGTCGAGGAACGCGGTGCCCACGAACCGGCCCTTCGGCGAACGCGGCTGCTGTGGTCGACCGGTCGGCCCGGCTTGGCGGCCCTCCCCCGGGCTGGCTCTGGCGTCGGTCGGGTGCGGGCGGGATGCTGGTGCCGTTTCCGTGTCGGCGGGGGAGGGGTCATGAGCGTGGGTGATTCGGGTCTGGATGGTGTTCCGGCCTCGGTGCGGGCTCAACTGTTGGCCACCGAGCATTGGAGCCTGCTGGCCACCCGGAGCCAGACGTGGTCTGAAGTGATCGGCCGGATCGCGGTGTACCTCACGCTGGTGTCGGCGTCGGTCGTGTCCCTGGCGCTCGTCGCGCAGGCGTCTGGGTTTGGCACCGAGTTTCGGCTCATGGCGCTCACGTTGTCCGCGGTGATACTGCTGTTGGGCACGTTGACCTACCTGCGGGTGCACAACGCCAGCACCGATGACATGAACCTGGTCATTGGCATGAACCGACTCCGCGCCGCGTACGCCGCGATGGCGCCGGGGCTGGAGGAGTACTTCGTCGCTAGTCATCACGACGACCAGGCCGGGGTCATGCAGACGTACGGGATGGGAGTGCGGCGCGGCATCGGTCAGCCACTAGCCAGCGCGACCATGTTTGTCGCCGTGGTGAACGGGATCGTCGCCGGGGCGCTCGGCGCACTGGTCGCCGAGGCAGTCGGCGCCGAGGTCGCCCTCGTTGCCGTCGCCGGCGCAGTGGTCGGGTTGACGGACCTGACCCTCACCGTGAGCCTGTCGGCTCGGCACTACCTACGCGCGATGGCCAGCTACCAACCTCACTTCCCGAGTCCGGTGTCCGCGTCGGTCTGATCAACGTAGCCGCCGGTCGATGCAAGCCTCGACGGGCTCGTCCACAACGAGATCGCGATACCGATGCGTCCGCCTTTGCCGCGGATGGTGCGCGGCCTGCTGTGATCAAGGTGGGGACAAGACCCGGAACGGACCGAGCCTCAGGAAGAGCATCACTCCCACGAGCTTCTCCGAGTCGCGGGTCGCTCTCAGCGGCCCGGCGTCGACGGGATGGAACCCGATGTCCTGCGCATCCCAAGCACGATCTCTTTCGCTGCTGTATCGCCTCCGCCGTCGAGGTTCCTCTCAGCGCCTCCCTTTCACCTTTGTTGTACGGGTAGGACACGTCGATCACTACCGTCCCCGGCAGGTCACTAAGCTGGCCGAGCGTCTCGTCCATCGCCTGCCACGGCACGGTGAGAATGACGACATCGGCGTTCGCCGCGGCATCGGCGTACCTCGCACCGCCGGCGGCTCCGGTCTGCGATGCGGTCGCGGCCGCCCTGTCCGGGGGCGCGCGAACCAACGACCACCTCATGAGTCGGAGCGAGGGCCTGGGCGAATCCTCGACCCATCTTCCCGGTGCCGATGATGGCTATCCTCACCGTTCCCCCTCTCCCGGTGCGCGTGTCGCTGGCCCCCCATGCGCGACGCGATGAGGACCAGGCCATGAGGATCAAGGCGGTGCGTGTCAAGCCCACCAAGGGCCCCAGTGGCAGCAGGAAACCGATCCAGAACGCGAACTCGATCGGCAGAAGCGCCAGCGCCATCAGGACGCCCGCGCGCCCGTGTAGCCACAGCATCCACCCGGTGAGGAGTTCCGCCACACAGACCAGCAGAAACAATCCGAGGAGGGGCACCGTGGTCTCGATACCGATCTCCTCGAAAGGGCCCTCGCCGTAGGTCGGGAAACCCAGGAAAGTCCAGACCTGACCGCGGTCGGCGAGGTACCAGATCGTGTAGACGCAGGGCAGGCCGAACCCGGGGCCGGGGATCCACGCGAGCACGGCCGCCGCCCTCATCATGCTCATGCGTTCACCCCGTGCTCCGGTGACATGGACGACGCGGCAGGGTGCGCCCGACTTGCCGCTGACCGCACGTCACCGTGTCGTTGGCGCCGTTACCGGTCGACGAGGACGACTTCGTATCGGTCGGCTGTCGGTGGGAGCCCGGTGTCGAACTTGGCATTCACCACCGCCAGCCGGTTGCCGTGGCGGGCGACCGTCGTCGGCACCTGGAACAGAGGGCTGGTGATGACCTGCTGCACAGTGGCCGACGACAGGTCGGGGCTGAGCCGCAGCTCAGTCACCTGGTTGAGGAAGCTCTGCACCGCCCAGAGTCGTCCCGCCTCGATCAGGATGCCGTCGACCAGGGGAACGTCGGCGCCCGCGATGGCCGCGCTGGCTCCCGTCGCCGGGTCGACCGTGTAGAGGGTCGAGTCTCCGCTGTGGGCGACAATCAGGGTCTTTCCGTCCGGCGTCGCGGCGATGCCGTTCAGGTTGAACTCACCGGAGAGGTGCGCAGCAGGTCCGGTAACGACCAGGGTCGACGGTGTGCCAACCGCCCCGTCAACAGCGATCGGGACCCGGTAGATGTGCGGCTGGACGGAGTCGGTGAACCACGCCGAATCCCTTGTCAGTGCCACGTCATTGATGATCGTCCCAAGTGCCGGATCGGTGAGGTCCACGACTGCAACGTCCGCGCCTGTCCGCGCGTCGTACACGTACGCCTGACCGCTGAAGCCGCCGGCGACGAAGAGCAGACCGTGGCCTACGTCGACCTTCATGCCCACAGCCATCCGGCCGGCAGGGGCGTCGACGAACAGGGAGGCCGAACCGGAGCGAAGGTCACCCCGGTAGATGTCGCCCTGGAACAGGTCCCCGGCGAAGAAGCCAGATCCGACGCCCATGGCGATTCCCTCGGCGGAGGTCGCTCCCGGGAGGACGATCACATCGGGGAAGGGCTCGGCGGCTGCTGCTGCGGTGAATACGGCGCCGACCAGGACGCCGGCTATCGACGCCGCGCCGATGAGACGTCGCATGGTCAGACCTCCTGGACTACAGATCGGATGTAGCTCGCCCGGATCCTTGAAGAACGCGATCTCAGGTCTACGATCGCGCAAGATCGCCCTTCCGTCGACCCACGAGGTGAGGCCTCAGAACCCTGAAACGGCCGTGACGACAGCAATCGCTGCCCCACCCGCGGCCGAGGCGACGATGCTCGAGCGGTCCGGTACGTACTCTGCAATCGAAGCGGGCGAAGCCGCGTGATCCCGGCAGCCGCGCGTCGATGCGGCCTTGCCGTGGGACGCGGTGACTGACCACAGGAGGAGTGCCATGGGCGACCCAGTGCGCGAGCAGGACACGACTCTTGCCGCGTTGCAGCAGGTGCTCGACGCGGCCGGGCCCTACCTCGACGTGCTACCCGACCGCCTGGTCTGGGACAGCGCCGCCGAACCGCAACTGCGCGATCTGGCCGGCGCGCTGCCGGAGCAGGGCGTGGGCACACTGGCCGCCGTGGAGACGCTGCTGCGGGTCGGAACCGCGACCGCGACCGCTTCGGCGGGGCCGCGCTTCTTCCATTTCGTCATCGGCGGTTCTACCCCGGCGGCGTTGGCCGCGGACTGGACGGTGTCGCTGCTGGACCAGAACGCTTTCGTGCGCGCGTCGTCCCGTCTCGCCGACGCGACGGAGACCGTGGCGCTGGACTGGCTGCGGGAGCTGGTAGGGCTGCCTGCGCAGTGGGGCGGGGCGCTCACCGCGAGCGCGACATTCGCCAACGTGACCGGGCTCGCCTTGGCCACACATTGGTGGGCTGAGCGGCATGGCGTGGACGCCACCGCGGACGGGCTCGCCGGGCTTCCGCGGATGCCGGTGGTGGGCGGCGGATACGTGCATCCGAGTGCGCGCAAGGCCTTGCAGCTGCTCGGTCACGGCAGGGACACCATGGAGGTCTTCACCCGCGACGATGTCGGCCGCATGGACGTGGAAGCGCTGGGGCGCCGGCTGGGCGACCTCGACGGCGAGCCTGCGGTGATCATCGGGACCGCCGGGGAGCCCAACGCGGGTGACTTCGACCCGCTCGCCGATCTCGCCGACCTGGCCGAACGGCACGGCGCCTGGCTGCACCTCGACGCCGCGTTCGGGATCTTCGCCGCCCTCTCCCCGCGCACCGCGCACCTGACCGCCGGGATGGAACGAGCCGACTCGATCGCGGCGGACGCGCACAAATGGCTCAACGTGCCCTATGAGAGCGGCTTCGCGCTGGTCCGCCGGCCCGAGCGGTTGGGGACGGCGTTCGGCATGCCCGGCGCGGCCTACCTGCCCGGCCCGGACGACCCGCGCGGCGGCTACGGGTTGCTCGGCCCGGAATCCTCCCGCAGAGCCCGGGCACTGCCGATCTGGGCCACCCTCGCGGCCTACGGCCGAGCCGGCTACCGCGCGCTCGTGGAGCGCCACTGCGACCTCGCGGCGCACCTGGCCGCCCGGGTCGACGCCGCGCCCGACCTTCAACGGCTCGCCGAGGTACCCCTGAACGTCGTCTGCTTCCGCTACCGCCCGCCCGGTCTGGCCGAACCCGAGCTGGACTCGGTCAACCGGCGGCTCGGCGAGGCGCTACTCGACGACGGACGGGTCTACGCCGGCACCACCGAGTACGACGGACACGTCGCACTGCGGCCGGCCATCAGCAACTGGCGGACCACCGCAGCCGACCTCGACCTGCTCGTGGAGGTGGTGCAGGACCTGGGCTCCCGCGCGGCCCGGTCAGAACCAGCGGCCGCTGAATAGCCCGATCACCACCACCTGGTCCTCGGTTGGTTAGCCCACCATGCCGGAGTCGGTGTAGAGCGCAACGGCCCAGGCGCCAGTCATCCGTTCAGGAATAACGGTTAGCGCCCCTTCGTCCCCGAGCGTCGCGGGATGGTCCGTGGCCGTCCTGTCGAGACACGCGGAGCTCCACGCAACGGCTTGCCGGTAATCCCACCAGTAGCCTCGGCCGACCTCGGAGCCGCCGAGCAGCAGGCGGAGCATGCCCGGTGTCTGGGCTCGCATCTCCATCGAGAATAGGAAATCCGCGGGTGGGAAGGGCCACCGGAACATACCCGTCTGCTCGGCTGCTGGATCCAGAGGATCGGACTGGACCATGACGACCGACCGGTCGGGTGTCAGGTTGAGGGGCTGCAACGGGGTGAGGGATGCGGGCGGATCGGGGTATGGGAACTGGTCCGGTCCGACCCATTCGTAGAGCGAGAGGCTTGCAGTTCCAGCGTCCGGTGCCGGCCGTGCCGGACCGGCAGCGGTCACGCGGCCGATGCCGAATGTGAGGGTGACCTCGATCCGCGCCCCCATCTCCAGGTCCTGAAACTCCGCGGCGTTCGGGGGCGACGCGATCTCCTTTATCCCGGGCGAGCTGCCACCGTGGAAGAACGTCTGCTCCCCCACCGTGACCAGCTCGTTCACCCACGCCTCCTGCGAAGCGTCGAACCGGTACACGGAGGCGAATGGGTGGCCAACGTACGTCCCGGTCACTACGAGGTCCTCGGTGAGGTTGCTGGTACTCGACTGGTCAATGAGCCGGAAGCCGGACTGGTACTCCGGAAACGACCCCGCGTCGGGCTGCCGCACGGCTCATTGTCTACCGACGACTCCAGCGAGGACAAACGTCGGTGTCGATTCCTTCGCGCCAGATTCCGCAGGTCGTCGCATCGGTGTCAAGGCTGGCTCACATGATGCGGCCCGGCCCCGGGATCATTTCCGGGACCGGCCCGTGATGGCGTTGGGAAGGGTCAGACGATGTGGACCTGCTCGGCCTGCGGACCCTTCGGGCCCTGGCCGACCTCGAACTCCACCCGCTGACCGTCCTCGAGGCTGCGGTAGCCCTCCATGTCGATCGCGGTGTAGTGGACGAAGAGGTCCTGTCCGCCGTCCACGGCGATGAATCCGTAGCCCTTCTCGGAGTTGAACCACTTGACGGTGCCCTGAGCCATTTCCTCTCCTCGCGCGGGCCGGCTTCGAGCCCCGGTACGGGGCCCGGGTCGTGCTCGCTCCACCGCCAACGAGGGGGTCTTGCGTGCCCGTTCCGCTTGCTCGGTCGCTCGCGTCACATCCGACCGGTGATGACCCTACACGGCAGCGAAGTAGGGTAAAGAGATGTCCCGCCGAGCGCGTCACGCGCGCCGTGACGGCGGACTACCGAACCGCCGCGGGCCCGTCGCAGCTGCCCTCGGTGTCACTGGTGAGCTCCTGCTGACGGCGGGGCTTCTGGTACTGCTCTACGTCGTCTACGTGCTGTGGGGGACGGGCATCCAGACCGGTCGGGCACAGGACGAGCTCCGCGAGCAGACGATCGAGAACTGGAGCGACCCGGTCGATGCCGGCGTCGCTCCCGTCGACCCAGCCGAGACCGACCTGGGCGACGGCTACGCTGTCCTGCGCATTCCGACGCTCGGCGACGACTGGGAGTGGGTCGTGGTGCAGGGGGTGGAGCTGTCCGACCTCGCCCGCGGCCCGGGCCACTACGACGACACGGCCGGCCCGGGCGAGCTGGGCAACATCTCCATCGCCGGGCACCGGGCCGGCCACGGCGCCCCGTTCGCCGATCTCGATCGGATCGAGGTCGGCGACACGGTCGAGGTCGAGACCGCCGCCGGCACGTGGACCTACACGATCGACGAGTCCGCCCGGATCATCGAGCCGACCGACACGTGGGTGGTCGACCCCGTTCCGGGGCAGGGCGCCGGGGCCGAACCCACTGAGCGCCGCATCACATTGACGACCTGCCACCCGCGATACGGGTCGTCCCAGCGGATGTACGTGTCCGGCGTCCTCACCGCCGGGGAGGAGGTCTGATGTACGCCTGGGTGTGGCGGCGCCTACCCGGCCCGTGGCCGGTGCGTGCCCTCGCCGCCCTCGTCCTCGTGGCAGCCATCGTGCTCGTGCTGTTCCTGTGGGGCTTCCCCTGGTTCGAGGAGACCTTCGGCCTCAACGACGTGACCGTGGGGTGACGGGATCAGCCGCCGGCGACCGCGGGGATCACCGACACCTTCGTGCCGTCCGGTGTGGGCGTCTGCAGGCCCGCGGCGAACCGCACGTCGTCGTCGTCCACGTAGACGTTGACGAACCGCCGAATCTGGCCGGTGTCGTCGAGAACCCGGCCGGCGATCCCCGGGAAGGCCGTCTCCAGGGCGACGACGACGTCGGCGAGCGTCGCGCGCTCCCCCACCGACACCGTCACGTCGGACTCGCCGCGGGTGTAGGTGCGCAGGATCGTCGGGACCCGAACGGCGACCGCGCTGTTCATCGGGTAGCCACCGCCGGGACCAGGGCGTGGAACGCATCGGTCGTCGCCGCGATCGTGCCGAGCGGCCCGACCACCGGCGACACCGCGTCCAGGGTCTTCAGGCCGTCGCCGGTGTTGAACACCACGGTCTCGGCCGCCGGGTCGAGCAGCCCGTCCCGGACCAGCTTCGCGAGCACCGCGACGGTCACGCCGCCCGCAGTCTCGGCGAAGATGCCCTCGGTGCGGGCCAGCAACCGGATCCCCTCGACGACCTCGTCGTCGGTGACGTCGTCCACCGCACCGCCGGTGCGCCGGGCGACGTCGAGGACATAGGGACCGTCGGCCGGGTTACCGATGGCGAGCGACTTGGCGATCGTCGATGGCCGGACCGGTCGGACCACGTCGTGCCCGGCCTTGAAGGCGGCCGAGACCGGTGAGCAACCCGCCGCCTGGGCACCGAAGATCCGTGGCGCATCTCCCTCGACCAGGCCCAGCTCGGCCAGCTCGCGAAAGGCCTTGTCGACCTTGACCAGCTGGGCGCCGCTCGCGACCGGGATCACCACCTGGTCCGGGAGCCGCCAGCCCAGCTGCTCGACGATCTCGTAGCCGAGTGTCTTCGATCCCTCGGCATAGTAAGGACGGACGTTGACGTTGACGAAGGCCCAGTCCTCGTGCTCGCCGGCGAGCTCGGAGGCAAGCCTGTTGACGTCGTCGTACGTTCCGTCGACCGCGACCAGCGTCGTGTCGTAGACGGCCGTCGTCACGATCTTCTGCTGCTCGAGGTCCTGCGGGACGAACACGAACGAGCGGATGCCGGCGCGCGCCGCCGCGGCTGCGACGGCGTTTGCCAGGTTGCCCGTGGACGGACACGCGAGAACGGTGAAGCCGAGCTCTCGCGCCGCCGCCAGCGCCACGGCCACGACTCGGTCCTTGAACGAGTGGGTGGGGTTGGCGGAGTCGTCCTTGACCCAGAGCGTCGCCAACCCGAGCTCGCCGGCAAGCCGGTCGGCGCGGACCAGCCGGGTGCAGCCGGGCTGCGTGTTGGGCGTGTCGGCGACGCCAGCCGGGACCGGGAGCAGGTCGCGGTACCGCCAAATCGACGGGGGGCCTGCCTCGATCCGCTCTCGGGACACCTGACCGAAGTCGTAGGCGACCTCCAGCGGACCGAAGCAGTCGGTACACGCGTAGTGCGGGCCGAGCGGGGTCGTGGCCCCGCACTCACGACAGGCCAGGTGCGTCGCCGGCCCGAGATCGGGACCGGCCATGTCCGGCGCCGGTGTCGCGCCGGCCACGGGGAGCGTCACGGTCATCGCGGTGTCCTCCTCATCTTTCCCGCACGCGCGGGCCGGACTTGGCACCCTGACCCGTCGACCGGGCGGGTTGCCGGGGCTTCGTCGGGCCGGTCCCTCTGCCCCTCTGGATGAGTTCCTGAGCTGGGACATTACGCACAGTGGTGCGCACGGAACAGCGCCGTCCGGGATTCGAGACGGCCGTCCTGAATGATGGACGCCACCCTCGCTCTCGCGGATCGGGCGCGCGGCGCGGGAGGATGACCGACGTGAACTCACGCCAGCGGGTGCGGCAGGTCGTCAACGTCGTCAACCTGTCCACGGCGCTCGGGCTCGGGGTCGCGAAGCTCGGCCGGGCCCGCCTCGCCGGCGGCCCGGACGGGTTGGTGCTCGGGTTCGGCTACCAGCTCCCGGTCCCTCCCGCGACGGCGTTCACGCTGGGAAACGTCGTCGTGCTCAGGGGCGACGAGTCGGTCCTCATCCGCCGCCCGACCCTGCTGGCCCACGAGGCCCGGCACGCGACGCAGTACGCCTTCTGCATCGGACCGGTGATGCTGCCCCTCTACGTCCTCGCTGCAGCCTGGTCATGGGTGCGCACGGGGGACCCCGTCTCCCGCAACGTCTTCGAGCGGAAGGCCGGGCTGGCCGACGGCGGCTACCGCGAGCGCCCGCTACGCAGGGTGTTCCGCCGCCGCGGCGGCTCCGGTGCGTTCTAGTGATCAGCCTGCACCGTGGCCGGGGAGTTCTGCATGTCGACCCGGTCGCAGGCGGCCGGGTCGCGCAGCTCACCGTCGACGGTCTCGAGATGCTCCTCGACGGCCGCGGCCCGGGCATCCACTGGGGCTGTTTCGTGATGGCCCCATGGGTCGGGCGGGTTCGCCATGGGCGGTTCGCCTACGGCGGCGCGCACTACGAACTGCCCACCCACATCTCGCCGCCGCACGCAATCCACGGAACCGTCCTGGAACGGCCCTGGTCGGTGGTGAATGCGGCCGACGCGTCCGTCGTGCTCGAGTGCTCACTCGGCGACCGGTGGCCATGGTCCGGCCGGGTGCGACACACGGTTTCGCTCGACGACGACGTCGCGGAGTTTCGCATCGAGGTCCACGCCGAGGACGAGCCGTTCCCTGCGGCCGCCGGCTGGCACCCGTGGTTCCGCAGACGGCTGGCCGCTGGTGCACCCGTGGAGATCGGGCTGGACGCGTCGACCATGCTGGTCCGAGATGGCGACGGCATCCCGTCCAGCGAGCGCGTACCCGTGCCGACCGGCCCCTGGGACGACTGTTTCGACGGCGTACGTTGGCCGGTCACGCTCACCTGGCCGGGTGCACTCCGCCTGGAGGTGCAGGCGGATACCCGCTACGTCGTCGTCTACGACCAGCCCGAGCACACAGTCTGCGTGGAACCACAGACCGGACCACCGGACGCGCCAACCCTCGAGCCCGTCATTGTGCCGCCCGGTCATCCCCTGACAGCGACCATGAGCTGGCACTGGACCGACCACCGCCCGTCGCTGGCATGATCGCGGGGTCCTCCGGCCTCGGGCGTCAGGTCGACCGACTCTCGACGAACGCGAGAATGCGGCGCCAGGCGTCGTCGCACTCCTGCTTGTACTGCTCCGACGTCCGGTCGAAGAAGCTGTGCGGTGCGTCGGGGTACACATGCATCTCGGCCTCGATCCCCTGTGCGCGCACCTGTTCGGCGAACTGCTCGACCTCCTCGACGGGGGTGTGGTCCTGGCCGGCAGCCAGGAGGAGCAGCGGATCTGCGAAGTCCGGGATCCGGTCGACGACCAGTGACGGGATGCCGTAGAAGCCGACGCACCCCGCGAGCCCGTGCCCCTCCGCCGACTGTGCCCACGACAGGCTGCCGCCGCGGCAGAAGCCGACCGTGAACACCGAGGACACGTTGTGGTCGCCGTTTCCGCGCAGCCACCCGACCGCGGAACCCACGTCCGCCGCGACGCACTCAGGCCGAATCTGCTCAGCGTGCTCGCGGTAGGGGAAGCCCTCGTCGCGCGTCGATGCGAACGGAGCGGTACGGCCGAAATAGTCGATCGCGATGGCGAGCAGGTGAGCCTCGGCGAAGCGCTGCGCCAACTCCTGATAGAAGCGGTGCAGCCCGCGGACGTCGGGCATGACCACGACCGCCGACCGGGCGCGCGCAGTCGGGTACGCGTAGTACGCGTTGAACTGGGTGCCGTCGGCGGATCGCAGGAGTAGCTCCCCGTGGTCGCCGACGATGCCCGGCATGGGGGGCTCAGGGGGGCGGGCGTCGTCTCCGAAGCACATGGCGTCAGCCTGGCACCACGAGCCGTGATCGTGAAGCCTCAGGAAACGATCTGTTCGGCCAGCGCCACAAGGAACGCGACAACACCATCCGGACCGTCCACCACCAGGTCTGCCTCCCGCCGCAACGCGTCCGGGGACTCGGGAGAGTCGCTGCACACGACCAGGCCCGCGACATCGAGGCTCCGCAGTGCGGACACGGCGGCGAGATCGCCCACGTCGTCGCCGACGAACACCACCGACCGGGCGCCAGTCTCAGCGACCAGCGCGCGAAGGGTCGCGCCCTTGTCGGTGCCCGGCGGCCGCAGTTCGAGCACGAACCGGCCGGGGGCGACCTCGAGGCCGGTGTCGCGGGCGAGACGGTCGACCTGTGGCCGGATCTCGGCGAGGGCGCCGCCAGGGTCGGGCGCGCGGCGGGTGTGGAACGCGACCGAGTGACCCTTGTCCTCCAGGACGACCCCGGGGGGTGCCTGCGCCACGAGCCCGGCCCCCGCGGCCCGCGCCGCCGCGACCCCCGGATGCTCGGACGGAGTCTCGAGCCGTCCGCCGCTCCACCGTTCGAGCCCGTAGTGGCCCATGACGACCAGGCCCGCGATGTCGGCCAGTCCACCGCGGCGCACGGCGTCACCCGCGGCGCGGCCGGTGATGATCGCCACCCGGCCGACCCTCTCGCAAAGGGCACCCAGCGCGGCAGCCGCGCCGGGATGGGCGACGGCGAGTTCGGGCCGGTCGACGATCGGGGCCAGCGTCCCGTCGAAGTCGAGGGCGACCAGGGCGCGGGCGGGCTCCGCCAGCACGGACGCGAGGGCCGCTCGGCCGTCCGGCGTCGTCGGCATGACCGGGCCCCTCACCCGGTGTTCTCGACCGCCTCGACGTAGTCGTCGCCGACGACGAGCACCAGCCACTGGGTCGTGAGGTTCGTGGTGGTCGGCTCTACCTGGGTGATCTCCGGGAACTGGGCGGCCAGCGCCTCGGCGGACTCCTGCATGCCGTCGGGGTAGAACACGGTCGTGGTCGCCAATGACTGGCTGTACGTGTCGATCACCGGCACCTCCCAGCCGCCCGCCTCGAGGCGCTCCTGTGCGCTGCTCGCCAGCCCCGTGACATCGGTGGCGTTGAGGATGCCGACGCGCCCCCGGAGCTCCGGTGGTGCCGTCACCGGAGTGGGCGGAGGGCCGTCGGTCGGCGGGGCGGCGGCCCCGGCCGACGGGTCGGGCGAGGAGGTCTGCGTGCTCTCCGCGACGGTCTCGGCGTCGTCTGCCGAGTCGCCGTCCTCACCGAACAGGACCAGTAGCCCGGCGACCACTGCCACGGTGCCGAGCAGGGCAACCAGCGAGGGCCACACCCGGTCGAGTCGCTCGCGGACCGTCATCGGTCAAGGAGGCTACGCCATGCTCGTCTCAGGCCTCGAAGCCGAGACGCCGCGCGGAGCGGGCCCGCTGACGGCTGGCTCGCAGCCGCCGCAGCCGCTTGACCAGCATGGGGTCGTGCGCCAGCGCCTCGGACCGGTCGATCAGGGCGTTCAGCACCTGGTAGTAGCGCGTCGCCGACATGCCGAACAGGTCGCGGACAGCCTGTTCCTTGGCGCCGGCGTACTTCCACCACTGGCGCTCGAAGTCGAGGATCGCCCGGTCGCGTTCGTCCAGTTCCCCGGGAGCAGCGGGGGCGCGGGACGGACGGTAGGAGGTGACCGCCTCGGACGCTGGTTCCATGCGGGTCATGGTACGGAACCCGGATCCCACCCCTGGCTCCGACAGGCCGACGACTGGTGCGTGTCGGCCATCGCCGGAACCTGTCATCCGGCCGATGTAGGTACGGCGTTCGTTGGCTACGGTGAGGGACAGGGAGGCGAGGTCCCGTGGTGAGCAAGGGCACGAGCAGCTTCGTTGTCGTGGCGAACCGGTTACCCGTCGACCGCGTGACCGACGCCGACGGCGAGACCACCTGGCGGCGCAGTCCCGGCGGCCTCGTGACGGCCCTGGCGCCGGTCATGCGCGCCTATGACGGAGCGTGGGTGGGCTGGACCGGCATCCCCGATGACGCACCCGAGCCGTTCACCTCAGAAGGCATGGACCTCGTGGCCGTGCCGCTGTCCCTCGACGACGTCAGCCTCTACTACGAAGGGTTCTCCAACGCCACCCTGTGGCCGCTCTACCACGACGTCATCGTCGCACCGGTCTACCACCGCGAGTGGTGGGACGCGTACCGCAGGGTGAACCGCCGCTTCGCCGAGGCCACCGCCGCCGTCGCCGACGAGGGCGCGTTCGTGTTCGTCCAGGACTACCAGCTCCAGCTCGTGCCACGAATGCTCCGTGAGCTGCGGCCGGACCTGACGATCGGGTTCTTCCTGCACATCCCGTTCCCCCCGGGCGAGCTGTTCGCGCAACTGCCGTGGCGGCGGCAGATCCTCGAGGGCTTGCTGGGTGCGGACCTGGTCGGGTTCCAGCGTCTCGGTGCGGCGGACAACTTCGTCGGCCTCTGCGCGCGCCTCACCGACGCGGCGGTGACCGATGACCTCGTGCTCGTCGACGACGGCCGCAAGGTTCTCGCGCGCGCGTTTCCGATCTCGATCGAGGTCGAGGAAGTCGCCCGGCTGGCGGCCGACCCCGACGTCCTCGCCAGGTCCGCGACCATCCGCGAGGAGATCGGGTCGCCCGAGCACGTACTCCTCGGCGTCGACCGGCTCGACTACACCAAGGGCATCGGGCACCGGCTCAAGGCATGGGGCGAACTCCTCGCCGAGGGCGAGGTCACCCCCGACGAGGCGGTCTTCGTCCAGGTGGCGACGCCCAGCCGAGAGCGGGTCGAGGCGTACCAGACGCTGCGCGACGACATCGAGCTCCAGGTGGGGCGTATCAACGGCGACTACGGCCGCATCGGCACGGCGGCCGTCCAGTACCTGCACTCCTCCTACGACCGGCCGGAGTTGGTCGCACTCCTGCGCGCCGCCGATGTCATGGCAGTGACGCCGCTGCGCGACGGTATGAACCTGGTGGCGAAGGAGTACGTCGCGGCCCGCACCGACCTGCGCGGCGCGCTGGTCCTCTCCGAGTTCGCCGGCGCAGCCGATGAGCTCGACGGTGCGTTCCTGGTGAACCCGCACGACATCGACGGCCTCAAGCGGACGCTCTTGGTGGCGATGCGCCTGCCCGACGACGAGGCCGAACAGCGGATGCAGCGGCTTCGCGACCACGTCATGACCCACGACGTCGCCCGCTGGGCCCGCGACTTCCTCGAGACCCTCCGAGCGGTCTAGTCGCCGTCGCCGTCGGCGTCGCTGTCGCCGAACGAGGCCGGCTCAGGATCGCGGTCGGTGTAGGCGATCCACGCCTGCGTGTCGGCGGAGTCGTAGACGGGCGCCGACGTCGTCCCCGAGGGTTCGACCAGCGCACCGAGATCCTCGACCGCCCGTTCACTACGGTCGATCTCGACGTTCGCGAGGGTGACCAGGTCGCGCAGGCCCTCGGGTCCGAAGCGATCCCGGATGTTCCTCACGGCGTCCGCGACCATCGCGTCGACATCGGCGTTGGGCTCCATGCGCTCTCCTCGGTGTCGTGCCTGCCGTGACGCAGGCTAGCGCGGGTCCCGCCGGATGCCTCGCCGCGGGCCGCTGATCATCGGCACTTCGGGTCCTTTGCGGCACCGAACTGCCGATGATCACGGAGCAGGGTACGACCGGTGGGCCGAAGTTGAAGTTAACATGAAGCCATGGGTTCCACGGGGAGTCGGCTGACGATCGGCGACCTCGCGGCGCGCAGTGGCGCCTCGACGTCGGCGCTACGTTTCTACGAGGCCAAGGGCCTGCTCTCGTCCGATCGCACCGCCGGCGGGCACCGCGTCTTCCCGCGGTCGACGTTGCGCCGGGTCGCGTTCGTCCGCGCGGCGCAGCGCGTCGGGCTCACGCTGGATGAGATCCGCACGGCGCTGGACACGCTGCCCGCCGCCCGAACCCCCACCACCGAGGACTGGACGCGGCTCTCGCAGTCGTGGCGGTCGCGGCTCGACCAGCGGATCGCCGAGCTGGGCCGGCTGCGTGACGAGCTCGACCAGTGCATCGGGTGCGGCTGCCTGTCACTGACGACGTGCCACCTCTACAACCCGGACGACCAGGCGGCGGCTCTCGGCGCCGGCCCACGCTACCTGTGGGGCGACCGTCGGCCAGAGCCGGCTCGCTGAGCCACGCACCCGCCGACCGTTCCGGTGCGGCACCTATCATCCCCCCATGCCGACAAGGGCGTTCTGCCGACGCCGCCTTGTCGCCGCCTCAGGCATCACCGTGATCGCAGCACTCGTCGCGGGCTGCGGGGGATCGGACGAAACCACCGCGCCCGCCCCGCAGCTTGCCGCAGAGGTGATCCAGTCCAACCTGGACCTGTCCAGGGGGACCATCCGCGTGCAGGTGACCAATGAGGGCGAGATCCCGGTGCGGATCGAGGACCTCATCCTGGCGGCACCACCGTTCCCGAAGAAGACCAGTCAGGACGACGCCGTAATCCAGCCGGGACGGCGGATCAACTTCCGTGTCGCCTACGGTGAGCCGACGTGCTCAGGCCAGACGCCGGCGACCGGGCCGGCATCGGCCGATGTCGTGGCCGACGGCCGCGACGCCCACGTCACGGTCGACGATTCCTCGGACGTGCTCCGGCGCCTGCTGGCCCTCAGCTGCGGCCGGCAACGGCTCGCCGACGTGGTCGCGATCAGCCTCGGCCAGACGTGGACGCCCGCGCCCGGCGAGCAGGCCCTCGTGGGAAGCGTCGAACTCCACCGGGTCGGCGCCGGACCGACGGTGACCCTGGAGCAGGTCGCCGGAAGCGTCGCCTACACGCTGCAACCGATGGACGGCGCCGACCCCATCGCCACGCTGGGACCCGACCAGGACCTCCTGTCCGTCCCGGTGCGGGCAGTTGCCCTGCGCTGCGACCCGCACGCCCGGGCCGAGGGCAAGAAGAACTACGTCTTCCCTCTCTGGTTCAGCCTCGACGACGGCCCGCAGATCCACGTGGAGGTAAAAGGGGACTTCGGCGTCCAGAGCGCCATGGACACGTTGTGCGAGCCGTGACGGCGCGGCGTGGAACCGTGACACCGGTCCCGGTGTGCACGAAGATGACCCCGTGATCCGGCCATCGCTCGCTGTCCGGGGCCGGGTGGCCCGGTGGCCGAGTGGCCGGTGGTGACGGCCGTGCTCCCGCGCAGGTTCGCACTCGTCCGGCACGTCGACTACACCGGTGTCTCCGGCGTCGGCGTGGTCGCCTTCGGGATCGCGTTCTCCGACGGCCACGTCGTGCTGCGCTGGTGCTCGAGCCATCCGGCCACCAGCACCTGGGGCTCGCTCGACGACATGCTCGCGGTCCACGGACACGGCGACGCCACGAGCATCCAGTGGATCGACGCCCCGGCCCGCGAGATCGAGGACCTGCCCGGGGCCATGCAAGTCGGGCGACGCGCCCGCCGGCGGGCGGAGCGCGACGTCGTCGGCGACGACGAGACACCGACCGGCGACCCGGACATCGCACCGCCTCCGGTCGATCCCGGCTCAGGGCCGGGGCCGGCCGCCAACGGACACGAGAGGCCACGCGAGGGTGCGCCCGACGCTGCCGCCTTGCCCGGTCCTCAGGTCCCCGGGCGACACCGGCGCTCCGACCAGGTCGAACCCCGGCTCTGACCGGCGGGCGTCGGCGGAGGGCGGACAGCGATGACGCGGGACGGGCGGTGGCCTCGGCGGGTCTACGACGTCGGCGAGGAGCCGGATCCGCGGTTCAGCTTCGCGAACGAGCGGACGTTCCTGGCCTGGATCCGGACCGGCCTCGCCTTGCTTGCCGTGGGGATCGCACTCGAGGGACTGGCGGTGCCCGCGTCCGAGGGCTCACGGCGTGCCCTCGTGGTCACGGTGGTCGTCCTCGGGGCACTGGCGAGCGGTGGTGCGTATGTGCGATGGGCCCGCGCCGAGCGTGCGATGCGGCAGTCGCGGCCGCTGCCCTCGCCGACGCTCGCGCCGCTCCTCGGCTTCGGCCTGATCGTCGTCGGGGTCCTCGTCGTGGTCGCGGTCCTGGCCGGATGACGCCCACGGCGACCGGCCCCGGCTTCGGGCCGGGGCGCGGCAGCGGCGTACCGAACGAACGCACAGCACTGGCCTGGACCCGCACAGCGCTGGCACTGCTGGGGGCTGCACTGCTGGCGACCCGGGTCGTGGTGGAGCGGCTCGGGGCTCTCACGTCGGTCTTCGCCGCGGTCGCTCTGCCTCTGGCCGTCGTCGTGCTCGTCGGCGCCGGGCGGCGGTACCGCACGGCGCACGCCATGCTGTCTTCGCAGGCACGGCCGCCCGACGGCCGGCTGCCGGCCGGCGTCGCCGTCCTCGTGGTCGTCCTCGCCGTCGCCGAGCTTGTCTACGTCCTCTCGGATTGATCCCATCGACGCGCGGCGGAAACACCGGGGCAACATTGCCGCGCCAGCGTGGACAGCGCCGTTCCGCGGCCCGCGGACGGTAGCCCGCCCATCCAGCCTGGGGGTGCCCCATCGTGCTGCGACTACGGATCGAACTGCCCGACCAGCCGGGCTCGCTCGGTCGTGTGACCTGGACGCTCGGCGTCCTCGGTGCCGACGTGGCCCAGATCTACGTACTCGAACGCGACGGCGGTCGGGCCCTGGACGACATCACCCTCGAGTGGCGCGGCCAGCCCCGCGACCGCCTGCTCTCGGCTCTCCGCTCGATACCGGGAGTGCGTCCGGTCGGGGTGTGGGCTACCCGCGCCACGGCCGAGGCGATGCCCGAGGCTGGGGTCATGGCCGCCATGGTGACCGCTCCGTCCCGCGCGCTCGCCACTTTGATGGATGCCGCTCCGCTCGTGTTGGCTGCGACCTGGGCCTGCGTCTCCGACAGCGCCGGCCAGGTCCGGATGGCCAGCCCTCAGGCACCGGCCCATCCCCGGCTGCCCGAGGCGGCACCGGTCCGGATCGTCGCGATCACCGACGGTGCGCGGCTGGCCCGGGCCCCGCTGCCCGGCGAGCACGTCCTCACCGTCGCCCGTGAGGACGGGCCGTCGTTCCACCGCAGCGAGCTCGGCCGCCTCCAGCACATCCTCGACGTCCTTGCCTGCCTGCCGCTCTCCACCGTCCTGGACCCCGTCACGACGCCGTGACGATTACCCTCGCCGGCAGGGTCGGCAGCGGCACCGGCAGCCCGTGCCAGGTCAGCCAGGCCAATAGCGTGAAGGCGTGGGCCTCCTTGTCGTCCGCGGGAAGCCCGAGCTCGTCGGTCGTGGCCAGCCCGGCCCCGGCGGCCGCGAGCCGCCTGCGCAGGCCTGACACCAGACCCGCTTTCGCATGCCACCGCCCGAGGCCCACACCCGGTCGACGCCGAACCGCACGACCTCGGACGTTGCCGCGGCCGCGGTGAGCTCGGCGAGCGTCGCGAGGACGTCGTCAAGTTCGGCGACCGGCGCGCGGTCCAGCGCCGTGGCCAGATAACCCACGTTGTACCTCTCCCTCCCGGTCGACTTGGGTGTGGGCGCTGCGAGGATGGGATCCGCGAGCAATACGTCCAATAGGGCGGCATCGACCGTTCCTCGAGAGGTGTGCACGCCGTCCGCGTCGAACGGGTCCTCCGTCCGCTCGCGAACGGCAGGTCCGGCAACGCGCGTCGTGGGCGAGTTGGTGCTACGCGACGGAACGCCGCTCGACCACGCCGAGGTCACGCTCGACCCGTTTGCTCGGCGACGGGGACGAGGTCACCAGGTACAGCAACGGCTCGGGATGGTTCGGATTCGTCGACGTGAGGCCAGGGCAGTACCTGGTCACCGTGGACCTGCCGTTCGGTGTCGTGGG
>DATHII010000322.1:0-2233 GCA_035316885.1 Jiangellaceae bacterium | reverse complement strand
AGCGATTCTGCGCGCAACGTAGTAGTTGTTGAATGCATCGCCCTCGACCGTGTGGATCGCGACATCGGTGAACCCGGCCTCGTGCAGCATCCGCGTCGCGACCTGCTCGCCCCACACAGTTCCGAGACCATCGCCGTCGAGGCCGAGCGATACGGTCATGCAATGCATGGTCGACACCGTGTAGAGGAACGGCGCCCATTGCAGGTCCAGGTTGTCCTCGACTGCGCTGGCCGCGCGGATGTCGACCATAAGGAAGGTGCCGCTGGGTCGCAGTGCCCGGACGATGGTGGCTAGCACCTGCGCCGGATGTGCCTGGTCGTGGATCGTGTCGAACGCGGTGATCACATCGAAGGCGTCAGGCCGGTCGAGTGTCGCCACGTCGCAGAGCTCGAATGTCGCGTTGGTCAGTCCCCATGCGCTGGCCTCGGCGCGGCCGGCGGCGACGGCCTCTTCCGAGAAGTCGAACCCGCTGAACCTGCTGGCCGGGTAGGCCCGCGCTAGCACGTTGATCGCGTGCCCGCTACCGCAGGCGATGTCGGCGACCTCAACGCCTGCCCGCAGCCGCCCGTCGAGACCTTCCACGACGGGCACGGTTTGCTGGAGCAATGTGGCGTCGACAACCGCCATGTTGTTCTCAGCTTGCAATGCGTGAAACCTTGGGTAGTCAGCGTACGAGAGGCCGCCGCCCTTGCGGAAGCACTGGACGATGCCCTGCTCAACCTCGGCAAACATCGGCAGGTATGTCATAGCCCGGGCCAGGTTGTCGGGGCCAGCGTCGTCGACCAGCCACGCGGCGTGCTCGCGCGGCAGGCTATAGGTGCGCGACTCCGGGTCGTACCGCACGAACCGCGCGGTGGTCATCGTGTTCAGCCACTCCCGCACGTGGCGCTCGTTCAGTCCGCCGGCCTCCGCGACCTGTGCCGACGTCGCCGGGCCGCTGGTGGCCAGCGTGCCGAACAGCCCCGTCTGATGGCCGATGCTGGTCATTAGCGCAGTGCACCCAGCGTTGAGGACGCCGATCATGCGGTCCGCGAACGCATCCAGCGCGGCCTCGTCGAGTGCGGTTTCTCCCTCGTCTGGTGTGGCCATCCTGTCCTCCTCGGATGCCGCCGGGCGCCGTCGTCCCGGACACGAGCCGCGCTAGGAACGCGGCCCCTTGAGGCGCATAGACCGGAAAGCGACACCTGCTGCGGCCATGGTCCGAATCGCTTACGCAGCTATCGGAGGAGCCCGTGCTCGTGGGCACAGGCCGAAGCCGTGGTCCGGGAGCCGACGCCGAGCGTATGGAAGACGTTGGTCTATCGGGCCCTGCCGGCGGTACGTCGTGAGGGACCGGACGGCCGCAAGAGCAGGTCAGCGAGCGAGTGGGTGGCCCCCCGAGCCGGGCCACGAGCGATGGTTCAGCTGCTCGATGACGCTACCTCCGGCCGGTCGGGTCCTCTCCCGCCAGCATCATGCCTTGACCTAGTGAACCCGTGTGCTGATTGCCGACCAACCGATCGGCCGGATCGCGGTATTGGATCAGCCAGGTTGTCCGGGCTTCGTTGCTGACGTTGATCCCGGAGCCGTGGATCGTCAGGTAGGTGAAGAAGAGCACGTCACCGGCCCCGGCCGGTAGGGGGATAGCCGACTCGAACGGGATGTCGGCCAGATGAAAGCTCCCGCTCGGGTCGTGCTCGAGCGGCCCCCGGAGATGGCTGCGGGGGATGACCCGGACGCAGCCTCTTTCTTCGGGGACATCGTCGAAGTGGAAGATCGCCGCGCCCACCCGGTGCAGGGTGTGCGGGAAGAACGGATGATCTTGGTGCAGCGGAAATGGTGACCCGTTCTGCGGCGGCTTCACGAACAGTTTGGTGTGGTGAAGCTGGACGTTACCCGGTGCGCCGAGCACAGCAGCGGCGACTGAGGTGAAACGGTCGTCCACCAGCAGCCTCGAAAACGCCGCTGAATAGAACTGGGCATCGTGGAGATGCATGAGCCGGGTCGCCTGGTCACCGGCAACCGATCTCGCCGACGCCCAGGTCGGATCCTCCTGGCCGCCGAGCGCCGTGAGCAGCCGATGACTTTCGGTGCGGTAAGCCGCTGCCTCGTCGTTGGTAATTAGGTTCTTGACCAGGACAAAGCCCTGGGTGACATACTGCTCGGCTGCAGCGGCGAGGTCGACGGCTTCGAGCGCGGCGATGCCTGCTGTAGCCATGGTGATTCCTTTCTCCCCAGAGGAGATCGGCCGGTT
>DATHII010000321.1:0-13480 GCA_035316885.1 Jiangellaceae bacterium | reverse complement strand
TTCGGAGACACATTGAGGGCGCTGCCGATCGAGGCGCTGTGGACGCTGTCGCCGTGAACGCGGGCCCGGAGGCTCGGCCCAACGATGCCGCCACCGCCGCAGCCCTCGCGTCCCGCTACTTCGGGGAGTACAGCCAGGGTTGCTTCAGGTCGAAGAACTCGGGCACTCCGATATTGAGCTTGTTCATCTCTTCCATCTGTGCCGCCAGGTGAGGTGGCGCCTCCTTGCGTTCGCCTTCGCGTGCCGCCTCCTCGGAAGTGAAGTAGATCGCCATGGTGTAGGCACCGCCGTCGTGTCCCACCCCCACGCTGCCGACCACGTCCGGGCGGAATGCGGCCCACTCGGACGAGTCCTGTGCCATGAGTTCCTGCGCGCGTTCGGGGTCGCTGCCCCGGCCCTGCATGACCTGGACGAAACCGGCGTTGTCCGGATCCCCGTTGAGGTCGACGGTGATGTCGCTGCTGTCGAGGAAGGTCGCCGCCGCGCTGAACAATCTGGAGGCCTCGGTCCACCACTGGTCCTGCTCGGGCCGGTCGCTGTTGCGTCGAGCCGCCTCCTCGGACTCGAAGCGGACCAGCGCGATGAACCGGCCGTCCTCGGTCACCCCTGCGGTCGAGCCGAGCCAACCGGTGGCGCCGGGCGCCAGCTCCTGAGCCCACCGGTCGAGCGCAGCCTGCGCCTGGCCGGAGTCGGACACGTGTCCCTGGATCACCTGGACGAACATCACAAGCTCCTTCGACGGATGAGCCGATCCCTGCCTGCACTCGGCTGCAGTCCGACGCTACGACGACTCGGTGCTCGCGTCGACACGGAGGAGGAGTGTGGCGATCTCCCATGGACCGAGGTCGACGGTCAGACGTCCGGCCTCCACGGGCAACGCCTCAAGCGGCCGGCCGAGCAGGTCGGTTTGACGTGCTGCGGTGAACGGGCCCGCCACCGTGGCCGTCGTCGGCTCGTCTGTCATCGCCACCAGCCGGACTTCCGTGCCGCCCTCCAGTGCCCGCACGGCGCTCACCGCGACGCCGGTGCCGGACACGGCGATCCCCACCGCGGGTGCGGGTAGCACGGCTTCCACCGGAGCCGATCCGGGCGCCGTCAGCGCTTCGTGTCGGAACTCCTCGGCGTGCCGCACCGCATCGGCGGCGGCCCAGCCGGCACCGGACGGCAGCACCGCGAGGCGCGTGCGTACCTGTTCGCCCAGGTACTGCGCGCCGGGCACGGCGAGCTGCGGGCCCGCGGGCTCGTCCCGCAGCGGGTGCACGTTGACGCTCAGCCACCCGACCGCACGCAGCAGCGTGAGCGCCAGCTCACCGCCGTCCGCGGTCAGCTCATACTCGGTCACGTGGTCGAGCAACACCGTCGCGGCACCCGCCGACACGAACGTCGATGCGGGGAAGGTCGGCAGCGGGTACTCGCCCCAGCCGCCCTCGGCCTCGAGCCCACGCTGGGTGACGGCGAACTGGCCCTCGGCGGCCGACGCCGTCACGGCCGACGGCAGCGGAACGTGCAGCCGTACCCGGTGGTCGGCCGCTTGGTTGGTGAATGTCACTTCCAGGCGGACGAACGGCTCACCCGCCCGCAGCTCGACCAGCGTGGTCACCGCGACCCGGACGGTAGCCGCGGACCGCTCGTCGATGTCGTCGCCGATGCTCTCCGGCCAGTCGAAGTCGCGGACGACCTCGACGATTCCGCGTAGCGGTCCCGTCTCCACCGTCCGGACCTCGAGCGCAGCCGGCGCGTCCACGAGGACGTCACGAGCGGGCGGCGCGTAGTTGTAGCTGTCGCCGCGGTCGCCGCCGTCGACGATGCGCCCCACTCCGGACAGCGTCGCGCCGTCCGCTCCGCGAACGGTCAGCGTGCCGTCGCCGACCACCTCGACCCGGACCACACCGTTGTCGAGAACCGAACCGTCGACCACGACCGGTCGGCCGACCTGTATGACGGCCGCACCCTGGGCAGTACGCACCGCGACGTGGCCCGAAGCAGGCACTGGGATCGCCACCAGAACGCGGCGGCGCCCGCGTGCCCGCGTACGCACCCGCCAGGACCCGGGCGTCGTGGCTGCGGATTCGGCAAGCGCCGACCGGAGACCGGCAAGGTCGAAACCGGGCGTCCTCGGTACCCGCGCCACGTTCAGGTCGAGGCGGCCCGGGCTCAGTTCGTAGTCCTCGATGCGCTGGCCGAACAGCTCCCGGCCGTGGATCCGGCGCAGCACCCGGTCCAGCTCGCCTGCGTCGAGCTCCTCGTCGGCCAGCAGGGTGGGCGTGCGGCTCAGCTCCTGGACCGGCAGCGGCGTCCCGCCGGCCAACTCGGCGACGACGGGAACGTCGGGGTCCGGCGCCGACACGTCGAGCTCGACGACGACGGTCCGCGCCCACGCCACCGAGTTGGCCACGAGATGCGCGCCGGACGGCACGTCAGCCGCCACCGATCGCACCACACGGTCGCGGACGGCCCGGCCGATCTGCGTCGCCTCGGCCAGCCGGGCGGCGACCTGCGCGGCGGTCTCGTCGACACCGCATCCGGTCACCGAGTCGTGCGCAGTGCACTCCACGATCCGACGCCAGGCCAGGTCGACGAATCGCTGGTACAGGTCCGGTGACCACTGCGTGGCCACGGACTCCGCCTCGGCCATCACCTGCTCGGCGCGCGCCATCGCCTGCTTGAGCCCCACCCGGACCGAGATGACGCCGGGCAGGATGTTGCCCCGCGCGTGACTGCGCATCTCGCCGGCCAGATCCGGCAGGGCGACATCGGCGGCAGCGTGCGACAGGACGTACTCGGCCAACGTGGCCACGGTGAGTGAGACCGGCCCGTCGTGGCCACGCACGAGCTGCATCAGGTCCGGGCGCGGCGTCGAGTGGTCGGTGCCTAGCATGCCGAGCACCGCGTCGTCGCCGAACCGGTCCCGGGTCGCCTCGCGGTACGTCGCGACCGCCACCCCCAGCCGGTCGGGCCGCGCGAACAGGTCGAGCGCGTTGCCGTACCCGTCGAACAGGTACTCGACCCGGACCGCGCTGCCGTCGGGAGCGATCCAGCGGAACGAGTGCCGGTCGACGCTGGCCGGCACGCCCCGCCACAGGCATGCATGGCCGATGCCGGCTCGAGCCAGGATCTGCGGCATCTGGGCGCAGTGGCCGAACATGTCCGGCAGGTAGCCGACGGGCATCGCCCCGCCCAGCTCCGACGCACCGCGCCACCCGAGCTCGAGGTTGCGGACGATCGTCTCGCCTGAGCACAGGAACTCGTCGAGCAGGATGTGCCACGGCCCCACCGCGAGCTGCCCGCGCGCAACGAGAGCCGAGACCCGTGCCCGGTTCTCCGGGCGCATCTCCAGGTAGTCGTCGACGGCGGCCATCTGGCCGTCGATCGTGAACTTGAACTCCGGGTCGGCCTCCGCGCTCGCGACGACGTCGTCGAGGACGTCGACCAGCCGGAGCCGGAACACCTGGAAGGGTTCGTACCACTCGCGGTCCCAGTGGGTGTGCGGGACCAGGACCACCGTGCCGATCTCGCCGCTCACGCCTGCGCAGCCTCGCCGTCCAGCCCGATCCCCTGGTGGTCGGCCAGTCGGCGCAGGATCCGCTGGCTGGTGACGATGTCGGTGCGCCCCTCGGCCACGCCGGCCCGCGGACTGGCACCGTCGGTCACCATCCGGTGGAAGGCCACCAGCTCGTTCTCGAAGGACTCGCCCCGGGAACGGTAGGTCGTGCGCAACTCGCCACCGGGCGCCGCTTCGACGACGGTCAGCTCGGTGGGCGCGTTGAGAAGGTAGGGAGTACCGAAGGTGACCTGCATCGACCCCGTGGCGTGGTGGACGGAGACGGTCTCGCGATAGGCCGGGTAGTCCTTGAAGTAGTGCCACGCGAGCCGTGCGCGCGCACCCCCCGGAAGGACACCGCTGACCTCGACCGACGGTGGGTAGACGTGGTCGGGCCAGGCCCGGGCGTGGTCGATCTCGGACAGCCCGCCGAACAGGTCGCGCAGCAGCGACGTGTCGTGGACCATGCTGCCCAGTACTACGTGGGCGTACAGAAGTCGGATCCGGGAGGGTGCAGCATGCCCAAGCACCGCGTCGAGGAGCTCCTCCTCGGCGCTCCGGACACCGTCGGCGGCCGGCGACGGGACGTCGCCGGGGACCGGGCGCAGGTTCGCGAACGCAAGTTGAGAGGCGCCCGACGGATGCAGCACCCGGACGTCGACGGCCCGAACGTCGTGAACACCGGCCAGGTGCCCGCGCAGGCGTCCGACGGCGTCGTCGTACTCCTTCATGTAGGCCAGCAGCACCGACGGTCGGCCGCGATCGGCCTCGGCGTCGGCGAGCCGGTCGGCCTCGGACACCGTGTAGGCGAGTGGCTTCTCGCAGAAGACCGCGACGTCGTTCCGAAGGGCATGCAGGGCCTGCGCACCGTGGGATCCGGAGGTGAGCAGCAGGACCCCGTCGACCTCGGCCTGCGTCACCATCTCGTCGACAGCGGGGTAGCGCTGCGCGGCCGGCACGCTGTACTGGTCGCCGAGTTCGTCGCGCAGCGACGGCGAGAGATCGCACACCGCCGCGATCTCGAACAGGTCCCACCGGCGGGCCAGCAGCGGCAGGTGAACTGACTGGGCGACGGCTCCGAGCCCCGCCACCGCGACGCGCACGCGGTCGGTCACGGAAACCACCTCGTCAACGCCGCACGGTTGGCCCGCTGATCCGCAGCGGCGCTGCCCGGTGGGTCGTCCGGCGTGGGGATCACGTCCTGCTCGACGACGAGCCAGCCGCTGTACCCGGAGGCGATCAGCGCGGACATGAATCCGTCGAGATCGAAGTCGCCCTGTCCCAGAGCCGTGAAGACGCGACGTTCCCAGACCGCCCGACTCCCGGCGCGCTCGCGCACGATCTGATCCAGCACCGAGCAGCGCACATCCTTGAGGTGGACGTGGTTGACCTGCGACCCCCATCGCTCGAGTCCGGCAACGGGGTCTCCGCCACCGAGCATCAGGTGACCGGTGTCGAGCGTCAAGTCGACGTCGGTGCGCGCGAGCAGAGCGTCGATCTCGTCGGGGGTCTCGACGTAGGTGCTGACGTGATGGTGGAAGGTCGGCTCGAGCCCGGCGGCGCGCACCCGGGCGGCGGCGGTGTCGAGGTTGCGGCTGAAGAGGCCCCAGCCCGCGTCGTCCAGGCCGAGGCCCGGCACCCGGCCGCCCGGGTGCGCGCGCCTCACGTCGGACCCGGAGTCCGCGAGAGTCGGGAGCGGTGGACGGGCCGGGTCGACGGCCACGGCGTCGACGAACACCTCGAGCGCGGCGTCGAGCGTGGGGAGCGCTGCGCCGAAGGCATCGTCGTCGGAGAACGGCAGGTCGACCCAGCCGCCAGCGAGAGCCAGTTCGTGGCGGCGCAGCCGTCGGCGCAGCGTCTCGCCCTCGCCCATCCATCCGACGGGCCCGAGGTCGACCCCGTCGTATCCGGCTTCGTGCAGGGCGGCCAGGATCTCGTCCGGCTCCGCCAGCGGGCCGTCGGAGGTGAGCTCGAAGACTCCGAAGCTGACGGGAGCCCCCGCGATGCCTCTCATCGCTCTCCCGGAACTTGTCCTGACAACCGTACGTAACGTCAGCCTGCCATAGCCGAGCGCGTCCGCAACAGGCTACCGACGCCCTCCCCCGCCGTCAGTTGATCACGGACGCCCTGTCCGCAGCTGGACATTGGGGGACGGCCGAAGGCGGATCCGGACATGATGGCCGCATGGCACCGCCGACTCTTACGCCGCGACCTGTGGCGTCCTCCCTGGACGAGTTGCTCGCCGGGGCTGGACCCCGGCAGCCGTTCCTGCACAGCGACTCGAAGTCCGGTTCGGCCTTCGAACGCGTCGTGGTCGACGGCGAGCCGCACGTCCTCAAGCACGTCCACGTCGATCGCGACTGGACGATGCGGTTCGGCGGCGACGTCGGCTGCCACCCGGTTCAGGTGTGGGCCGCCGGGCTGATGGACGCCTACCCCGAACGCGTCGACCACGGGGTGGTCGGAGTCGCCGGTGGGCTGGGCCGCAACGGATGGGGCGGCGCCGTGCTCATGCGCGACATGTCCGCCGAGCTCATACCCGCCGGTGACGACGCCCTGGCCCTGGATCAGCACCTGACCTACCTCGACGACCTGGCCGGCCTGTCGGCACGCATGCTCGGCTGGCGTGACGATCTCGGCCTCGTGCCGCTGGCCAACCGCTGGAGTTGGTTCAACCCCGCCTGCCTGCAGGTCGAGGCGGAGCGCGGATGGCCTGACCCCGTACCGAAGCTGGCTGCGGACGGGTGGACGCGGTTTGCCGAGCGTGCACCCGCTGTCGTCACGGTGGTGGTCGACGACCTGCGGCGCGACCCCGACCCGCTGGTCGAGGCCGCCAGGGCGACGCCGAACACCTTCGTCCACGGCGATTGGAAGCTCGGCAACGTGGGTACGGCCCGTGACGGCCGAACCGTGCTCATCGACTGGACGTACCCGGGCGAGGCGCCACCCGCGTACGAGCTCGCGTGGTACCTGTCGATCAACCGGGCCCGGCTCCCCCATTCCAAGGACGACGCGATCGCCGCTTTCGGTGCCGCGCTCGAGCGCCACGGCGTCGCGACCCGCGGATGGTATGAGCGGCAGGTGGCGATCTGCCTGCTCGGCAGCCTCGTCGTGTTCGGCTGGGAGAAGGCGCTCGGCGACGACGAGGAGCTGGGCTGGTGGTGCGACCGCGTGCGCGAAGGCTCGGCGTGGCTGTGACGGGCGAGATCGGCGCGGCGTACTCCGCCAGCGCCGCCGCCTGGGCGGCCGGGCCGGCCCTGATCTACGGCCGGCTCGCCGAGGCGCTCGTCGCGCGCAGCCCTGTCGCGCTCACCGATCGGCTCGCGCTCGATGTCGGGGCCGGCACGGGCGCAGCCACGCGGGCGCTGCGGGCGCGCGGCGCGCGGGTCGTCGCCCTGGACGCTGCCGTCGGGATGATCGCTTCGGGGCCGGCTGCCGGTGTTGTTGGCGACGCGCGGCTGTTGCCTTTCCGCGACCGGTGCTTCGGGGTCTCCGCCGCGTCATTCTGCCTCAACCACATCGACCCGCCGGCCGACGGCATGCGTGAGATGGGCCGTGTCACCGAGCCGGGCGGCGTGGTGCTCGTGTCCAGTTATGGCATCGACCCCGAGCACCCGGTCAAGCCCGCCGTCGAGGCGTCGCTTGCTTCTGCCGGACACGTCCTTCCGGACTGGTACGAGGCGATCCAGAGTGGGCCGGCGGCAGAGCTCCGGACCGAAGAGGGCATGACCCGGGTCGGACACGACGCCGGACTCGACCCCGAGGTGACCGAGATCGACATCGCCTTCCCCGACCTCGGCGTCACGGACCTGGTTGCATGGCGGATGGGAATGGCCCACAACGCACCGTTCGTCGCCACCTTGACAGCCGCCGAGCGTGACGCGGTCGTCGGCCGTGCTCTCGATGCCCTCCGCGACGCGCCGACGCTCCTCCGGCGGATCGTCGTGCTCACGGCCGTGGTCTGACTGTGCTCGCGCAGACCCGCCGTCGTCCAATGGCACGCTTGCCGGCGTGAGCGAGCTTCTGCCCCGATCAGAAGTCGACGCCTTCCTCGCCGACCGGAGCGAGGACGTACGGCAGCTTGCGCTTGCCTGCCGTGACGTCGTGCTCGACGTCTTCCCAGACGCGATCGAGACCGTTGAGGGTGCCGAGATCGGCTACGGTTTCGACCGCGGCTACCGGGGCCTCGTGTTCACGATCAGCCCGACCCGGGACCGCGTGACGCTCGGTGTGGTCGACGGAGCGTCACTTCCCGACCCGGCCGGCCTGCTCGAGGGCACCGGCAAGCGCCACCGGCACGTCAAGGTCCACGACGCCGCGGGCCTTGACGACCGGCTGCGCGACGTGCTCCGGCGCGCACTCGCACGGCGCAGGCAGCAGGACGTCACCGGGTGAACGACACCCATGCCTGTTCGTCGAGATCGTCGACGTCGCTGGCCAGGGCACCGGCCGACGACACGGTCCAGAGCGTCTCCCCCACCACAAGGGACCGGCGGATTGTCGGATCGTGCTCGTAGTCGATCGGTGCGTCCGACCGGACGTGCGACAGCATGCCGATCTCGGTGAGCTGGTCACCGTCGAGCCTGAGCACCAGAGCTCCGCCGGCGAAGGCGACCGAGTCGAGCGCGACCCCCGGCCTGCCGAATGCCGGCTCCACCCAGACCGGGATGACGACCAAGCCGTCCTCCGGCCAGTACAAGAACGCGTGCGGGTCGTGCTCGGCGTCCGACCAGCCGCCGGGAAGCGTGTACGTGTCCAGGCGGGCTGGGTCGGCCGCATCGCGCACGTCGAACAGGGACACCTGAGCTCCCAGCGTCATACCCTGTTCGTCCGCGTTCTGGCCGACACCGAGCAACCGGTCGTCACCGGCCGGGTGCAGGTAGGCAGAGTAGCCGGGGATCTTCAGCTCGCCGACAACCTGTGGCGATGTCGGATAGCTGAGGTCCAGCGTGTAGAGCGGGTCGACCTGACGGAACGTGACGACGTACCCGACCGGCCCCAGGAATCGGACGGCGTAGATCCGCTCGCCCTGGCCCAGTCCGCCCAGGTTGCCGACCTCGACCAGCCGGTCTCCCCGCTGGGCCAGGACGCTGACCCCGCTCTCCGAACGCGGCACCGGGCCGTCGTCGGGTGGCACGGCACCCGTCCCCTGATCCGTCGTGGTCGCGACGCGCAGGTGGCCGTCGTGCTCCGAGAGCGAGTACTGGTTGAGAAGCCAGCCGTCGACCTGGCCGGACGCCACGTACTGCGGCGCTCCCGGATCGGAGACGTCGAACTTGTGGATCTCGGTCGCCGGCTCCGCGATGGGGAACGGACGCGTCGCCATCGTGCCGAACGGCATCGGAAAACCGCTGTGGTCGTCGGCGATGTAGAGGCTCTCGCCAGTGCCGTAGACCGTCCGGCCGTCGGCCACGACTGTGACGGATCCCTGCGGCTGCGGCTCGCCGGCCAGGTCGAGGGTGACGACGGTGAGCATCGACGTGCCGGAGTACTCGCGCGGGCGGCTGACGTCTACGCAGTCGACGAGCAGCCCGTCGGTGCTCGCGCCGTCCGCATCCGTGGCGACGAACCGGGGCAGCCAGTCCTCGATCGTGGAATTCTCGACGAGCTCCCGGTTGGCGGCCAACGCCTCGTCCTCGCTCAACTGCGCCTCACCCTCGGCGAGAGGAACTGGAGGGTACATCGCATCCGGGTAGGTCCAGTCCAGCCGAGGTCCGGAGCGGACGACCAGCCGCGCGGTCGAGTCGACCTGGCGCGCGTCGACGTAGCTCCCGTCGAGGTCGAGGGTGCCGATCACCTCGGGGTCGCCGGACAGGTCGACGAGCACGAGCCTGCTGCCCTCGAATGCATAAGTCAGTCGCCCCACGTCGGCGAAGGACGACTCGATACCCGCCCGGGCGGGGTCGACCGCGCCGTAGCCGACAACCAGTGCCCGGTCGCCCGAGAGGAGCATCTGCTCGGAGTACCAGACGTCCCCACCGTCGGCAGTGAGCTCGAGCTCACCAGACAAGGTCTTGCTCTCCGTGTCGATCACGCGCAGCGTGTTACCGGTCACCGTGACGATGCGACGGCCGTCGGTCTTGACCAGGTCGGGCTCGTCGACGCCGATCTCGTGGGTGTTGGTGGTCGAGTACTCCTGCGGCGCGGTGACCCCGGCGCTGTCATCGGCACCGCCGGTCGCGAGCGAGCCCCGCTCTCCAGTGGCCGCCGCCTCCGGCACGGCCATTGCGACGCCACCGTCGAAGGTGACGTCGCCGCCACCCAGGCCGTACGGCGTGACGTGCTCGGCGACGGCACTCTTGAGCTCAGCCAACGCATCGTCACACGAGTCGAACGACACCAGCCGGAGCGCGGCAGCGACCTGGCCGGCGGGTGGCTGCATCCCGCCTGTGCCGCCGCCGGTGCACGCGCTCAGAGCCAGGGCCGACCCGGCCAGGCCGGCGAGCAGGACGGTCGATCTCGACGCGGTCTTCATGCGGCTTGGACGGTGCCTGGCAGCCTTCGGTTCCGCACGACTTGTGGCGGGAAAGGAACGTCTCCGCGCGGCATCAGGCGTTGCAAACCCGCCACAAGATGGCTGAAGAATCGCGCTGGGAGGCGGAGGGCATGAACGTGGTCGTGGTCGGGGCTGGTGTGATCGGGCTGTCCGTGGCACTTCGGCTGCAGGAGGCCGGCATCGCCGTGCGCATCGTGGCGCGCGATCTGCCACCGGACACCACCTCGAGCGTGGCGGCGGCGATCTGGTATCCGTACCGCGCCTACCCGGAGGCCGAAGTGCTGCGTTGGGGGCGGATCTCCTACACGGACTTCGAGCGGATGGCCGCCACGCCCGCGACGGGCGTGCGCATGGGGGCCACCAAGGAACTGTTCCGAGACGCCGTGCCCGACCCATGGTGGCGTGCGGCCGTCGCCGATCTGCGCCGGTGCCGACCGGCCGAGCTCCCGGACGGCTACCACGACGGATTCGTGTTCACGACGCCCGTGGTCGAGATGCCCGCCTACCTCGCGTGGTTGTGGCGTCGGTTCGAGTCGGCCGGGGGCGTCATCGAGCAACGCACGGTCGAATCGCTCGCAGACGCCGCGGGCGCCGCTCGCGTCGTCGTCAACTGTGCCGGCCTCGGTGCCAGAGAGTTGGCCGGTGACACGACCGTGACACCGATCCGCGGTCAGGTCGTCCTGGTCGAGAACCCAGGGCTTGACCAGGTGGTCCTCGACGAGTACGGCGAGAACGTCACCTACATCGTGCCGCGCTCGGGCGACTGCGTCCTGGGCGGCACCGCAGATGAGGGCGAGACCGCCCTGGAGCCGGACCCGGGGACGGCGGCGGCGATCCTGCGCCGCTGCATGGCACTGGAGCCTCGCCTCGACGGCGCCCGCGTCCTCGGTCACCGGGTGGGCCTGCGGCCCGGGCGGCCGGCGGTGCGGCTCGACCGTGAGGACCTCGCGGACGGGACACCATGTGTGCACTGCTACGGGCACGGCGGTGCAGGCGTGACGCTGTCGTGGGGGTGCGCAGCCGACGTCGTCGCACTCGTCGGGACCGTCGTGGCGTGAGGCCTATCCGGGTGGTCGGGTCGCATGCTCGGCGACGAATGCGTCCAAGCACCCGGAACTGCAGAAGTACCAGGTCTGCCCGTCCCGCTCGGTGGTCCACCGGGCGCCGGCGACGTCGACGGTCATTCCGCAAACCGGGTCGACGGCCTGTGCCGGTGGTGGCTGCGACGCACTGACGGGCACGCGCAACTCGCCCGCGGCACGTCTCGTGACCAGCTCTGCGAGCACCGCGACCGCGATCTCGCGGTGGTCGGTGGACCCGAGGTCGAGGCCGGCCGGTGCCTGCACCCGGGACAGGTCGGCCTCGGCGACCCCACGGTCGCGCAGGTAGCCGAGTGTCGCCTCGGCCCGCTTGCTCGACGCGACCAGCCCGACGTAGCCGGCGCCGGTCACGAGCGCCGCCTGCAGTGCCGCCTCGTCGTCGTGACCCTGGGTTGCGACGACGATCGCCGTACCGGCGTCGACCGGATGTGCGGCTATGTCCTCGGGCGTCTCGGCGACGGCAGCCCGCCAGCCCAGATCTCGCACCAGCGCCGCCAACGTGTCGACCGCGGGCGAACTCCCTACGGCCACCACCAGCGGCGCCGGCACCACGGGTTCGAGGTACACGGCGAGCGACCCCTCACTCCCACAGGCCATCGGCACGACGACGGCTCCCTCACCCAAGGCGGCCGCAGCCTCCGGCGGCACACCGAGCAGGAGCAGCCGTGAACGCCCGTCCGCCAGCGCGGACAGCGCCTCGCTGCGCACAGCGGGCTGCGCGCAGGCGCCGCCGAGCCAGCCCCGCATGGATCCGTCCGGCATGACCAGCGCCTTCGAACCCACATGTCCCGACGACGGCGCCTGCCGCCACACCACCGTGGCCAGCACGAACGGCTCGCCGCGGCGCTCGAGCGCTGCGGCCTCGGCGAGCTGCGGGTCGCTCACCCCGGGGCCGCCCGCGCATCCTTCATCGCCGACCACACGCGGGCCGGCATCACGGGCATGTCGATGTTGCGCACCCCGAGGTGTGCGAGCGCGTCGATCACCGCGTTGACGAACGCCGCAGGGGACCCGACGGTCGCCGACTCTCCGACGCCCTTCGCGCCGATCGGGTGGTGCGGCGAAGGCGTGACCGTCGCCCCGAGCTCGAAACGCGGCGTCTCCCACGCCGTCGGGACCAGGTAGTCCATGAAGTTGGACCCGATGCAGTTGCCGTCCTCGTCGAAGGTGATGAACTGCATCGAGGACATCGCATACCCCTCGGCGAGCCCGCCGTGGATCTGCCCGTCCACGATCATCGGGTTGATCCTGACACCGCAGTCGTCAACGGCGACCATCCGGCGCACGGTCCACTGACCGGTGTCAGGGTCGACGTCGACCACGACCACGTAGCTGCCGAACGGGTAGGTCATGTTCGGCGGGTCGTAGTAGTGGACGCCCTCGAGGCCGGCCTCCATGCCCTCGGGCAGGTTCGTGTACGCGGCCAACGCGACGTCCTGGATCGTCACCGACTGGCCGGGGGAACCCTTGACCGAGAATGTGCCCGCCTTCCACTCCATGTCGTCCTCGGACGCCTCCAACAGGTGGGCGGCGATCTTGGTCGCCTTCTCGCGCAGTTTGCGCGCGATGACGGCCGTCGCGGCGCCGCCGACGGGCGTACTGCGTGAGGCATAGGTGCCCAGGCCGTACGGGGTGTTGTCGGTGTCGCCCTCCTGGACCCGGACGTCGGTCGCCGGGATGCCGAGCTCGTTCGCGACGATCTGGGCGAACGTCGTCTCGTGGCCCTGGCCCTGGCTGCGGACGCCGAGCTTGAGGATAGCCTTGCCGGTCGGGTGGACCCGCAGCTCGGCGGAGTCGAACATCCGCAATCCGGCGATGTCGTACTCGGAGCCCTTGCCCGCGCCGACCACCTCGGTGAAGCTCGCGATGCCGATGCCGACCAACTTGCCGTCGGGCCGGCCGGCCGCCTGCTCGGCGCGCAGCGCGTCGTACCCGACCATGTCGAGCGCCATCTGCAGTGCTCTCGGGTAGTCGCCGGAGTCGTAGACGAAGCCGGTCGGCGACTCGTAGGGGAACTGCTCGGGCTTGATGAAGTTGCGCATCCGGATCTCGGCCGGGTCGATGCCCAGCTCGTACGCGGCGTTCTGCACCAGCCGCTCGATCAGGTAGGACGCCTCCGTGACCCGGAACGAGCACCGGTAGGCCACGCCGCCTGGGGCCTTGTTCGTGTAGGTGCCCTGCGTCACGACGTGCGCGGCAGGGTAGTCGTAGGACCCGGTAACGATGTGGAACAACCCGGCCTTGAACCTGGTCGGCTGGGCGTCGGCGAAGAACGCGCCGTTGTCCGAGAGCATGTCGACGCGCAGCCCGAGGATCTTGCCGTCGCTGTTCAGCGCCAGCTCG
>DATHII010000320.1:0-5366 GCA_035316885.1 Jiangellaceae bacterium | reverse complement strand
GTCCACTCGTCCCGCACCGTCAGGGTCACGGGGAAGGTGCCCGGCGCGGTGAAGGTCTTCGTGGGCAGCGGACCGGTCGCCGTCCCCTGCGTCCCGAAGTTCCACGAGTACGTGAGGGAGTTCGCGTTCTCGTCCGTGGAGCCACGGCCGTCGAACACGCACACGTTCTGGTCGCAGGAGTAGGTGAAGCTGGCCACCGGCGGGTTGTTCGGCGGCTGCGTGACCGTCACACCCGTGGCGGTGCGTGCCTCGCCGATCTGCTCGCGGACGTCGACCGGCCGCACGATGACGCTGTACGTCCCGGCCGGGATGACCGGCGTAGTGTACGAGTAGTTCGACCCGGCGCTTCCCGGGCTGTTGAGGAACGCTGTGCGGAAGCTCGGGGTCGTGCTGGTGAACGTGCCGGTGGAGCTCATGTACTGCCCGGAGGAGTTCACGACCGCGACCTCAACGCGAGCGATGCTCGCGTTGGCGTCGGGGGCGTCCTCCGCGCGTCCGGTGACGACGATCTTGCCCTCGGAGAACGACGCGCCGCTGTCCGGCTCGCCGAGCGTGTCCGACAAGGCCGGGGGACCGTCGTTCGGGTAGACCCGGTAGCTCCCGGTGGCTCCGGTGGTCGAGGGGTCCTGCTGCCCGGCGGTGTCGTACGCGATCGCCGTGAAGGACCAGTTGCCCTGGCCCGGAAGCGTGACATCGAGCGACCAGTTGGTGGTCGCCGCGCCCGGCGATGTGAGCGTGGCGTTGAGGGTGGCGAAGGTAGCTGCCATCGTGCCGTTCGGTTGCAGGTACCGGCCGGTGTCGCCGTCCCTGAGCGAGACGCGCACGCTCTGCACGCCACGGTCGTCAGTGGCCGCCCCCGTGAAGTTCAGTGCCAGCGACTCGTCGGTCGGGGCCGTGAAGCTCATCGTGGTGTCGGGGGGCAGGTCGCCCGGGATCTGCGCGTTGATTGTCAGCCGGCCCTGGTTAGCCGACGACGTCGTCAGGTCGAGGTCGTCGGTGGCCCGGACCGTGAAGGTGTAGCTGCCCGGGGACAGGTCGAAGGGGGTCGTGTAGGTCCAGTCGTACGTGGATCCGCTGATGTTGACCGGCGAGACCTGGCACTGACCGGCTGAGACGTTGGTGCCCCAGGTGCAGTCGTTACCCAGGTTCTCCCTCGTCGAGGTGTTGCGTAGCGAGACCTCGACGTTCTTGAGGTTCTGGTCGTCCGACGCGGTCCCCGAGAAGGTGAGTCGCCCGCCCGGCGCCACGGTGACTGCCGGCACCGCGAACGGCGGCGTCATCTCCACCGGCTCCTGGATCGTGACGCTCGGCGCCACCGCCGTCGACGAGATGAGCCAGTCGCGGGTCGCGCTGCGCAGGTCGGCCTGCCCAGTGGTGTCTGTGGCGGTGGCACTGCCGCGCCACGTCCCCTCGTGCGGCAAGGTGACCTCGTAGGACCAGGTGGCCGACGTGGCTCCGATGACGTCGGGCGTGCCGCGGAACGTGTTGAAGATGTCATCCACGGTCCCGTCGTTCTGCAAGTAGCGGTTCTGCTCGTCGCGGAACCAGAACGACAGCGAGTTCACGCCCTTGTCGTCGTTGGCGGTGCCGGTCATGGTGAAAGTCGTCGAGGCCAGGACGCTGCCGCTCGGGCCGTTGATGGACGTCGTGGGCGTCTGATCCTCGGTGCTGAACGACTCGATCATCTTGGTTGCCTTGGTCGTGTCGCCCGTGCCGCCGGTGGGCGCAGTGAACGCCTGCGCCATGACCCGCAGGTTGCGGTTCGTGGCGATTGTGGCGGAGATCCTCCACGTCCGAGTCGTCCCGCTGCCCGGGTCCAGGGTGGCGTTCAGGCTGTTGCTGGCGCCGAAAGTCGTCGTGAAGGCGGTGCCGTTGTCCTGGAGGTACTGGCCGCTGTCGCGGTCCTGGATCTGCACCTGGACCCGGCCGACGCTTCCGGTCGCGACCCGCGCGGTTCCGGTGATCTCGAACGGCGCGTTGTTGGTGACGACCCGGCCCTCGATCGGGGCCGTGATCGTCGTGTCGGGAGCCGGCGCCGGGAACGGTACCGAGTTGAAGTCGTAGAAACCGACGCGTCCGGTTTGCACGCCGCCCTTGTACTGGCCGTCGCCGCCGACGAACAGGCCACGGGGGGTGGCTTCCATGGCTTTGTCGCCCTCGAACGAGTTGGAGATGGAGTACCACTCCAGCGCCTTGCCGGTCGTGGGGGAGATCGCCGCGATGTGGTCCCGACGGACCACCTGGTCACCGAGGCCATAGCCGGCCAGGCCCTGCCCGGTGCCGTAGCCGACGTTGTCGAGACCTGGCCACGGGTCGTCGGACGTCGGGGACTCGATGAACCCGAAGTGTCCACCGACGTAGACCGCAACCTCAGTGATCGCCACCGAGTAGATGCTGTCGAAATGCCGGCTGATCCAGAGCGGCTGCACGTCCGAGTCGGTCAGCGAGGCGTCCGTGAGCGGGTAGGCGACCGCGGTGTCGCTGATCGGCGGCAAGTCGCCGCCCGATCCGCTGCTGACCACGAAGTACGAGTCGTCGGGTGCGATGTCGCCGCCGTATATGCGCGTGACGCCGCCGACGCGGGCCAGGTTGTCGTCCCACAGCCGGCTACGCCAGGGGAGGAGCTCCTTGCTCGCCGTGTCGATGATGCCCATCCCGTAGCGGTCCTGGCCGTCGATCTGCCGACCGGTGTGCACGACAAGCAGCTTGCTCTCGTCGTGCGTGAGCTTGAGCTGGGGCACCGCGAGCTGGCCATTGACGCCGATGCCGCCGGAGAGCTGGTTGTCGAAGGACATGTCGACAGCACCGGAAGCCGTGTTCACCGCAGCGAGGCCGGTGCGCAGCTGTCCGTTGATCCGGCTGAACCTGCCGCCCACGTACAGGGTCGAGTTGGTGGCCGCCAGCGCGGTCGCCGGGTTGTTGGTGCTCCGCGTGAAGTCGAACGTGCTGATCGGTGCACCGGTCGTGAGGTTGAGGCTGGCCACCTTCTGTCGGGCTACTCCGCCGACGGTGTTGAAGTCGCCCGCGACGAAGAGCTTCGTGCCGTCAGGCGTTGCCTCGACAGCCCTGACGCTGCCGCCGCCGAAGATGGGCCGGAAGTTCGTGTCGATCAGCCCGGTGTTGAGGTTGTAGCTCGCCAGGTACGGCTGGTTGATCGTCGTGGTGGGGGCGACGGTGTTCGCCAGCGAGGTGAAGCCGCCGGCGATGAACACCCGGTTCAGCTGCGGGACAACCTCGATGTCCCAGATCTCGCCGCTGCTGATGCGGGGGGTGTTGGTCCGCGGCTTGTCCGGGACGAGACGGGTGTGCCCGAGCGATGCGGGCGGAGGAGCGGTCGGGTTGACCGTGCGCGTGGTCGGAGCAGACTCCAGTCCCTGGTTGTCCGTGACCGTGAGCGTGATCGTCCGCGGACCAGCGCTGGCGTAGGTGTGGGTCGTCGTCACGCCGGTGCCCGTGGAGCCGTCACCGAAGTTCCAGGCGTAGGACGCGATCGTGCCTGGCGCTGTGTCGGTCGAAGCTGAGGCGTCCACCGTGCAGGTCAGCTGTGGACAGCTCGCCGTGAACGACGCGACGGGGGCCACGTTCGGATCAGAAGCCGGGTCGGGTAGGAGCACGACCGTCCACATCGTCGCCTTGGCAGACGAGGCACTCGCCGTGGCGGTACGGGGGGGCGACGCACCGATCGGCGCCGGTGCGTTCTGGTCGGATGCCACGGAGGTGATGCGTCCATCGCCGATGCCGACCGACATGCTGCGCTGGGTCTGGCCTGCGGGGAGGGTCCAGCCGGTGGTGGCAGAGGACTTGTCCGCCCAGTAGGACACGACCCATGAACCGGCGGTCGAGACGTTGGCACCAGGTGTCGTGTGGGTGGCCCGGTTCACCGTCTCTGCTGCCGAGGCGAAGATGGCGATCGGGTCGGCCGCAGTGCCGTCATAGGCGAGCAGGGTCAGGGTGGCCTTGGTGGTCGCGGTGAAGTCGACGGCCTGGCTCCGCCCAGCGTCGTTGGCTGCCGCCACCTTGCTGTACAGGATGGTCTCCGTGTCGGTGTTCGCCAGCCGGCTTCCGACCCTGGTCCAACCGGCGGGCGTCGCGGCGACCGAGGGGACCCTGTTGCTGGTCACGAAGAGCAGCAAGGCGTCGGTCTCACGCACGGTCGCGGGGATCGTCACCCGGTGCTGGATCTGAGTTGCGGCCGACTGTGCCGAAGCCCGGAAACTGATGACGTCGGCGGCTGCGGCCGGCGTGGCCGTCAGGACCGACGCCCCCAGGGTCATGATCAAGCTCGTCAGGACCAGCCCGACTACGTTCTTGCGCGCGCGCATGTGGTTCCCCCCAATATCTCGCCTTGCGGCGCCGCGCGTGCTGCGAATGCTGGTGCTTGGCACGTGGTCTCCCGGTGGTGGACGTCGGTTTGTTGGACGGTCCACCGGATGCTACGGAGGCTGGCCCAAGGGGAAACCATGCAATCAACGTAGAGCGGGTCGGGCATCGGCGAGGAACCCGCTGGATAGCGCTTCTCTTGCTACTGCAGGCCGGACACGTCGCCTATACACCCTCCACCTGGGCGCGGCCCTCGTTGCCGACGAGGGCCGTCAGAGTGGGTCGAGGCGGGCCTTGAGCAGGCAGAACTCGTTGCCTTCGGGATCGGCGAGGACGTGCCAGGGCTCCTCGCCGGTCTGGCCGATGTCGGCCGGGCGCGCCCCGAGCTTCAGGAGGCGTTCGAGTTCGGCGTCCTGATCGCGGTCGGTGGCGTTGACGTCGATGTGCAGCCGGAGTTTCCCGTTCGGCTCGTCGTTGCGGCTGAGGATGATCGTCGGCTGCGGGCCGCCGAACCCTTCGCGCGGCCCTATCTCGATGCCGCCCTCTTCGCGATCGAGCACTATGAAGTCCAGGACCTCGCACCAGAACCGCGCCAGCCCCTCGGGGTCGTGGCAAGCGAGCACGAGCTCACTGATACGGCATGCCATTGACGAAACCTACTCTCAGCGTGGGAACGCGCGCGGGTCTCATGGGCTCCCGCAGCGAGAACATTCTCGCGACCGTACCGGGCGAGGCGAGCAGTGTCGAGGTTAGACGACGAGATTCGCGTCGGGGTCGGGCTCGCGGCCGATCATCAGGCGCGGCCGCTGCGGATCCTCGCCAAGGACGACCATGAACGAACGGGATGAAGACCTGTGACCGCAGTTGACTGGCCGTATGTTCCGCGGCTTGACTTCTGCTGGGTTGGTCAACCACGGAGCAAACGGTGGGAGCGCGGTGCAGGAGCCGGTAGCCGAGCCGCAGCAGGCGCCCGGCGTCTTCACGCACATGCTCGGTGAGGCCGGGCTGGACGTTTCGACGATGCGCGCCGCTGGGGCGTGGGCTGA
>DATHII010000319.1:0-2980 GCA_035316885.1 Jiangellaceae bacterium | reverse complement strand
CGCGCCGTCGGCGGCGGTCACATCGGTGTCGTGCAGTGTGAGGGAACCGCCGTCGACGTGGATCGCATCCGAACGCGCTCCGTGGGCGTGGATGCCACCCGCGACCGACATCGCTGCGATCTCGCCCTTCACGTCGACGGTGGCGACGCCTGGACCCGTACTGGTGACGCCGCCCGCGATGTCGACCTCGCCGATCGACCCGCCGGCCAGCACGCTGAGCGCATGCGCGGACAGTCGCGTGATCACGCCCTTGACCAATGAGTCGCCGGCACCACCGTCGGTGTGGATCCCGTTGCGGACGACCAGCCGGCCGAGGGGCTCGCTGACCTGGATGCCGACCGCGGCATCGCTGTGCGTAGTGATGCTGTCGAACTCCGCGGCCGCGATCGAGCCGCCCGTGTAGACGTTGAAGCCGCGGGCGCCGATCCCATGAGTCTCGACCGGCGCAGTCACGCGCAACAACGTCGTGCTGCCGAAGTTCACGAAACCCACGCCGCTGCGGCCGTACGTGGTGATCGGCCCATCGGCGGTCCACGTATCGACGCGGCCCCAGTTGTCCAGCGCCATGTCGTTGACTCCGTATGTCGTGACCGGACCGCGGTTACGGACCTCGCGGACGTGGCAGCCGGAGATGACGAACACACCGCCGCTGATCAGGTCCCGCGTGCCCTCGGCAATGCCGCCGTCGGTGAAGACCGGCCCGGTCTCCAGGACGGTCACCTCCAGCCTTCCGCCGGAGCCGGCCGCGCCACCGACGAACACGCCGCTCCCCCGAACGGGCGCACCGTCGCGTCCGGCCGAGATTCGGTGCAGATCAGCCGTGAGCACCACGTCCTCGCCAGGCTGGAGGTTCCACAGCGTGAACGAGCCCTGCAGCACGCCGACACCGAGTAGATGGGGCCGGTCGCCTCGATCGCGGACGTCGGCGCGAGCCACGTCGAGGCCGTCGACGACGACATGGCCGGCTCTTACGTGCCGGCTGGCGAGGATCTGCACCTGGCCGACCGTGGTGACGTCAGCGATTCGGATCGTGCCGAGGTCGTCGACGGCGGTGTCGTTGAAGATCGCTCTGCGCTCCGGATCGGTCCGAAGCCGGATCCGGGTCACCTCGTTGTCGCGGCTGAGCTGCACCCCGTCGACACCGTCGGCGAAGACCACCGCGGCCTGTTCGTCGGCGCCCACCAGGTGTTGACCTGAAGCGAGCCGCAAAGGCGGCGCGCCTGCGATCTCGCCTTCCACGACGATCCGCCGAACGCCCGCTTCGCCCGCGACGGCCGCGATGTCCGCGGCCGTGGAGACCGTTCTTGTGCTCATGTCATCAGCCCGGCGGTCATGGCCCGGACACGGTCAGTACGCAACGGCGTCGCGGATGATCGGGCAGGTCATGCAGTGGCCGCCCCCGCGACCGCGCCCGAGTTCGGCACCGACGATCGTGATGACCTCGACACCCGCCTTGCGCAGCAGGGTGTTGGTCAAAGTGTTGCGGTCGTAGGTGAACACCACGCCGGGCTCGAGCGCCACGGCGTTGTTGCCGCTGTCCCACTGCTGCCGCTCGGAGGCGTACACGTCACCACCGGTCTCGATGACCTGCAGCCCGGGCAGGCCGAGCGCGTTGGCGACGACGTCGACGAACTTCGTCGAACCCTCGTCGGTCACCTCGAGGCCGAACGACGTGTCGGTGGGCCGGAGAGAGAAGGCGTGGATGCCGTCGACGATGGTCGGGTACAGCGTGACGATGTCTCGGTCGGCAAAGGTGAACACCGTGTCGAGGTGCATCGCAGCCCGCAGCTTCGGCATGCCGGCGACGACGACGCGCTCAGCCGCACCCTGGTCGAACAGCGATTTCGCGACCTGGGTGATCGCCTGCCGAGACGTCCGCTCGCTCATGCCCATCAGCACGACGCCGTTGCCTACGGGCATGATGTCGCCGCCCTCGAACGTCGCCTGGCCCCAGTCCTGCTCGGGGTCACCCCACCACACGGTGGAGCCGACGAAGTCCGGCTGGAATTCGTAGATCGCCTTCATCAGCAGCGTCTCATCGTGCCTGGCCGGCCAGTACAACGGATTCAGCGTCACGCCGCCGTAGAGCCAGCAGGTCGTGTCGCGGGTGTACAGGGTGTTCGGCAGCGGAGGCATCAGGTATTCGCGCGCGCCGGTCGCCTCGCGGGCGAGGGTGACGTATCCGGACCGGTAGTCGTCGGGCAGGTCGGACGTGGCGAGTCCGCCGATCAGGTACTCCGCGAGTCGGCGCGGCTCGAGCGACTCGAGGAAGGCGCGGGTGTCGTCGATCAGGCCGAGACCGACCCGATTGGCGACGATCTTGCGGTCGAGCAACCATGCCCGGGCATCGGGGATCGCCATCGTCAGCGCGAGCAGGTCGTGCAGTTCCACGACGTCGACCCCGCGCGTGCGCAGCTTGTTGACGAAGTCGGCGTGGTCGCGTTGAGCGTTCTCCACCCACATGACGTCGTCGAAGAGCAGGTCGTCGGCGTTGGTGGGGGTCAGCCGGCGGTGCGCAAGGCCCGGTGCGCACACGAGGACTTTGCGCAGCCTGCCGACCTCGGAGTGCACGCCGTAGGTCGCGCTGACGTTGTCCTGAGTTGTCATGGCGTTCCTCTCGGTGGAGCGTGACGTTCCTCGTGGTCGTCGGGGGAACGATTCAGATCGTGATCGAGCCGGTGGCGACCGCGACGATGCCGATTATCGCCCCGATGACGGAGACGGCCAGGATGACGAGCTCGCCGGGCGAGAACAGCCGACTTGTGCGCCGAAACGGTGCTCGCGCTTGTTTCGGTGGCCATCGCGTCCACCCGTCTGTTCGCCTATGGCGCCATGCCGATCACCTGTGGATCAGGTAAACCATCCGAAACGTACAGCCACCGCAGGAATGACGGCCCGTAGTCAGGAAGCCTTGCTCTCGACCTCGGCCACGATGCGTTCGCTGAGCGCATGCGTCTCCAACGCGTCGGTCGCGTCCAGG
>DATHII010000318.1:0-4997 GCA_035316885.1 Jiangellaceae bacterium | reverse complement strand
AAGGCAGGGTCGCACTCGTCGGCACGAGTGCAGTGCCCAGCCGGACCTCGTTCCCCCCACCAAGCGACTCGGCGTACACCGAGACGTCCCAGTTGCCGGCCAGTGCCGAGAGCCACAGCGGCACCAGCTGCCCGAAGAGCTCCCACTCGATCGTCAGGTCGAACGACCTGGTGGGGTCGATCACCTTGTTGCCCGTTCCGAAGATGAACGGCTGTGGGTCGGTGACGACGACGCTGGTGACGTTGCCCTCGATGAGCCCGGGAATGTTCGGATCGAACTGATCCATGATGGTGCCTCCCTGTCAGGACGGCATGCCCGGTGTTGGGCTCTGCCTTCCCGGCAAGGTAGGGCGGGAGGTTGAGCTGACGCCCCCGGTAGCTCTGAGCGACGCGACTCAGCCTCTGCTAAGCGCGAGAACCCAGCCCGACCGTGATGTCCAGGCCGTTACTACCCCCGGCGTGGCGCGCGAAGAAGTCGCCGCGCTCCAGGACGACGAGGCCGCCGGAACGCTTCACGACCAGTCGCCTCCCGCAGCTCTCGATGGAGCACACGAAGAGCACGTCCTCACCGTTGTCAGCCTCGATCGTCAAGCGATGCAACGAGTCCATGAGGGCTTCCTATCACTGAAAGTCGCCCTCTTCGACCCGCGAGCCGCCGGCTTGACTTCGACCTTGGTCGAAGTTGCAGAGTGGCGGGCATGGCGTTCGGGCGTGGCCGCAAAACTCGAATGTGGCCTGTCGGGATATGCAGGTACCGTCGATGCACGTGACTGCCCAACCCGACTCCGCGACCCGCACGGACACCGTCGAGACAGTCCAGCGCCGCACTGTACGGACGCTCGTCGCCAGCCAGGTGGCGGGAGGGCTGGGCGTGTCCAGCGCGGGCGCTGTCGGCGCCCTGCTGGCCAGCGACGTGCTGGGGCGGGAGGATCTGGCGGGCCTCGTCCAGAGCTCCCAGGTGCTCGGCGCGGCGCTGCTCGCGTTGCCGGCCGCCCGGCTGGCTCTGGCCGCCGGGCGACGAGCCGGGCTCGCCGTCGGGTACGGCGTCGCGGCGATCGGCGGCCTGCTGGCGGTGCTGGCGGCGCAGGTCCAGTCGTTCCCACTCCTCCTGCTGGGCACGGCGCTGTTCGGCGGAGGGACGACCGCTGGACTGCAGGCGCGCTATGCCGCGACCGACCTCGCACCGGCAGAGCGCCGCGGGCGCGCTCTGTCCGTCGTGGTGTGGGCGACGACGATCGGCGGCGTCGTGGGGCCGAACCTGGTCGGTCCGGCCGGCTGGCTGGGCGAACAGCTCGGGATCGAGCGGCTGGCCGGGCCGTTCCTGGTGGGCGCGGTCATGCTGGCCGTGGGTGCGCTGGTCGTGGCCACCGGACTGCGTCCGGACCCGCTGCTGGTCGCACGGTCACTTCATGCGGAGCACGCTGACCGCCCGAACCGGCGGCATGGCGTCCTGCGCAGCGGACTGGGCGCGACCGTCCGGTCGCCCCGCGCGCTGCTGGGCATGACGGCAGTCGTCGTGGCGCACACGGTCATGGTGTCGGTGATGGTCATGACGCCGATCCACATGGATCACGGGCACGCGAGTCTGGAGATCATCGGGTTCGTCCTCAGCGTGCACATCGCCGGGATGTTCGCGTTCTCGCCGGTCATGGGGTGGCTCGCCGACCAGGTCGGGCGCATTCCGGTGGTGGCCTTTGGTGGCGTCACTCTCCTCGCGGCGGTGACACTGTCGGGCACGTCGACCGAAGGGCATTCGGCCGGGCTGACCGCAGGGCTGTTCCTGCTCGGCCTCGGGTGGTCGGCGTGCCTGGTCGCGGGTTCGACGCTGCTCACCGAGGCCGTGCCGATCGAGGACCGGCCGGCCGCTCAGGGGTCGTCCGACCTGCTGATGGGGCTCGCCGCGGCCGCGGGAGGTGCCCTGGCAGGTGTGGTGGTCGGGACGCTGGGATACGGGTTGCTGAACGCGGGGGCGGCGCTGCTGGTGGTCGCGCTCCTCCTCGCGACGGCCAATCCGGCCGCTCGTTCGGCTCGGTCCATGGCCGTGACCGGCTCTGGGTAGGGCGCTGCCCCGGGTCGTTCCCGTCACGGATGGAGCCGGCGAGGCGCCTGGTCGTCTGTTCGGCGTGTCGGGGTTCCTTCGAACACCAGTTCGGTCTACGGTCCACAGGTGACCTCGGAACGCGAGCGCCGTCCACAGCCCACGTCGCGCCTCTGCGGGATTGTCGGAACCGGTGCGTAGCGTCCGAGGTGATGACCAGACGACCACAGGGCCGCGCTGCGGCCCGCGGACCCCAGGTGGCATCCATGGCAGTTCCCGCGGACCGCGACAAGGCCCTCGAGACGGCGATCACCCAGATCAAGCGGGCGCACGGCGAGGGGTCGGTGATGCGCCTCGGCGACGAGGCCCGCGTCCCGGTCGAAGTGATCCCGACGGGCTCGATCGCCCTCGACATCGCGCTCGGCATCGGCGGTCTGCCGCGCGGCCGGGTGGTGGAGGTATACGGTCCGGAAGCTAGCGGGAAGACAAGCCTTGCCCTGCATGCGGTGGCCAACGCGCAAAAGGCGGGCGGGGTCGCGGCATTCATCGACGCCGAGCACGCCCTCGACCCTATCTACGCGAAGGCGCTCGGCGTCGACACAGATGCGTTGCTGGTGTCGCAGCCTGACACCGGCGAGCAGGCGCTGGAGATCGCCGACACGCTGATCCGTTCCGGCGCCCTCGACGTCATCGTCATCGACTCGGTGGCGGCACTTGTGCCACGGGCCGAGATCGAGGGTGAGATGGGCGACAGCCATGTCGGTTTGCAGGCCCGGTTGATGAGCCAAGCACTACGCAAGATCGCCGGTGCGTTGAATCAGACCAAAACAACAGCAATATTCATCAATCAATTGCGCGAAAAGATCGGCGTCATGTTCGGATGCGGATCCTGGTACACCAAGGTGACGCTTGCGGATGGTACGAAGGAATATATCGGCAAGATAGTCAATCAGAAAATGCAGGTCGAGGTGCTCTCGTACGATCCAAATCTCGGCAGGCTAGTTCCTCGTAAGGTCATCAATTGGTTCAACAACGGCCGAGCCAATGAGTTCCTGCACTTCAGGGTAGAGCGTGCTGGAGGAGGCAGGGGCTGTGGACGAGCCGCGATGGATCTGACGCCAAACCACCTTGTCCGAACGCCAGGTGGTTGGCGGGAGGCTGGCGAGATCTGCGTCGGCGACCGGGTTATGCTGGCGCAGCGCCACGTTCTCAACTCAACACAGTGGCAGGTCATTCTTGGCGCGTTGATGGGTGATGGGAATCTGTCACCCGCTGTCCGCATCGACTCGGAGTGCGCACGCTTCCGCATGGGACATGGAGCCAAGCAGGCGAACTACCTGGATTGGAAGGTCTCGCTACTCGCCAACATTCAGCACAGCCGGACGAGCAACGCCAAGGGCGCCGTCTTCGCGGACTTCACTCCGCTTGCGGAGTTGGCCGAGCTGCGCGAGGTGGTCTATTTCGGCGGGCTGCGCAAGCACATCACGGAGGACTATCTGAAGGCGCTGACTCCATTGGCTTTGGCGATCTGGTACCAGGATGACGGCAGCTTGACCGTGCGATCCAAAGGGCTTCAGAAGCGCACGGAAGGCGGCAGTGGCCGGATCGAGATGTGTGTCGAGGCGATGTCGGAAGGTTCGCGGAAGCGCCTTATTGATTACCTGCGCGATACGCATGATCTTGACGTCAAACTGCGGCAGGCAGGGAAGCGTCAAATGAATGTGATCCAATTCACGACTGCCGCTTCTGCACGGTTTCAAGAAATCGTTGCACCCTACATCCACCCGTCGATGGATTACAAGCTCCTTGCGCGGTTCAGGGGTAGGCTCGCTGTCGAGCCGGAGTTTGCTGAGCCGACCATGCACCCAGTGCCTGCACGTGTCGTGGAGATCACGCGGAAGACAGATCTCCAGAACATGAACAGGTTCGACATAGAGGTAGAGGGCTCGCATAACTATCTCGCGGACGACATCGTCGTGCACAACAGTCCCGAGACGACGACCGGTGGAAAGGCGTTGAAGTTCTATGCTTCGATACGATTGGATATACGACGTATCGAAACTTTGAAAGACGGTACCGATGCTGTGGGAAATCGTACGAGAATCAAGGTGGTAAAGAACAAATGCGCACCGCCATTCAGGCAGGCAGAGCTGGATATTCTCTATGGTGAGGGCATCAGCCGCGAGGGAGGGCTGATCGACATGGGGGTCGAGCACAGCTTTGTACGCAAGTCCGGTGCCTGGTACACCTACGAGGGCGACCAGCTCGGCCAGGGCAAGGAGAACGCGCGCAAGTTCCTGCGCGACAATCCCGACCTCGCCGACGAGATCGAGAAGAAGATCAAGGAGAAGCTCGGTGTCGGCCCGCGGGTCGACGCGCCGGTCGAGCCACCGGTCGACTTCTAGCCCGGGCGGATGATGACCAGCCGGCAGGGCGATCCGGATCCCGAACCCGATCCGGAGAGCGTCGCGCGAACTATCGCGCTGCGGAGGCTCGCCGCGGCGCCGCGGACCAGGGCGCAGATCGACGACGCGATGCGCCGCCGCGGCGTTGCCGAGGAGGTACGAGGCGCCGTGCTCGACCGGTTCGGCGAGGTCGGTCTGATCGACGACGCGATGTTCGCCGAGGCGTGGGTCGAGTCGCGGCACGCCGGTCGAGGGCTGGCCAAGCGAGCGCTCGCCTTCGAGCTTCGCCGCCGGGGAGTCGAGCCCGCGGTGGTCGACGACGCGGTTTCCGCGCTCGCGCCCGAGCGGGAGGAGGCCACCGCCCGAGCACTGGTCGCGGCCCGGCTCGCCGGTACCCGCGGCCTCGAGCCGCCCGCCCGCACGCGCCGGCTGGCCGGCATGCTCGCGCGCAAGGGTTACCCGCCTGTGCTCTCGTTCCGTGTCGTCCGCGATGCGCTTGCTGCCGAGGGAATCGGCGTTGAGCATGTGCCGGACGAGCCGGCGGGCGATTGAGGT
>DATHII010000317.1:0-16428 GCA_035316885.1 Jiangellaceae bacterium | reverse complement strand
CGAGATAACCGCTCAGCGCCACGCGTCATCCCGCTCGGCGTCGAGCTCCTTCGGCGTCTTTCCCGTCGCTGCGATCAGCTCGCCCAGCCGACGCCGAGCCGCCTTGCCGGCGACCACACGCAGGGCAGCCTCAACAGTCGCACGCTTGGTCGTTGTACCCAGCTCTTCGGCCGCCGCGGACAACAGCGCCTCGTCGATGTCGATCATCGTGCGCGCCATGTGTGCCTCCGCGCATGTGCTACGACGAATGTACCATGCTGGATACACCAGAATGCGGTCACTCGTCGCGGTCCGCGAGGTCGAGAGCGTACGGACGGCGCGCCGATGCCCGTTACGAGCGCCCGTGCTCGGCGGTTTCGGCACGATCTCGGCCCACCCGCTCGATGATCAGCGGGAGCAGTTCGGGCCGGGAGTCGGCTGGTGCGATCTCGAATGCGCCCTCCAACGCCTGCAGGGCGCGCTCGAACCGATTCGACTCGTCGGTGTGGAGGGTCAGCAACGGTTCGCCGGCCCGCACGAACGCTCCCGGCTTGGAGTGCATCACGACGCCTGCACCAGCCTGCACGGGATCCTCCTTGCGGCCCCTGCCGGCCCCCAACCGCCAGGCCGCGACCCCCACGCCGTACGCGTCCAGGCGGGTCAGCACGCCGTCGGCCGGAGCGAGCACCACGTGAGTCTCGGCCGCAATCGGCAGAGGCGAGTTCAGGTCGCCGCCCTGCGCGACGATCATCGCCCGCCACACGTCCATGGCCGATCCGTCGGTCAGCGCGTCGGCAGGATCCTTGCCGCCGTCCATCCCTGCGGCGGTCAGCATCTCGCGGGCGAGCTCCACGGTGAGCTCGACGACATCCGGCGGGCCGCCGCCGGCGAGGACCTCCACCGACTCGCGGACCTCGAGGGCGTTGCCGGCGGTGAGCCCCAGCGGGATATCCATCCCGGTCAGCAGCGCGACAGTGCGGACCCCGGCGTCGGTGCCGAGGTCGACCATCGTGCGGGCCAGTTCGCGGGCTGAGTCGACGTCCTTCATGAACGCACCCGAGCCCACCTTGACGTCGAGCACGAGGGCGCCCGTGCCCTCGGCGATCTTCTTGCTCATGATCGAGGACGCGATCAGTGGGATCGACTCGACGGTCCCCGTGACGTCGCGCAGCGCGTAGAGCTTCTTGTCGGCGGGGGCCAGATCGGCGCCGGCTGCGCAGACGACGGCGCCGACGGACCGCAGCTGGGACAGCATCTCCTCCGCCGACAGATCGGCACGCCAGCCGCGGATGGACTCCAGCTTGTCCAGCGTGCCGCCGGTGTGCCCGAGCCCGCGTCCGGACAGCTGCGGCACGGCCACGCCGCAGGCTGCGACCGTGGGCGCCAGTGGCAGCGTGATCTTGTCGCCCACGCCGCCGGTCGAGTGCTTGTCGGTGGTCGTGCGCCCGACCGCCGACCATTCCATGCGTGACCCGCTCGCGACCATGGCGGTGGTCCAGCGGGCGACCTCGCGGCGGGACATCCCGCGCAGCAGGATCGCCATCGCCAGCGCCGACATCTGTTCGTCGGCGACCGTCCCACGGGTGTACGCGTCGACCACCCAGTCGACCTGGTCGTCGGACAGCTCAGCCCCGTCGCGCTTGGTACGGATGACGTCAACGGCATCGAATCCCTCGGGCACGTCCTGATCCTCCCCGACGCGGTCGGCCACGGCCAACCTGTCAGCCCCGGGCGAACGCCGCTCGCGGCTACCCGACGTAGGGTGGCGCCTCGCCCCAGCCCCAGCGAGGTACCGGTGCGGACGCCGGCGGAGTGGCCCCGGGTTGCGAGTTCGACATCGCCAGCCGGGTGCCCCATTCGATGTAGGCGACGAATGCCGACCGGAACTCGGGATCGTCGGGCAAGCCGACGGCATCGGCCGCCTCGCAGATCAGGTGTACCCAGCGCAAGCGCTGCCGTTCGGTGATCGCCCGACCGAGGTGCCTGGCCAGCATGTGCGGGTACCCGCCGTGATCCGCCGTGTAGTCGGCCGGCCCGCCGAACACCTCGGCGAGCCACGTCGCGACGTGCTGCGGGTGGTCAGCCGGCATGCCCGCGAACACGGGCGAGAGGACGTCGTCGCCGCGCACGCGGCGGTAGAACTCCTCGGTCAGCCGGTCGAATGCCTCCCGCCCACCTGCCCACGCGTACACCGTGGGAACGTCCTCATCCATCCGCCACCTCCATGCGCCGGTCAGTCAGTTTCCGCCAGGCTGGACGGCCGGGACTGGTGCCTCCCAGTCGACGTGGTAGTCGTGGGTCTGCTTGAACGTCTTGCTGTCCGCGGTCATCTTCAGCACCGTCGGTAGCACGGCGTCGCGGAGAACTCTGGCGACCGGGCCGGCGGCCTTGCTGTTGTTGATACGTGCGGCCCACTTGATGATGCTCTCGACCCGGGGCCGGCGCGCCGCCTCGAAGGCGGCGAACGCCGCCGGTGGGCTGGGCAGGTCGCGTAGGCACCTGGCGAGCACGACGGCGTCCTCGATGGACAGCGAGGCACCCTGTCCGGACGTCGGGGACGGGGCGTGCGCGGCGTCCCCGATGACGATCATCCGCGCGCTATGCCAGGAGGGCAGGTGCGGGATGGTGTGGATTGGGCTCATCGACATGATCTCCGGAGTGGCCTCGATGAGCGGCACGGCAGGCCCGGCGTCCCCGGCGTAGAGCGCGAGCAGCCGGCGCCGCCATTCGTCGCCGCGGACGGCTTCGAGCTCGCCGCGGGCGGGTTCGTCGCGCCGAGGCAGGTTGGCGAACCACCACACCTCCCCGTCGGGGGCCAAGGCGTAGCCGAAGAACGCACGCTTGCCGAAGATCATCTCGTAGCTGCCCGGCTCGGAGTCCACCCGTACGCCGCGCGCGTAGCCGCCGGTGTTGATCAGCCCGGCGTAGGTCGGGGCGGGCGCGGCGGGGTCGATGATCCGCCGCACCGTGGAGTGGACGCCGTCGCAGCCGATCAGAACGTCACCGACGGCCTCACTGCCATCAGCAAACACCGCCCGTACCCGATCGCCGGTCTCCTCGGCCCCGACCAGGCGCTTGCCGTGCTCGATGCGAACGCCGCGGCTGGCGGCCTCGTCGTGCAGCACCCGGTAGAGGTCGGGGCGCTTGATGGTCTGGCTGGTCGTGCCGTCGGGCAGCGACTGGCCGGTGCGGCTCGCGCCGAGCCGCTTGCCGGTGCCGCTGCGCAGCGTGATCCCCGGGGTGGGGAACCCCACGGCGAGAGCGGGCTTGTCCGCGCCGAGGACGCGGAGTGCGTCGACGCCGTTGGACGCCAGGGTGAGGAACACTCCGATGCCGTCGGCGCCGGTGGGGTGGGCCTCGAAGACCACCGGGTCGATCCCGGCCTTCTGCAGGGCCATGGCCGCGGCAGGGCCGGCGATGCCGCCACCGACGACCAGGGCGGTTCGGGTACGGGTCATGACTGTTGCCTTTCGTTCGTAGCGGCGGGCTCGTCATGGAACGCGGCCCACGTCGGTCCCCAGCCGTTCTCGGGGTGGGTGATCTGTGCGATGAAGCGCTCGACGAAGTCGTACTCGGCCTCGAGGAGAGAGATCCGGTATTCCTCCTCGACCAGGAACAGAGGGTGTACGCCGTCGGCGACCGTGATGTCGATGTGTTCGCGGATCTCGGAGCGCTGCTCGGCGATCCGGCGGAGCCGCCGGTTCAGCAGGTCGACGACCTCGCTGGGCGGTAGCGCCGCGATCAGCGACAGCGCCGCCACGAAGTGCGGGTACTCGTGCTCCGGCTCCTCGACCAGCTCCCGCATCCAGTCGCGCAGCTCGACGCGGCCGGCGTCGGTCAGCGCGTACACGGTGCGCTCCGGGCGCTGGCCCTCGCGGGTGGTCTCCTGCTCGACGATCAACCCGGCCTTGACGAGTTGCTGGACCACCATGTAGAGCGAGCCGTGGTTGAACTTGATGCTGCGCACGTCGCCGTTTCGCCGGAGCGTCCGGCCCAGCTCGTACGGGTGCATCGGCCCTCGGGTCAGATAGGACAGCGCAGCCAGCGCCAGCAGGTTGCCGACCTTCCGCTTCGTCGCCATGGCAGACCTCCGTTGCACTAGTCAACCCAAACTATACAGAACTGACTAGTCGAGGTCAACTAATGCGGGACATCACCGCGCGAAGTGGTCACGCGACTCCGGACGCACCAAGGCCCAGATGCCGAGCGCGGGCCCGAACACCTGTCCGGCGAACCAGGCCTCACCGTCGATGACCGCACGGACGACCCACAACAGGGCCAATGCGGAGAGCAGCACGATCGCCGCGACGTAGGCCCAGCGCTCGTGCCGACGCAGCCGCCATCCGACCAGCACGAAAGCCGCGCCCGCGGCCATCACCCCCACGCTGGCCAGCGCCCGACCGGTAGAGGCGTCCGAGACGCCGATGGTTCCAACGGCCACCGCCAACACGCCCACGACGATCATGGCCAGCGCGACGTAACCGACCGCCCGCGGGAGAGGGCCGCGCACCCCGTTTGGCTGGTGATGGGCAGCGCTCATGCCCGCAGGTCTGCCGGCCCGAAGGCCTGCGGTAGCACCTCGCTCATGGTCAGCACGCCCTGCGGGGTGTCGACCAGCAGGGCGGGGCCCCCGCTTTCCGAGAGCACCTGGCGGCAGCGACCGCACGGCATGAGCCGCTGGCCCTTCCCGCCGACGCAGGTGACGGCGACCAGACGTCCCCCGCCGGTGGCGTGCAGGGAGGACACAAGCCCGCACTCGGCGCACAGCGTGACCCCGTAGGCGGCGTTCTCGACGTTGCAGCCGACGACCACCCGGCCGTCGTCGACGAGGGCAGCGGCGCCGACCGGAAACCCCGAGTACGGCGCGTACGCGCGCAGCATCACCTCGTGGGCGCGAGCGCGGAGAGCCTCCCAGTCGACGGCTGGACCCCGATCACCCACGGCAGGTCAGCCCTTGATGCAGGGCTGGCCGTCGGCTGCGGACGCCCGCACCCGGCCGACCAGGCCGGCGACAGCGAAGATCGTCGCCAGGTACGGGGCCATCAGCATGAACTGGCTCGGGATCGGCGTTCCGATGATGCCCAGAATGCTCTGCAGGTTGTTGGCGAACCCGAACAGCAGCGCCGCGAACAGGGCACCGATCGGTGACCAGCGCCCGAAGATCATCGCCGCCAGTGCGATGAAACCCTGGCCGGCCGTCATCTCGCGGCCGAAAGCACCGACCGAGCTGATCACGGGAAAGATCGGCGGATCGAAGGCGCTGGGCAGCAGATCCGCCAACCGGACCGCGCCCGCTGGGGTGTCGACGAGCAGCTCGGGCCCGCCGTTCTCCCACAGCAGCTGGCGGCACCGTCCGCAAGGCATCAGCCGCTGCCCGGCGCCGCCGACACAGGTGATGGCAACCAGCCGCCCGCCACCACTAGCGTGCAGTGAGGCCACCAGCCCGCACTCGGCGCACAGCCCCACGCCGTACGCGGCGTTCTCCACGTTGCACCCGACGACCACCCGGCCGTCGTCGACCAGCCCGGCCGCACCGACCGGGAAGTCGGAGTACGGCGCGTAGGCCGAGGCCATGACCTTGGTAGCCAAGCTCTGCAGAGGTTCCCAGTCGACCGCCGTCATCCGGCGGTCCCGCGTCTGTATATCTGGCCGTCAGCCGCGGGCATTCGCAGCCGCTGCGACGCGAACGCCAGCACGAACAGGGTCGTCACGTAGGGCGCCATCCGGGTGAAGTCACCGGAGACGGCGTCGATCGAGTAGTAGAGCGCCGCCGCTCCGAGAGCGATGACTGCCGAGACGCCAGCAGACACATGGCGCAGCCGCCGCCACTGCCAGATCGCGACGATCACCAGCAGCGCGGCGACGAGAAGCAGCAAGGCGTGCACCGACTCGCCACCACGGCGCAGCCCGAGCGTCTCCGTATAGCCGAAGAGGCCCGAGCCGGCCAGCAGCCCGCCGGGTCGCCAGTTGCCGAAGATCATCGCGGCCAGGCCGATGTAGCCGCGGCCGCCCGTCTGGCCGTCGCGGTAGTTGCTCGACGCGACCAGGGCAAGGAATCCGCCGCCCAGTCCGGCGAGACCTCCGGACACGAGCACGGCGATGAACTTGTAGCGGTAGACGTTGACGCCGAGCGTCTCTGCAGCCGCCGGGCTCTCACCACACGAGCGCAGCCGCAGGCCGAACGCGGTCCGCCAGAGCACGAAGTAGGTGAGGACGAATAGCAGCAGTGCGAGCAGCACCAGCAGCGACAGTTCCGTTACCAGCGCCCGCAGGCCCGCGGCCAACTCGGACACGAAGAAAATGCCGCTGCCCTCGATGTCGCCCAAGGCGTCGGAGAGCGGCCCGATAGTGATGGAATTGACGTCGCCCAGCGTGGGAGACTGAGTCTGGCCGCCGCCGGGGAGCCCGGTGAACGTCAGCGCCGCAAGATACTGCGTCGCTCCGAGCGCGATGATGTTGATCGCGACACCGGAGATGATGTGATCGACGCCGAAGAGCACCGTCGCGACCGCGTGGATCAGGCCGCCGATCGCCCCCATGGCGATCGCGCCCAGCACTCCTGCCCACGGACCGTAGTGGAAGCCGAGGTACCCGGCCCCAAAGGTGCCGAGAATCATCATGCCCTCGAGGCCGATGTTGACGACGCCGGATCGCTCGGACCACAACCCGCCCAGGCCGGCCAGGGCGATCGGCACCGTGGCGATGATCGTCGCCCGTATGGTGCCGGAGGAGGCCAGGTCGTCGGCCCCTGTCACCAGCTGCAGTACGGAGAGCAGGAACAGCGCGGCCGCAAGGCCGATCAGGATCCACCAGGGTGAGATCCGGCCCTTCGGCCGGATGGCGGCCAGCCGGTCCTTGGCCGAGGCGAGGGTGCTCATGCCGACACCTCCGCCCTGTCGCGGGCCGCGCGCTCCAGGGCCTGCGCGACCTGGCGTTGCTCTATCCGCACGCCGATGCGGCGTACGACCTCATAGGCGATGACGACGGTCAGCACGATGATGCCCTGGGTGATCTTGACGATGTCGGGTGCGACACCGACGAGGATCTGCAGCGGGTTGGACTGCTCGTCGAGGAAGGCGAACAGCAGCGCACCAAGTGCGATGCCGATCGGGTGGTTGCGCCCCAGCAGCGCGATCGCGATACCGGCGAAACCCAGACCGGACTGGAACGTCGAGCCGTAGGAGTAGGCAGCGCCGAACAGGATCGGCAACCCGACCAGTCCGGCGAGCCCACCCGAGATCAGCATCGTGTAGATGATCATCCGCTTGGTGTTGATGCCGCTGGCGGTCGCAGCCGTCTCCGACCGACCGGTCGCTCGAAGGTCGAAGCCGAACCTCGTGCGGTTGAGCATCACCCAGTAGCCGATGCCCAGCAGGATCGCGATGAATACGAAGCCGTAGACAGTGGTGCCCGCCTGGTCCGACAGTGAGAAGGCGGGAATGCGGCTGCCCTCCGGGATCTCCTTGGTGGCGATGATGTTGCTGCCCTGCTCTTGAACGGCCGCCTTGCGCAGCAGGTAGGCCACCAGGTAGGTGGAGATCGCGTTCAGCATGATCGTCGAGATGACCTCGCTGACACCTCGGCTGGCACGCAACACGCCGGCGATTCCCGCCCATGCCGCCCCCACGAGAATCGCGGCGACGATGGCCAACAACGTGTTCAGGTAGCCGGGCAGCCACGCCTCGCCAGCCACGAATGCCGCGGTGAATGCGGCGATGCGGTACTGCCCGTCGACACCGATGTTGAACAGGTTCATTCGGAAGCCAACCGCGACAGCGAGTCCTGAGATGTAGAGCACGGTGGCGCTGTTGATGATGTTGGCGATGTTGCGCGTCGCGGGGACCGAGAGGATCGTCGACCAGACCTCGCCGACCGGGTCGCCCGCGATCAGCAGCACCAGGCTGGTGATGAGAAACGCAGCTGCTAGCGCCAGCACCGGGGCGGCGATACCGAGCGCGATGCGGGTCAAGCGCGGTGTCATGCCGTCCCACCTGCTCCGGTCATGGCCGAGCCCAGCTGCTCCGGCGTCACCTCACCCGGGTCGAACTCACCCACGAGCTTGCCCCGCAGGATCACCTCGATCCGGTCGGACAGGCCGATCAGCTCGTCGAGGTCGGCCGAGATCAGCAACACTGCCAGGCCCTCACGGCGGGCCCGTTTGATCTGGTCCCAGATCGCTGCCTGCGCGCCGACGTCGACCCCTCGGGTCGGATGCGCAGCGATCAGCAGGATCGGTTCGCCGCTCATCTCGCGCCCGACGATCAGCTTCTGCTGGTTGCCACCGGACAACGCGCGGGCGAGTACGTCGGGGCCGGGCGTGCGCACGTCGTACTCCTTGATGATCCGCTGGGTGTCGGCGCGCGCAGCTCCCTTGTCGATGAAGATGCCATTGACGTTGGGCTCTCGGGTCTGGTGTCCCAGCACCCGGTTCTCCCACAGCGGCGCATCAAGCAGCAGACCGTGACGCTGCCGGTCCTCGGGGATGTATCCGATGCCCGCCTCGCGGCGCACCCGGGTCGAAAGCGTCGACAGGTCGCGGTCGACCAGGGTGACTTTGCCGGTGGCTGCCGGGCGCATTCCCATGATGGCTTCGACGAGCTCGGCCTGGCCATTGCCCTCGACGCCGGCGATGCCCAGCACCTCACCACGGTGGATCACGAAGGAGATGTCGTCCAGGAGCGGGCGGGCACCGTCGGACGGCAGGGTGAGGTTCTCAACCGTGATCAGTACCTGGTCGGTGACAGTGGAGGTCTCCGTGCTGGGCGACGGCAGTTCCGAGCCGACCATCAGCTCGGCAAGCTGTCGGGCGGTCACGGAGCCGGGGTCAACGGTGGCCACGGTCGTGCCCCGCCGAATCACAGTGACCACGTCGGCGACCGACAGCACCTCGTCGAGCTTGTGCGAGATGAAGATGACGGTGAGGCCCTCGGACTTCAGCTCGCGCAGGTTGTCGAACAGCTCCTCGACCTCCTGCGGCACGAGTACAGCGGTCGGCTCGTCGAGGATCACGATCTGGGCGCCCCGGTAGAGCACCTTGAGGATCTCGACTCGCTGGCGCGCACCGACACCGAGCTTCTCGACCAGGACATCGGGTTCGATGTTGAGGCCGTAGGCGTTGGAGATCTTCAGGATCTCGGCGCGCGCCTCGGTGCCGATGCCGTGCAGCCGCTCCGCACCGAGGGTGACGTTTTCGAGCACGGTGAGGTTGTCGGCGAGCATGAAATGCTGGAAGACCATCCCGACTCCGGCCTGGATGGCCTCCGCGGGCGACCCGAGCACGACCTGGGTGCCGTTGATCTCGATCGTGCCGGAGTCGGGCTTCTGCACGCCGTACAAGATCTTCATCAGCGTCGATTTGCCGGCGCCGTTCTCCCCCACGATCGCGTGGATGCTGCCGCGCGCGACATCGACGTTGACGTCGTCATTGGCGATGACGCCGGGGAACCGCTTCCCGATGCCGTGCAGCCGAACGGCCATCCGGTCAGCGCTGGTGGCGGGCTGCACCGGAGTCGACACGACGTGGTACTCCTTGGACTCGTGCCCCGAGTGGCGAAGGTGCGAGTGTTCGAGGGAACATGAAGGACCCGTGGCCAAACCCTACCGCGCTCGCCCACGGGCCCACATGACGAAGATCAGGACGTCGGGACGGTGATCTCCCCGTCGATGATCTGTTGCTTGTACTCGTCGAGGTCCCCGGTGATGTCGTCGATGAACCCACCACTTGTGGAATAGCCGACGCCGTCGACCGACAGGTCGTAGCGGGTCACACCGGCCGGGAAGTTGCCGTCGTTGACCTCGGTGAGGTACTCGAAGACGGCGACATTCACGTTCTTCAGCATCGACGTCATGATCACGTCCCGCACCGACGCGTCGGCAATGTTGTACTGGTCGGAGTCAACACCAATGGCCCTCATACCCGCCGCGGACGCTGCCTCGAACAGGCCACCGCCGGAGCCACCTGCCGCGTGGTAGACAATGTCGGCGCCGGCGTCGAACATGCCCTCCGCTGCCGTCTTGCCCTTCGCCGGGTCGTTGAAGCCCGAGAAGTCCGGTGGCTGTGTCAGGTAGACCATGTCGACCGTGATGTCAGGGTTGACCGCCTCGACACCCGCGATGAAGCCGGCTTCGAACTTCTTGATCAGCGGAACCTCGACGCCACCGATGAATCCGAGGTGATCTGTCTCGGTCTTCAGCGCCGCTGCGGCACCGACGAGGAATGAACCCTGCTCCTCCGCGAACACCAGGTTGGCGATGTTGTCGGCCGCGGCCAACTCGTCGTCGATGATCGCGAAGTGCAGTTCGGGGTACTCGGCCGCGACCTTGGCCACCGACGGCGAGTAGGCGAAGCCCACCGCGATGATCGGGTCGAAGCCGGCGTCAGCGAAGGTGCGCAGGCGCTCCTCGCGTGCGGATTCCGGCTCGCCGTCGGCGGCCTCCGATTCCTGGCTCTCCATGCCGTACTCGTCGACAGCCTGATCCATGCCCGCGGCCGCCGAGTCGTTGAACGACTGGTCGCCGCGGCCACCGACGTCGTACGCCATGCCGACCCTGATGTCGGACTCCGCGGTGGGTTCGCCGGTGCTGCCGGCGGTGTCGTCGCCATTTCCGTCGCCATTTCCGCCGCAGGCGGCCAGTGCGAGGACGGGCACTGTTAGCAATGCTGCCATCTTGGTCATTCGACGCAAGATAGACCTCCTTGGTCATAAAGCGCCGATTCCGGACGCTATTTCGCGCGACAGCCTAGCCGTCGCAATCACGAGGGAACTACGGAACGCAAGCACGATGCGCGGTTGTTATCGATCCTTGACGTGTGGGCGATCGTCGTGGTGTTCCCGGCCTGGACACCGGCGAGCTGCTCGATCCGTGCGGCGAGCCAGGCTGCCGCAGTCGAGATGGGCAGGCCGCTTGCTCGGTAATCCACGAATCTCGCGTGCCAAGCTCCAGCCCGCAACCACTGATCCGTCCCGAGCGGATACTCCACACCGCCCAGGGGTGTGCGACCCACGTGACCTCTGGTGGCGCCTGTATGGGACCTCAGGCTGGAGCAGTCAGGTGAGGGTCGTGAATGTCGTGAATGGGCGATTCAGTGCTGTAGGGGTCTTGAGCAGGTTGGTGAGGTACTGGTGGAATCGGGCGGCGTCGGCGCGCTCGATGACGCGGGCGTTGGGGTTGAGGCCGTGGACACCCCAGGACATCGCGGCATAACCGCGAGTCAGGGTCGACTCAGCCTCGATAGCGACGTGGTAGTCCGAAGCCTGCAGCACGAGCTCGGCGTGAAGCAGCACCGCGACCGACAGGGAATCAGGGTGGGTCGTGCCTGGGATGCCGACGGCTTCGTCGAAGGCGAGGGTCGGCCCACAGACCTGGATGAAGAATTGGGACAGGGGCGTGCCGATCCGCCCGATCCCGGCGAGCTGCTCGCGGCTGAAGACGGCATCGTTGAGTGTGAGCGGGGCCCAGGGGACGACAGTGATGTCGAAGCCGGACTCGAAAACGATCCTGGCGGCATGCGGGTCGGCGTAAAGGTTGAACTCTGCGGCGGCGGTGATGTTGCCGCGGCCGTTGTTGGAGCCGCCCATGACGACCAGCTGATTGACGTTGCGGACGAACGACGGATCCTTGACGGCTGCCATCGCGATGTTGGTCAGCGGGCCGATGGCCACCACCGATATCTCGCCGGGGGCCTCGGCGGTGAGGCGAATCAGCGCGTCAACGGCGTGCTCCGCCTCGGTGGTGGTGCCATCGAAGTCCATGGTGAGTCCGCCGGAGCCATCGCCGTGTACGTTCTCGGCCGACACCCATGGCACAACGAGGGGCCGGCGGCAGCCAAGGTGGATCGGCACCTCGCCGAGTCGGCCCACCGCGTTCAGGGTGAGGTGCGCGTTGCGTATCTGCTGGTCGAAGCCGACGTTCCCCGCGACCATTGTGATCGCGCGCAAGTCGGCCTCGGGGTCGACCAGGCCGGCGATGATCGCAATGCAGTCGTCCTGAGCGGTGTCTGTGTCGAGGATGAAGGGGACAGGCACGAGGCGCTCCTCGAGGTTGGCCAGCGGCGAGTCAGGAGGGACGTGATGCGTAACCCGTCGCGGAGGATCCACACGTCGGCATACTCGAAACGCGAGCGGGCGACGGAACGGGACGGAGCAGCTTCGGTCCCATGGCTTCAGTAGCTCTTGGTGCGCTCGTCGGTCGTGCCGGTGACGACCGCGATGCCCGCGCTGGTGCCGACCTTGGCCGCACCAGCAGCGAGCAGCGCCACGATTTGCTCGCGGCTCGTGATCCCGCCGGACGCCTTGACGAGCACGCCTCTCGGCGCGCGTTCGACGAGGTAGCGGATGCTATCGGGGTTCGCGATTTCAATGGCGCCGCTACTGGCGTTCTTGAGATAGGCCGCGCCCGCCTCACAGGAGAGTTCGATCGCGGCGGCCCTTTCGGCTTCGTTGAGCAGCGGCAGCTCGAGCATGACCTTGATCGGCACACCGGCTGCCCGCACCACGCCAGCGATGTCCTCCCGGAACCCGTCGTAATCGCCGCTCTTGAGCCACCCGACCTGCACGCCCATGTCGATCTCGCGTGCCCCGAGCTGCACGAGCTCGGCGGCCTCGGCCGCTTTGCCGGCGCTCGTCATGACGCCGACCATCGGGAAGTCCAGCGCCGAGGCCACGGTGATGCCGGTGCCGGCGAGCATCTCGGCGGTCAGGGTCACCCAGGAGCCGGCGACCATGGCGGCGTCGAAGCCATGGTCAAAGCACTGCTGGGCATGCGCGACGGCCTGGTCTCGGGTGGTACCGACGCCGATGAGGGTGTGCTGGATGTACGGCGCAAGGTCGCTTGGCGCGAGCGAGGTGAAGTCGGTCACGGGTGTCCTTTTCGTGGTGCTGCATGCCGGCTGGCCGTGGAGAGTTCAGCCGGTACGCAGTCCCGGATCGAGGTCGGCGCGTCCCAGGTCTTCCCGGCGGGGCAGCGCAGGGATGACCTCGTGGCGGGCGACGACGTGGGCGCCGACCTGCGATGCGAAGCGCGCCGCATCGTCGACCGAGCGCCCAGCGGCCAGCTCGACGCCGACGGCGGCGGTGAAGGCGTCGCCCGCGCCGGTGGTGTCGACCGCGGCGTGGGACGGGATGGGCGGGACGTTGGTGACACCCCTGTCGTCGCAGATCAGGGCGCCCTCGGCGCCTCGAGTCAGGATGACGGTGGCGCCGCTGCGCTGGTGAAGCCGCATAGCCAGGGTGTCAGCACCCTCCACACCATCGGGCTCGAGTCCGAGCAGGATCGCGGCCTCGGTGCGGTTGGGCGTGAGCACATCGACGTCCTTCCAGCACGGGTCCGGAAAGGGTTGTGCGGGAGCGGGATTGAGCAGGGTGACCGTGCCTACCTCGTGGGCCACGCGCAGCGCAGCGATGGCCGCATCGAGAGGGATCTCGAGCGAGACGATGACGATATCGGCTTCGGCCAACTGTGGGGAGAACGCCTCGACATGCTCCGGTCGGAGGTGTTCGAGGGCGCCGGTCGCTATGGCGATGCGGTTTTCGCCACTAGGTTCAACCAGGATCAAGCCGACCATGGTCGAGGCGGGTGCGGTCACAGTGGCCGAGGCGTCCACGCCCTCTGTCCTCCAGAGCTCCCGAGCGGCGTGACCCATGACATCGTCGCCCACAGCGGTCAGGAACGCGACGTCGGCGCCGAGCCGCCGCGCGGCCACCGCCTGGTTCGAACCCTTGCCGCCGTGGCCCGATACGAACTCGCCGCCGAGCAGGGTCTCGCCGGCAACGGGGAGTCGCGGAACTCGCATGGTCATGCCAATCCCGTAACTGCCAACTACCGCGATCCGCATCAGTGCCCACCAAAGTACCGGCAACCACGACAAGAGTTCGGATTTGGTCCTATGTGTGACCGGAGCCGATGCGTGACGTGGCGGCTGCCGGAGCCGACCGGCAGGGCTCGCGCGCCGGGGCAGTGCAGCGCAACGCACCCGCCGTCAGAACGCGGCTGGTGGCTCGTACGTCCCCCAGACCTGGCGTAATGCATTGCACACCTCGCCGACCGTTGCCCGGGCCGCCAGGGCCTCCTTCATCGGGTACAGCACGTTGTCGTTACCAGAGGCCGCGCCCCGCAACGCGTCGAGCGTCCGCTTCACATCGTCCGCATTCCGTGCGGCTCGCAGAGATTTCAGCCGTCGCGCCTGGTTGTCCTCGAGGGCCGGGTCGACGCGGAGCGGCTCGTACGGCTCCTCGTCATCGGTCGTGAACTGGTTCAGCCCGACCACGGTGCGTTCCCCGGAGTCGATCTCCCGGGCGATCGCGTACGCGGAGCGCTCGATCTCGTTCTTCTGGAATCCGCGCTCGATCGCGTGGACCGCGCCGCCGAGGTCTTCGACCTGACCCATGAGATCCAGCGCGGCCGCCTCCAGGTCGTCGGTCAACGACTCGACGACGTACGAGCCGGCAAACGGGTCGACCGTACGCGTCACGTCGGTCTCGTACGCAAGGACCTGCTGGGTCCGCACTGCCAGCCGCGCCGCCTTCTCGCTGGGGAGCGCGATCGCCTCGTCGTATGAGTTCGTGTGCAACGACTGGGTACCGCCGAGGACCGCGGCCAGCCCCTGCACCGCCACCCGGACCAAGTTGACCTCGGGTTGCTGCGCAGTCAGCTGGACGCCCGCGGTCTGGGTGTGGCACCGAAGCATCTGCGAGCGGGGGTCCGTTGCGCCGAACTCGTCGCGCATGACCCGCGACCAGATCCGACGCGCCGCGCGGAACTTCGCCACCTCCTCCAGCAGCGTCGTCCGGGAGACGAAGAAGAAGGACAGCCGGGGGGCGAACTCGTCGACGCCGAGCCCGGCCGACAGCGCGGCCCGGACGTACTCGCGGGCGTTGGCGAGGGTGAACGCCACCTCCTGCACCGGGGTCGCGCCGGCTTCGGCCATGTGGTAGCCCGAGATCGAGATGGTGTTCCACCGCGGCATCTCGCGCCGGCAGTAGGCGAAGAGATCGCTGATCAGGCGCAGCGACTCCATCGGCGGGTAGATGTAGGTGCCGCGGGCGATGTACTCCTTGAGCACGTCGTTCTGGGTCGTGCCGGTGAGCTTGTCGCCGGGTACTCCGTGCTCCTCGCCGACGAGTTGGTAGAGCAGGAGCAGCAGCGCGGCCGGGGCGTTGATCGTCATCGAGGTCGAGACCTGATCCAGCGGGATGCCGTCGAACAGGGTGCGCATGTCCTCCAGCGAGTCGATCGCGACGCCCACCTTGCCGACCTCGCCATGGGCGACCGGGGCGTCGGAGTCGTAGCCCATCTGGGTGGGCAGATCGAAGGCGACCGACAGCCCGCCGGTGCCGGCCGCCACGAGCTGGTGGTAGCGCCGGTTCGACTCCGTCGCCGTACCGAAGCCCGCGTACTGGCGCATCGTCCATGGCCGGCCGGTGTACATGGTCGGGTAGACACCACGCGTGAACGGGTATTCGCCCGGCCGGCCGAGGCGCTCCCCGGGATCCCACCCCGACAGCGCCTCAGGCCCGTAAACCGGCTCGAAGGGCAGGCCGGACTCGGTGTGAGCACTGTCAGCGTCCATGCCGCACACGGTAGTGAGCCATCAGGGCCCGAGCCGCGTGACGTCGGCCACCCACCGGGCTCAAACGAGCTGGTGGACCGTGGTCTGGCCGTCGGCGCGCACGACGACGAAACGCTCGCCCCTGGTGACGCTGCCCTTGACCGGGAACCAGTGACCCCCCCGCTCGAGTGGCCCGCTGTGGAGCAGCTGCTCGTGGGCCCGATACAGGGCGTCGAGGCGGTGGTAGACGACGGTGACGTCGGCCCGCCGTCGCAGCGAGACGGCGACCGTGCGGTCGGCCACCTCGACGCCGGCGGCGGCGACGATCCGGGACTCGATACCGGGCGAGGTCAGCGCCTCCTGAACCTGGGCCACCAGCAATGGCGTGATCGGTGCGAGCCCGTCGACGACGCGGAGGGCGGGGTTCTTCGCCCGGAGCGCGGCGACCAGCGACTCCCGGCGCGCACCCGTGAGCGCCCGGCCCAGCGCGAGCACGTCGACCGTGCTGCCGTCGACGTGGGTGCGGACGCGGTCGAGGTCGGTTTCCTCACGAACCTGGAGGCCCTCGTTGCGAAGCGCGTCGGCGAGTTGGTCCAGGACACGTGCGCGCTTGCCCACCAGCAGTACGCGACCAGTCGTCGCCACCGCACCTCTTCTCGTCGCGTCGGACCGGCGATAGGGACCACGATCTTGGTGCCACTGTCCCGGCAGCCGTAACCAGCGTCTCGGATGCTGAGACGAAAGGATCTGGGCCGATCCGTGTACAGACGCCTCAACCGGCGCGCCCACAACGGCGATCTATTGGTCTGCCCAGTAGGCCGCCAGGCCGACCATCGACCACTCCCGCTCAGGGTCCGCTCGATACAGCGGGTTCATCGCGAAGACCGTCGCGCGCGCCGTGC
>DATHII010000316.1:0-2903 GCA_035316885.1 Jiangellaceae bacterium | reverse complement strand
CCATTCCAGGTAGAGCACGTCGTCGGCGAAGACCGTGTCGAGCTCCCACTGCGCCTGGGGGACGTCGCTGAGCAGTTGGGTGAAGACCTGCCGGGCTCCGTCCTTTGCCGCGGAAGGCGACGGCCGTCCGTAGCCGCTAGGCCCGCGTGCGCAGACCCCAGCCGAACGGGAAGAGCGGGTCATAGTCCGCGTCCCCCACGTTGATCGGTACCTGCGCCTCCGTCCGCGGCCAGGTCATCGGCAGCTGGCCGGTGAACGGACGCTGACCGAAAAGCACATCCGCGACGCCGGAGCCCTCGCTGCCCGGCAGCCACGACGCCACGAGCGCATCCATCTCGCCGAGCTGGTCGGTAAGGACCTGCGGGCGGCCGGAGACCACCAACACCACGCACGTCTCGATCGCCTGGCACACCGTATCGATGACCGCTCGGTCGGCGGGTTGCAGCGACAGCGACTTCTCCTCCTGCTGCGGCACGGAGCAGAAACCACACTCCGGTCCACCCACGTCGCCGAACCCCTCGGCATAAGGCGTCTCGCCGACAACCACGACGCCCACGTCCGCACCGGTCATCGGCGCCGAAGCATCCTCGCTGAACGTCACCGTTGCTTGTGGTGCCACGTCGCGGATGCCCTCGAGGATCGTCGTACCCGGGATGATGTCGCCGGATATTCCCTGCCAGGCGATCGTCCAGCCACCAGCCTGGTTGCCGATGTTGTCGGCGTTGCGGCCCGCGACGTAGATGTTGGCGTCCGAGGAGAGCGGCAGCACGTTGCCCTCGTTCTTCAGCAACACCTGAGACTCGGCCACAGCCTGCCTGGCGATCGAGCGATGCGCCGCGCTGCCAACCTGGTCCAGGTTGTCTGTTGTGGCGAACGGCTGCTCGAACAACCCCAGCTCAAACTTGGCGCGCAGGATGCGCGACACGGCGTCGTCGATGCGTGTCTGGCTGACCCGACCGGCGTTGACCTCGGCGAGCAGCAGGGTCTCAAACTCCGCCGCGCTGAAGGGCTCCATGAACATGTCAGTGCCGGCGTTGACCCCGACTCGCACCTTGTATGGGGTGAGCCCGCCGAAGCCCGGGTTAGCCGGGTCAGGAATCTGATGGATGCCCTCCCAGTCGGAGATGATGAAGCCCGGGAAGTGCATCTCACCCTTGAGCACGTCGCTGATGAGCTCGTTGTGGGCGTGCATCTTTAGTGGGTTGCCGACGCCATCCTCGGTCCAATCCACACTGGAGAACGACGGCATCACGCTACGCACACCGTGGCGGCGTATCGCGCGGCTGTACGGAGCCAGGTCGATCTGCTCGAAGTCCTCGCGGCTGGTCACCGTGACGCCCTGGTCAATCGTGTACCGCTGCAAAAACCAGGGCAGGCCGACGTTGGCCGCAGCGATCGCGGCGTCGAACTCCGTATCACCGTCACCCGCATAGTGCTTTGCGGTTGCCAGCACGTGATCAGAGTCGATCGGTGCTCGCCCCATCCCCTGGAGGCCATCGATGATCGTCGCCATCCGGGTGACCAGTGCCGGGTCCTCCCCGAAGCTCTCGTAGGTGCGCCCCCATCGCTCGTCCCGGGCGACGCACAGGCATGGCCCGAAGCTCCATGGGATGCCTGTCGCCCTCACCTCTTCCGCGGTGGCCTGGCCGACCATCTCGACAAGGGCCGGGTTGCGCGAGGCGCCGAGGCCAATGTTGTGCGGGAAAATGGTGGCGCCGTGGACGTTCCCGTGCCCGTGGACGGCGTCGATGCCGTAGATGATGGGGATGCCCAGCCGGGTGCCCAACGCCTGGCTCTGGAACTCGTTGACCATCGCCACCCAAGCGGCGGGAGTGTTGGGCGTCGGCGTCGAGCCACCTCCGGACAGCACCGACCCCAGACCCAACTCGGCGATAACCTGCGGGTCACCGGCGACCGCGCCGCGCTCGGCCTGCGTCATCTGGCCGATCTTCTCTTCCAGTGTCATCCGGCCGAGCAGGTCGGCGACGCGCCGCTCGACCGCCATGTGTGGGTTGAGGTACACAGGATCGGCCGGGACGGCTGACGCATTGCCGGCCGCACTGGGCCCAGCCGATGCGGGAACGGTCGGCACCAACGACACAATCAGGATTCCGACTCCGATGAGGGCTGTGCGCGAACGGGATCGCATGCTGTCCTCCACGGTGAGGCACTCGGGCGATCGGTCGTGTCAGGCCGGTCTCGTTTCTCTCGTTCGATATCTTCCTCGTCACGGCTTGATAACGTCAAGGTGACGACGAGTCCGAGTCCTCAAACGCTCCGACGGTCTAACTCCGACCAGAATCCGACGAGTCGTTCGCCTTCCAGAAGGCTGCACCCTCGACGTCAACGGACCCCACGTGCCGTCGAGGTACTTGGCCGAGACACCCGGCACGCGTTTGCTGCCACGGACTGGGCCCCGTGTTTGCCGGCGCCACCTGCCGGGCTCAGAGCTCGCCGGTCGCCGACGTCACCGACCCGGAGGAACGCGCAACCTAGCCGGACCCAGCGGCGCGCCGAGCCTTCAGGTGGCCGGCACCCATGTGTCGACCCAGACCAGCCGGTGGTCGGAGCTGGGGAACGGGAATGTGCCGACCAGCCGGAACAGCGGGTCGTCGGCCAGCGGCCAGAACACGGCGGAGTCGTCGATGCGCAGGTTCTTGCTCGGCAGCACGTAGTCGGCGCGCAGGTTGCCCGGCGCGGTGTCTGCGAAGTCGGCCGTGTCGAAGCGCGGGTCGCCAAGGTGGGTGAGGTTCGCGCCGCCCTGCAGTGCCGACTGCTCGACCGCCCCTTCACTGTCCGGGGTGACGTTGGTGTTCACGCGCGGGTGCTCGATCAGCTGCTGGATGGCGCCGGGGATGCTGTCGCCGTCGAGCGGGTCGGAGTTCTGGTCCCCGGCGATTACG
>DATHII010000315.1:0-4047 GCA_035316885.1 Jiangellaceae bacterium | reverse complement strand
CTTGAGGATGCCAGCGACCGCCCCCAGCGCGACGCCCCTGGGATCATGAGCCCGACCGAGCTCCTCGATCGTCCCTCCCACGGTGTCGAGCCCTGCGGTGCCGCCAAGGGCCCAGTAGAAGCTGGGCACGGCAGACAGCAGCGCCAATGCGCACGCGGCGTAGGCAGCCCATGTTGTTGCGCGTGTGCGCGTGACCGGGGCTGGTTGGTGTCTGCTTGGTTGTTCAGCCATGCCATGCCGTCTTCGTCGGCGATGAGACAATCACCAGACAAGCCTGCCCGCCAACGCGACGGATAGCCGCGGTGGCGGCACCCGCCCGGCGCCGTCCGCCGGTGCCGGACCACCGGCGGTGCAGCTCAGCCGCGCGTGCGCAACGCTGCCCGCGCCGCCTCCTCGAATGAGGTGAGCAGGAACGGCATCAGCTCCCGGATTCGGTGGTCGCGGGCGACGGTCGGGTTGCGCAGCCCTTCGATCAGGGGGCGGGCCATCTGTGCGTTGACCGGCGTCACCAGATGCAGCCAGTAGGAGGAGAGGCGCGGGCTCAGCACGGGCATCTCCACGATGAGTGGGTGGCGGCCACGCAGGCGGGCAATCCGCTCGATCATCTCCCGGTAGGTCATCACCTCGGGACCGCCCGCGTCGAAGCTGGCGCCGAGCGCCTCCTCCAGGCCGCACAGTCCCGCCAGGTAGCGCACCGCGTCGGTCAGGGCGATCGGCTGCGTCGGCGTGGAGACCCAGCGGGGCGTGATCATGGCGGGAAGCCGGTCGACCAGCGCAACGATCGTCTCGAACGCCGCACTCCCGGCGCCGATCACCATGGCCGCGCGCAGCACGGTCACCGGGACGCCGCCGGATGCCAGACGCCGGCCAGTCTCGATCCGGCTGCGAAGATGCGGCGACAGGCCGGGCGTGTCATCGCCCAGTCCGCCCAGGTAGATGATTTGGGCGGCTCCGGCGCGCTCGGCCTCTCGCGCGACGGTCTCCGCCGCCTGCCGGTCGCGCTCCTCGAAGTCGGGCGAGTCCAGCGAGTGCACCAGGTAGTAAACGACCCGGGTCGATTCCAGGACGCGCCGCACCGACGCTGGGTCACTGGCGTCGGCGACCGCCCAGTGCGTCCGCTCGTTCTGCGCCGCCCTCGGCCGGCGGGACACCGCGACGACCTCGTGCTCGCGGTCGAGGGCAGGCAGCAGCGCGCGCCCGATGGTGCCGCCTGCGCCGAAGACCGCGACCCTCACCGGCCCGCCGCTCCGATCAGGCGGCTGAAGTATCGCCGACTGATCGGCGGGTGCCGCCGCTGCACCTGGCCGTAGGGCGCGCCGGTCCAGTCGGCCTCGCCCGGCCGGGCCGGCTGCGGCCGCCGAGGCACCGATCTCCTCGCCCCGAGCCAGGCGAGAGGTCGGTCGACGCTGGGGTCCATCTCCTACCGTTAGCTCACGAGCGCCGCCGCTCATCACCGCGGGCCGAGTGGTCACGGTCGATGGTCTCGGCGGCGCTCACCGGGTCTTGGTCCAGCACGCGCGTCTTCGTAAGTTGGGCGACCTCGGGTGTGGCGCCGGAACCGGCGATCGCGACCTGGACCTGTGCGGCGAGATCGGCGATCTCGCGCGCGTGGTCCAGGAAGTTGTCTGGGTTCATGCTGACCAGGACGACGACCGCGGGCCGCAGGGATCGGGTGACGTCGGCGATGGCGTCGATCGGGCTGTTCGTACCGAGGTAGGTGATCCGCCAGCCGCGGCGGCTCAAGGCGACCCCGAAGGCCAGCAGGCCGAGTTCGTGATGTTCACCTGGCACGCAGGCGAGCACGGCGCCCGGGCCTCGGCCTTGACCCCAGCCTTGGGCCAGGCCGAGGAGGCGTCCCCGGATCAGGTTGGAGGCGAAGTGCTCATGCGCGACCGACACCTCGCCGGCCTCCCATCGCTCGCCCAGCCTGTGCAGGTACGGAACCAGGACTTCCTGCAGGACCGTCTCGACGGTGTAGGCAGAGAAGAGCCGGTCGAGCGCGGTGTTGGCTGCCGGCTCGTCCAGCCGGTCGAGTGACGCAGCCAGGTTGCCAGCCGCATCGTCCAGGATGGTTCGCGGCGGCGGGACCGTGCGCGGTGCCGGTTCGCCGCTGAGGACCAGACGAGCAGCCTGTGCGGCGGCGAGTCCGCCGGACACGAAGTCCTGCATGCGCCGGACCCTGGCCTCGTCGGCAGCGCTGTACAGCCGAAAGCCTCCTGCGGTCCGTGTCGGCTGGAGGAGCTGGTACCGCTGCTCCCAAGCCCGAAGCAGCTCGGGACTGACTCCGGTCCGTTTGGCCAGCTCACCGATCCGAAGGTAGCCCGGTCCGGGACCGAGCGTGGCCTCGTGGCGCTCCTGGTCATTCACGTCCGCACCATACAGGCGGTCGACAGTCGCTGTACAGACCCTTGACAAACAATCCGCCCTGCGGCATTATCTAGACACAATCTAGACAGAACCTAGACAGAAGGAGGAAGTCCATGAGAAAGCTGAACGCCCCGGCCGCGATCCTCACGATCGTCGGCGGGCTCAACTGGGGTCTGGTCGGCCTGTTCAAGTTCGACCTGGTCGCCGCCGTGTTCGGCGGGATGCGCTTCGGAGAAGTGAACCTCGGCAGCCGCATCGTCTACACGCTGGTCGGGCTGTCGGCACTCTACCTCGCCAGCCAGCTCCGGACGCTCGTCGGCACGTCGGAGCCAACCCCCACCACCTCCGTCACCTCCTGAACGGTTCCCCGAAAGGATCAGGCATGCTCCGTCTCCTCACTCCTCGTCGCGCCGCTGTGGTCGGTGTGCTCGGAATGGCGCTCTTGGGCGCCGCCTGCAGCAGCAACAATGGCGGCACCTCGGGGAGCCAGACGCCGGCCGCCTCGCCGACGACAGCATCACCGATGACCGCGTCAGGCCCGTTCGGGGCTGCCTGCTCGGCCGTGCCGGCCAGCGGCGCTGGCAGCTTGGAAGGCATGGCTCGGGACCCGGTGGCCACCGCCGCCTCCAACAACCCCGAGCTGTCGACTCTGGTCACCGCGGTCAGGAAGGCCGGGCTGGTCGACACCCTGAACTCGGCCAACGGGATCACCGTGTTCGCGCCCATCAACGACGCCTTCTCGGCCCTGCCCAAGCCCACCCTCGACAAAGCTCTCGGCGAGCCCAAGGGCCTGCTGACCACCGTGCTCACCTACCACGTGGTCCAGGGCCAGCTCGCCCCTGACCAGCTCGCCGGCACCCACAAGACCCTCCAGGGCGGCACGCTCGAGGTCAGCGGCAGCGGCGAGGACTTCAAGGTCAACGGCGACTCCAGGGTGATCTGCGGCAACGTCCAGACCGCCAACGCCACCGTCTACCTCATCGACCAGGTACTGCTCCCCAAGAGCTGACCACCACACCACCCGCCCGGCGCGGCCACTGCCACCACGGTGCCAGTGGCCGCGCCGCAGCCCGATCACTCCAATGCGGTCCCAAAGAAGTCGCGGGCCTCCGCCGTGCCGCCGAGCCCGCCGCTGCCCTGGAGGAACACCGGCCCGGGGGTGACGGTCCCGCCGGCGCCGCCGAAGGCGTAGAACACGCTCACCGCGCCGACGGCCTGCCGGCTGCCGGCGCTCTCCAGGGGCGCGCCGACGGCCAGGTCGAAGAAGCCGTTGTTGTCGAAGTCGTGCAGGAAGAACCCGCCGGCCAAGGCCTGGCCGAAGAAGTCGAAGTCCTCCGGGTTGGCCTGCAGGACCAGGGTGCCCCCGCTCGGACCAGTGACCGACCCGGCCAGCAGGTTGACCGCCCCGCTCGCCACATCGGGTCCGACGGTCTCGTCGGGGACGCCGACGGCCAGGTCCCACTGGCCGATGCCGTTGCTATCGGTCGGCGCCAGCGCCGCCCCGAAGGCGTCGCCCGCCTCCGGGGTACCCGGGATGCCGGCCGTCCCCTGGAACAGCAGCCGCTCGGACGCGAGCCCGCTCGGCGGGCCGTTGAAGACGCTGACCGCGCCGGCCGCCGGCCGCGAGCCGACGGTCTCACCGGGCGCACCAGCGGCGACGTCGTCGCCGGCTGGCTCGTC
>DATHII010000314.1:0-3557 GCA_035316885.1 Jiangellaceae bacterium | reverse complement strand
CACTGCCATCGACCGTTGAGCCATCCAGCCGTCCTCGCTACGTGACTTCTGGTCGGCTGCCCGCGTCACTTCGCCGCGACAGCGGCTACGCGGGGAAAGACCTTCACCCAGCAGAGTCGGGTCGAACTGTTCCGGCGCTGGGCGCACGCCAGCGGCAGGAGACGTCCGCTGTTTCGATGCAGTCACACGTCACTGTTGAAGGGCGCAGGGTGGTGCTGATGGACACCTGACGCGTACCCACCGCGTCCACCGGCGTGCGGACGATCGCTGTGGCGGAAGGTGTGGTTACGCTCGCAGCCGCGACGGAGGGAGGGCCGTGGGCGGGCAGAGCAGGGCGTTGGACGTTCGCCGGGCGGGGGTCCTGCTGCACGTGACCTCCCTGCCAGCGCCTTCGACGAGGTCGACGTCCGGTGACCTCGGTGACGAGGCTTACCGGTTCGTCGACTTCCTTGCCGACGCGGGCTGCTCGGTCTGGCAGGTGCTGCCCCTTGTGCCGACCAACGAGGAGAGCCGCTCGCCGTATGACGCGCTGTCTGCGATGGCGGGAAACCCCGAGCTGATCAGCCGGGCTCACCAGTCCGCTTATCATCTCGAGGACCCGTCGGCACTGGACGAACAGCAAGAGTCCGCCTTCGCGTCGTGGTGTGCGGAGCAGGGCGGCTGGCTGGATCCGTACGTCGAGTTCACTGCCCTTCGCGGACTGCACGGCCTCGCTCGTTGGCCGACCTGGGCGCCGGCCCTGCGAGACCGTGATCCGCAGTCCGTCGGCGGCGCGCTCAGGCCGCTTGCCGACCGCGTGCGGGACCTGCGCTTTGAGCAGTGGGTCTTCGCGGTGCAGTGGGCTCGGCTGCGCAGGTATGCCGCGTCCAAGGGCGTGCTCCTCTTCGGGGACCTGCCGATCTTTGTATCTCTCGACAGCGCCGACGTGTGGGCGTCGCGGGAGCTCTTCCGGCTGGACGAGGAGGGTCGGCCGATCACGGTGACCGGTTGCCCGCCGGACTACTTCGCGGCGGACGGTCAGCGCTGGAACAACCCGCACTACGACTGGGACGCGATGGCCGCCGACGGGTTCGCGTGGTGGCGGCGCCGGATCGCCCGCCAGCGGGAGCTGTTCGACCTGGTCCGCATCGACCACTTCCGTGGCTTCGAGGCTGCCTGGCACGTCCCCGCTGATGCGGCCACTGCTGGCGAAGGCTGGTGGGTCCCTGGGGCAGGGGCCGAGATCCTGTCCGCACTGGTCGACACCGCAGGGCCCGGGACACTGGTGGCGGAGGACCTCGGAGTGATCACCCCGGAGGTCGAGGCACTGCGGAGCCGGTTCGGCCTGCCCGGGATGAAGGTCCTCCAGTTCGCGTTCGATGGCAACCCCGACAACCCGCACCTCCCCCGCCACCACGGGGAGCACAGCGTCGTCTACACCGGCACCCATGACAACGACACCACCGTCGGGTGGTGGGAGCACCTTGATGAGCAGACCCGCGACCGGATCCGCTCCTGCCTCGTCGACCCCGACGAGGCGATGCCCTGGGCGTTCGTCCACGTCGCCCTGGAGTCGACGGCTCGGCTGACGGTCGTGCCGGCCCAGGACCTTCTCGGGCTCGGCAGCGAGAGCCGGATGAACACGCCCGGCACCGCCCAAGGCAACTGGGCCTGGCAGGCGCCCGCCGGCGCCTTCGACGAAAACCTCGCCGCCACGGTCCGCGCGCTAGTGGCGACAGCGGACCGGCTGACCTGACCGCACCAGCGATCCACAACGGAGGGGCAGGCCAGGCTCGCCCCTTGCGCCGCGATGCGGGGCCGCACGGAGCTACGGCTTACCGCCGCGTACCGCCCCGGTTGACGCGGCCGTGTCATACCGCCGCGACAGCGACCTGTCTCTTCGCCGCGACTTCGCGTTCGACCTCCGTGGGAGGTGGGCAGCTTGAGTCCGGATCTGCCGATGAGAGGTCGACGCCGCCGGCGAACCGGGTCGACGCCTGGTCTATGCCGCGCAGGTCGACTCGGTGGCCTTCGTGTTCGTCACGAGCGGCGCTGCTTCACGACGGGATCGCGATGCCGCAGTCTGAGCGCTAGGCTCGCGCGTCGATGAGGATCGGCGTGATGTTGCCGTTCGGGGCGTCGGATGGACCGGGCCGGCTGCCCACCTGGCGGGAGATGCACGCGTTTGCGACCCACGCCGAGGCGATCGGGCTGGATTCGCTTTGGGTCTGCGACCATTTCCTGTCCGGCTCGGCGGGCAGGCCCGCCGAGGCCATCCACGAGTGCTGGACCATCGTGGCCGCACTCGCCGCATCGACCAGCACAATCGAGCTGGGCCAGCTTGTGATGTGCGTGTCGTTTCGCAGCCCAGCGCTGATGGCGAAGATGGCGGTCACCGCCGACGGCGTCAGCGGTGGTCGTCTTGTCTTGGGTCTGGGGGCTGGTTGGTATGACCCGGAGTATCTAGCATTCGGCTTCCCGACCGACCACCGTGTCGCTCGGTTCGAAGAAGCGCTAGAGATCATCGGACCGCTACTGCGCGGCGAGCGGCTGACCGTTGTCGGCCGCTACCACCAGATCCGCGACGCGGTGCTGCTCCCGCCGCCGGACCGACCGATCCCGATCCTGGTGGCCGGCAACCGCCCGCGGATGCTGCGGCTGACCGCACGCTACGCCGATGCGTGGAACACCGCCTGGTTCGGGCTACCCGACAAGCGGTTGGGCCAGCGGCTGGCCGACATGCAAGCGGTACTGCAGGCCGAAAGCCGCGACCCGGCCACGCTGCGCCGCACCGTAGGCATGGACTGCGAGTTGACTGAGCCCGACCAGACCGACGGCGGGTCGTTCGCCGGCCCCGTCGACCAGCTGGCGCACGCGCTCGACGCGTACGAACGGCTGGGAATCGACGACCTCATCGTCCGTCTCCAACCGAGCACCCAGCCGGCATTGGACCGGCTGGCCCGCGCCATAGAGATTCGCGGCCACTGACTCCCGACCCGCCCGGCAAACGATCTCGGCTTGGCACACGCGCACATCTGCCGCGCCGCGAGCGGATTGTGATCCGTGCAGGGAGACTGAGCCTGTGAAGCCGCTGCTGTTGATGGATGTCGACGGCCCGATGAACCCGTTTCGAGCTCCTTGGTTCGCACAGCGCACGCCTGCCGACGGCTACGAGTTCCACGAACTGACTCCAGAGGGCGATCAGACCTACAGCGTTGCGCTGAATCCAGGGCACGGCGTGCGACTTCTCGAGCTGGCCTCGATCTACGACTTGGTGTGGGCCAGTACCTGGGGAGCAGATGCCAATCGCCTCATCGCGCCGATCCTGGGGCTACCTACCGACCTTCCAGTGATCAGTCTCCCGGAGCCGAGCGTTCTGATGTCCCGGCGCAGTTGGAAGGCAGAGCGCATCGTCGATTGGGTCGGCCGCCGGTCCTTCGCCTGGTTCGATGACGAGATCAATCGGCCTACCCGATTATGGCTCGCCGGTCGCGACGCCGTGGGTCCGCATCTCGCGCACCGAGTGCCAGCCGAGGTCGGGCTAACGGACGCCGACTTCGATGTGCTCTGGGCTTTCG
>DATHII010000313.1:0-2782 GCA_035316885.1 Jiangellaceae bacterium | reverse complement strand
CAGCCCGGGGATCGTCGACGAGATGGTCGCCACCACAGGCGCCATCCTGGCCGGACGACGCGGCTACGACGCGGGGGCCGACGAGCCCGGCGAGGCGTCCAGCAAGGCGTACGGCGGTGCGTGGAGCGGCCCGATCTTCGTGCTGACCCACCATCCCGAAGACGCGGTACCGGATTCCGGCGTCACCTTCTTGAACTGTGACATCGCCGAGGCCGTCGCAACCGGACTCGCTGCTGCGGGCGGAAAGAACCTGGAGGTGCACGGCGCCGACATCGCCCGGCAATGCGTGACCCGTGGCCTGATCGACGAGTTCTACGTCCACGTCGCTCCGGTGATGCTCGGCGACGGTGTCCGGCTGTTCGAATGCCCCGGCATCGAGCCGGTGCGCTGGGAACGGATACACGACGGAGACCCTGCCCAGGTCGCAGATCTTCGGTACCGACCCCTCCGCTGATCACTGCCGAAGACCCTACCCGCTCGGCACGATCTGCTTGGGCTGGGTGAGCCGCCAGTGGTTGCCGAACGGGTCGCGGAACCCGGCATCGATGCCGTAGAAGCGCTCCTCCGGCTCCTCGATGAACTCCACGCCCTTTGCTTTGAGCTCGTGGAATGTCGCCCGGCAGTCGTTCGTCGTTAGCGCACCGGGACCCAGATAGCCGGTCGCGACCAACGAACGGATCTGCTCGGCCGCCTCGCCGTCGACGACCGGCGGTGCGGGATCTACCAGCATGATCGGCACCTCGGGTTGATCCGGAGAGTGGACGGTGAGCCAGCGGACGCCGTCACGAACCATGTCCACGCCGACCTCGAGGCCGAGCTTGTCCGTGTAGAAATCGCGCGCCTCGTCCATGTCGAGGACGAAGACGCACACCAGACCGACACCGGTGATCATGCGCTGTCTCCTCATCAGCAGCGAAATCGGTGCACCTCGGCACACCCGGCGGCCCTCGCGAGCCAGGGACTGTTCATCGCCCGGTGAACGCGGCCACCACCGGAGCCAGAGCGTCGCCCGCCACATTGTGGTCCTGACCGTCGAGGATGTCATGACGGGCCCCCGGAATCGTGGCTGCGACCTGTGCGGCAGCCTGTCGGAGGGATTCCGGGCTTTCCGAGCCGGCGAGGACGAGGGTGGGAACGGCGATGCGGCCGAACCGATCAGCCGGGATCGTGCTGTCGCCCATCGCGGCGTCGTCGTAGGCCAGCGTGGGAGCCAGGCTCTCACCCAGCTGCCAGTAGGGCGACTGCCGCATTCCGGCGATCATCTGCTCCGGAAGGCCGACCCGCCGCATGAAGCGCGCCAGGGCATCGCCTCGGCGGTCTGCGGCGAGAAGTGCTGTCAGATCGTCGGAGTACTCCTTCGCCTGCCGCAGGCCCTCAGGATCGACGGCGAACGGTGGCTCCCACATGACCAGCCCGTCGATCGGGAGACCGGCGGCTGTCGCCTCGGCCGCCAGCGCCGCACCGGACGAGAGCCCCACCACCGTCGCGGAACCACCCGCCGCGGCGACCAGCACGTCGATGTCCTCGATCTCACGCTCGACGGCGAAGGGCAGTGTGTCGTCGCTGTCGCCCCGACCGCGGCGGTCGTAGTTGAGCACCGTGAAGTGCCTGGCCAGCTCCCCGGCGATCGGTGCGTCGATCGACCGGTCGCAGGACGCCCCGGCCACGAGGACGAGTGGCGCGCCCTCGCCCAGCTGGTCGAACGCGATCGTCGTGCCGTCCTTGGACTGAACTCGCTCCATCACAAGCCTCCCGGTGAGATCGGCACGGTGTATCCGCAGCCGTCGTCGACGACGATAGGAAGCTCCTCCGGGCGTCGGCTTCTCGAAAACTGCCCAAGTCACCCGCAGGTCACCCTCGCGGGCGGGTCCACATCCGCACGTAGCAGCTCGGCACCTTCGCCAGCTCGGCATGACCGTCACGCTGCCGGTAGGTGCTGGGACTGTCGCCGACGAAGCGCCGGAACTGCGTGCTGAACGAGCCGAGGCTGGAGAACCCGACGGCGAAGCACACCTCGGTGACCGACAGGTCGCCGGCACGCAGCAACGCCATGGCCCGCTCCATGCGACGGCTCATGAGGTACTGGTGCGGAGTCTCGCCGAACGCCGACTTGAAGCTCCGGCTGAAATAGGCCTGGGAAACCGACGCGCTGCGGGCGAGGGCGACGACGTCGAGCTGCTCCGCGTACGCACGGTCGATCAGGTCGCGCACCCTGAGCAGGTGCCGGGACAGCGGAACGGCCGGGCGGTTCACATCTCTGATCCTGACGCATCACTGCTGGTGGCGTCACCCCGGTGAAATCGGTCCACGTCTGGATGCCGGACCCGGCCGTGGTCACGATCGACCTCTGGTCGGATCGGGCATATGTTGCTACATTGTAGTGCATGACGTCGCCAACGAACGTGCGCTTCCCTGACCAGCTCGATCGGAACTTGGCCGACTACGCCCGCCGATCTGGGGCAAAGAAGTCGACCGTCGTGGTCGGCGCCGTGCGCGAGTGGCTGCGCATGCAGGCCCACCCGGGCATCGTCTTCGTCGCCACCGTCACCGGCGAACGCCGCGCCGCATTGGCGGTAGGGCCGCAGGTGTGGACCGTTGCTGAGTCGTGGCTGCAGCATGACAAGCATGAGCGCACAGCCGCCGCCGTGGCGGATGCGCTCGGACTGTCCGTGGCCGAGGTCGAGACTGCGCTGGCGTACTGGGCCGACTACCGCGAGGAGATCGACGAGCTGATCGAACGGCACCGCGCCAGCCAAGACGAGGCGCTGACGGCCTGGGAACG
>DATHII010000312.1:0-22448 GCA_035316885.1 Jiangellaceae bacterium | reverse complement strand
CGGTGACGGTTTCGGGGAATGCGCCATTGTCGGTGGCGGCTTCTATCCTCGGCGGTATGGATAACACCTCGCTTACCCAGGTCGGTCATCCGGTGGTGGCCGTGCTGGACGTTGTGGGCGAGGCATTGGACACGGGTACGGCGGCGGACGTGTGGTCGCTGTCCGATGATGATCTGGCCGCGACAATAGCGCGTTGCGAGGTGTTGGCGGCGCGGCAGGCGGCGATGGGATTGCGGTTGCTGCGGGAGGCCGACGCCCGCGATCTGGGCCGCCGCCTCGGAGCCACCTCGACCGCGGCATGGATCAAGCACCGGCTGCGGCTGCGCCACGGTGAGGCGAAGATGCGCGTGGATCTGGCCAACAGGCTTCGAGTCGGCGAGTCGCCCGACGGGCCGGTGGACTACGCGGCCAACGTCGGCAATACGGCCGGCTCTGGGTCGATGCCGTCCACGGCGGCCGCGTTGGCCGCGGGTGAGGTATCGGTCGACCACGCTGAGGTGATCGCCCGCACGATGGTGGAGTTGCCCGGTGGGTTGAGCACCGAGCAGGAACGGGTCGCGGAGTCGAACCTGGCCGGCTGGGCGGTCGTGCACGACCCGGTCACCGTCGGCCACCTGGGCCGGCACCTGATCCACGCCCTGGACACACAGACATTGGCAGAGCGGGAGCAGCGGGCGTTCCAGCGTCGCGAGTTGCGGCTCTCCGATACTGGCGACGGGTCGACCCGCCTGTCCGGCCGGCTCGACGCCGAATCCGCCGCCATGGTCCGCGCCGCCCTGGACTCGTTGGCCGCGCCGAACCCCGGACCGGACGGCGAACGCGACCCGCGCACCGCCGGGCAGCGCACCGCCGACGCCCTGGTCGAACTGGCCCGCCGCAGCCTCGACGGCGGCGACCTACCCGCCGGCCACGGCGTGCGGCCACACCTGGCCGTCATCATCACCCTGGACAGCCTGCTCACCCGCACCGGCGACCAGACCGGCGACGGCGACCGTGGTGCCGGCCGGTTCGGCTCCACCGCCGCCGGGCTCGGCGCAGGCTGCGGATGGACACCCACCGCGCCCGGTGAGCTCGGCTGGGGCGGGCCACTATCCGCGGCGGCGGTCCGCCGCATCGGCTGCGACGCCGGCATCACCCGGGTCATCACCGACGCCGCCTCCGTCCCGCTGGATGTCGGCCGGGAATCCCGCACCGTCACACCCGGCCAATGGACCGCACTGGTCGCCCGCGACCGCGGCTGCGCCTTCCCCGGGTGCACCAGGCCGCCCGAGTGGTGCATCGCCCACCACATCGTGCACTGGGCCGACGGCGGACCCACCGACCTGGACAACCTGGTCCTGCTCTGCGCAGCCCACCACCGCGTCATCCACCACCACGGCTGGCAGGTGATCATGGCCGCCGACCGACACCCCGAATTCACACCCCCACCCTGGATCGACCCCGAGGTCACACCCAGACGCAACACCAGACCCCGATACGAACGAGTCGGCCCACAACTCGACGAATGAGGTCAATGTGCGGCAATCCGCGCCATCAATGAAATAGCCGCGCAATACCGTCGGCCGATCACGTCTTGGTGATCCCTTAGGGTGGCATCGTGCCATTCGAGAGGGTGCCGCCGGAGAATAGACGGTTCGAGCGCCGAAACACTGCGCGTGTGCTGCTCATCGACCCGGATGGTCGCGTACTGCTCTTCCACGACAGCGATCCCGGGCTGCGCGGCCCGCCGCGGTTCTGGATTACTCCCGGCGGCGGACTCGACCCGGGCGAGACCGTCGAGCAAGGGGCCCTGCGCGAGGTGGCCGAGGAGACCGGCTTGATCCTCGAGCCGTCCGACCTGCGGGGTCCCATCGGCCACCGCATAGTCGTCCACGGCTACAGCGACAAGGTGGTCGAGCAGGGCGAGACCTACTTCGCCGTCCGGGTCGCCGGCTTTGAGGTCGACATCGCGGGGCATACGAACGACGAGCAGACCACATTCGTCGGGCACCGGTGGTGGACAGCCGACGAACTACGCACCACCGATGCCATTGTCTGGCCGACGTCTCTGCTGGAGCTGATCGAGGCGGCCACGGATGCCACCCGCTGGCCGATCCCGATCGACGATGCCGAGGAGTCGATGGTTCCCGCCGACGCCGGATTCGCGAGCCGGCCTACGGACGCTGGCCCTCGCTCAACACGATCGCGGCAGCCGTCGCCTGGGCCGGGTACGACTCCATGATCGCTCCGTCCGCCCAGGCCGACACTGTCTTGCCCTCCACGAGGTCGCCGAACGACATTTCCTCGTAGGTCTCGCCGCGCTGGGCGAGCAAGGCCGTACCGTTCTTGATCGCGAAGCTGACCTTCACGTCCCCGGAGGCGGCCGTCGGGTCTTCCTCGACCAGAACGGTCCCCAGCAACGACGAGTCCGGATCCGTGCAGATCGGCGGGTCGTCACTGCTCACCGGGGCGTCGGGTTCGGCCCGGGCGTCCGGTTCGACGCAGCCTTCCGTCACCGGCTCGAACGGGGCCACCTGCGTGATGATCCCGACCACGGTCGGTTCCACGGCCGGCGGCTCGCTGGCCGGCACCGTGGTGCCGTCGCCGGTCTGAGTGCCGCATCCCGTCGCGGCAAGCAGAAGGGCGAAGGTCACCGCGAGACCGAAACGCATCGCCCACCTCCCACGACCGAACGTCGAGACCGACGACGTAACCCACGCCGATGCCTGCAACTACGACGACGATCAGGCTAAGGCGGTTCCCGATCCTCACCGCCATACGGACCTTCGCTGTCAGCAAAGCGGCGCCCCCGTCAGCCGCCAGCGTAAACCCGGCGCCGGAACGCGTTGATCTGCATCCACGGGCGCATCCCCGCCGACTCGTACAGGCGCAGCGCCCCGCTGACGTTGCCTGTGTCGACCCCCAGGCCGGCCCAGCTTCTGCCGTCGGCCGCGTATGACGCCAGCGCCTGCTCGAGCAGGTAGCGCCCTGCCCCCCGACCCCGCGCGGACGGCACCACCCCCAGGTTTCGTATCCAGCCTCCACCCTCGCTTGCGAAGCGCCCGCTCGCCTGGCAGATCCCGGCGCGCACACCGTCCACCAGGGCGAACCGCCACCGGGCGAACTCCGGATCCTCCTCGGCGTCGAGAGCCTCCCGCCATGCCGCGAGGCTCGTCTGTTCATAGCCCCAGTGCTCGGAGAATGACTCGAGCAGGATCGCGTGCCAGTCGGCCCAATCGCCGTCCGACTCGGGGTCGAAGCCGTCAAGCGCAACACCGTCAGGCGCCGCGGGAACCGGGTATTCGCCGTCCAACTCGATCCGCAAGCGGTTGAACCTGCGTTCAGCCACGAAGCCCCGCCCTCGCAGCGCGGCCGCGTTGGGCTCGTCTCCGACGATCACCCCCGCGCCGACCGTCACCTCACCGTTCTCCCGCTCGCGAGCGAGCTCACGCACGCGGTTCAACAGGACATCGAGCACGGCCTCCCGGACCGTATCGGGATGGGCGGGGTCCGCGTACACGTCGAGGTCGACCTGCTCACCGCCGTAGTCGTCAGTCACCATCCCCCATGCGATTGCCACGCCGCCGCCCTCGACCAGCCAGTGGTCGGTCTCCGGGGGCGTGCGCTTGAGGCTCAGCAGTTCGCGCACCTCGGCGAGCGTCGAGTCGTCTCGGCCCAGCGCGCCGCGTTCGGCGGCGTGCACGACCGCCAGGATGGGCTCGGCGTCGTCGATCGTCGGCCGCCGGACCGTCTAGCCGGCGGGCAGGCCAGGGATGGTGATGGTCACGACCGGCAAGCGTGCCCGGCCCGCGTCGGCCCGGGCAACCAGGTTTGGCAGGTGAGCGGACGGTCGGGCCGCCGATGCCGACTGGACGCCGATGGGGTAAGGATGGAGGCATGAGCGAGCCCAACGACAGCACCCGCGAGGCCGAGCAGAGCCCGCGCGTGGTCGTGGTCGGACCCGGTGGCATTGCCGTCGAGGGGACGCAGCCCGACGAGTCCGAGCAGCGCGACTCCCGGTCCATCACCGACCTGATCGAGCAGCCGGCCAAGGTCATGCGGATCGGCAGCATGATCAAACAGCTGCTCGAGGAGGTGAAGGCGGCACCGCTGGACGAGGCCAGCCGCGTACGTCTTCGAGAGATACACAGGTCGTCCATCGACGAGCTCGAGGACGGCCTCGCCCCCGAGCTCGTCGAAGAGCTCGAGCGCCTCACACTGCCATTCACCGAGGACACCGTGCCGACCGACAGCGAACTGCGCGTCGCCCAGGCGCAGCTCGTGGGCTGGCTGGAAGGGCTGTTCCACGGGATCCAGACGACGCTGTTTGCTCAGCAGATGGCCGCCCGGGCCCAGCTCGAACAGATGCGCAGGGCACTGCCGCCCGGCATTCAGCAGGCTCCCGGCCAGGTGGTCCCCGGCCCGCCGCGCGGTGACGACGCCCCGGGCCAGACCGGCGGCGGGATGTACCTCTAGCCGCCGTCCTCCGCCAGCAGGCGCTCGACCACCTGGGCCACGCTGTCCTCGTCGTTGGAGGGCGCGACGTGGTCCGTGGCAGCCAACACGTCCGGATGCGCGTTCGCCATCGCGTAGCCCGTGCCGGCCCAGGCCAGCATTGGCAGGTCGTTCGGCATGTCCCCGAACGCCACTACCTGCTCAGGGTCAATTCGGTTTCGCGTGGCGATGCGGGCCAACGTCGCCGCCTTTGTGACGCCGCCGCGGAGATCTCCAGCAGTCCGGAACCGCTGGAGTGGGTGAGCTCAGCCAACTCGCCCGCCACCTCCCGCGCCGCACCGTCCCGTCGAGATCGGTTGCGATCAGCCGGAGTGCCACCGGGGACCGTCAGGCGAAGTAGTCGTCGAGCAGGTGAGCCACCCCGTCGTCGTCGACACTGCCGGTGATCTCGTCGGCGACCTCCTGGACGTCCCAGGGCGCCTGGCCCATAGCGACGCCGTGGCCCGCCCACGCGAGCATCTCCATGTCGTTGTGCCCGTCGCCGACGGCTAAGACGTCCGCGCGGGCCACGCCGAGCTCGGCACACACCGTCTCGAGTCCACGGGCCTTGGAGACCCCCTGGGGCATGATGTCGAGCCAGGCCGTGAAGCCGATGGCGTAGTCGACGCTGGGCAAGCCCGACGCCGCCGCCACCCGTCGGAGGCGCTCACGGTCGCCCTCGGGCCACCGCACCACCAACCGCGTCACCGGGCCGTCGAGCAGTTCGTCGTGGGTGACGACGGTGACCCGCCCGTCCAGTTCACCCACCGGGAAGTCGCCGGTCACGCGGAAACCGACACCGAGCTCCTCGACCGCCAGCACCGCATCGGGAATCTCTTCGGCGAAGTACTGCACGGGGTCGCTCGCGTCGAACGTGATCACGTGCACGGGCGTCCGGGTCTCGACATCGGCCACCACCGCGCCGTTCGAGCATACGGCGTAGCCGTGGGTGAGCCCGAGTTGGTCGATCACAGGCACGGTCGAGTGCAGGGACCGTCCGGTCGCGACGACGACGTGGGCGCCGGCGTCACGCGCCCGGCGGACGGCTCGTCTCACCATGCGGCGGGGCGGAGCGTAGAAGTCGGCGTACGTGAGGAGAGTCCCGTCCACGTCGAGCGCGACGAGCTTCGGCCTCCACCCGGACGACCTCACGCGACCGGCTCGAGCAGGTCGCGGCCATCGAGGTACGGCCGCAGCGACTTTGGCACGCGCACCGACCCGTCGGGCTGTTGGTGGTTCTCCAGCAGCGCCACGATCCATCGGGTCGTGCCGAGGGTCCCGTTGAGCGTGGCTACCGGGCGGGTGCCGTGCTCGGTGCGCTCGCGGATGCCGAGGCGCCGGGCCTGGAAGGTCGTGCAGTTCGAGGCCGACGTGACCTCCATCCAGCGTTGCTGGGACGGCAGCCACGCCTCGCAGTCGAACTTGCGGACGGCACTCATGCCGAGGTCGCCGGCGGCTACATCGATCACCCGGTACGGCAGCTCCATGGCGGCGAGCATGTCCTCCTCCCACGCGAGTAGCCGTCGGTGCTCGTCGGCGGCGTCTTCCTCGCGGCAGTAGGAGAACATCTCCACCTTGTGGAACTGGTGGACCCGGATGATCCCGCGGGTGTCCCGGCCGTGCGATCCCGCCTCCCGGCGGTAGCAGGCCGACCACCCGGCATACCGGATGGGTCCGGCCGACAGGTCGAGGATCTCGTCGGCGTGGTAACCGGCCAGCGGCACCTCGCTGGTGCCGACCAGGTAGAGGTCGTCGGCCTCGAGCCGGTACACCTCCTCCGAGTGGGCGCCCAGGAAGCCCGTGCCGCCCATGATCTCCGGCCGGACCAGCGTCGGCGTGATGACGGGTGTGAACCCCGCGGAAGCGGCTTTGGCGATCGCGAGGTTGAGGATGCCGAGCTCGAGCTGGGCGCCGACGCCGGTCAGGTAGTAGAACCGCGAGCCCGATACCTTGGCACCGCGCACCATGTCGATCGCCCGTAAGCCCTCGCCGAGCTCGAGGTGGTCGCGGGGCTGGTCGAGCACTGGCCGCTCACCGACCTCGCGGATCACGACGTAGTCGTCCTCGCCGCCGGCAGGGACACCTTCTTCGATCAGGTTTGACAGCTCCAGTGCAGTCCGGTCGAAGATCTCCTGGTTGCCGTCGGCGTTCGCCTCGGCCGTCTTGACCGCCGCCGCCAGGTGCCTCGCCTTGTCCAGCAGCGCCTGCTTCTCGTCACCCTGAGCACCCGGGATCTGCTTGCCGAGAGCCTTCTGCTCGGCCCGGAGCCGTTCGAACTCGGCCAGTGACTCGCGCCGAGCCCGGTCGGCAGTCAGCAACTCGTCGACCACGTCAGGCCGCTCGCCCCGGGCACGTTGCGAGGCTCGTAGCCGGTCGGGGTCGTCACGGATCAGGCGGAGGTCGAGCACGTTTCCAGCCTAACGAGCGCACCCACCCCGAGGCGCGGCGAGGGAGGTTGAGCCAGCTCCGTCGCCGGGACGCGGGGATGCCGCGGCGGAGGCTGAAGAACGAAGTCCGGGAACCCGCAGCCGGTGACACCAGCACAAGGTCTGGATCTAGCCTCGGCCGCGGCATCCCCGCGTCCCGGCGTCCCGGCGTCCCGCGTCCCGGCGACGCAATAGCCGGTCAACTCAGCCGCGTAGCCGGGCCAACCACGTCTCGGCGTCGGCGAAGTCGTCGTTCGCGGTCCCCCGGCCGACGGTGGCGGGCACGCCGTCAGCGCGGGGGTACGACCCGAGGAACCGAACGTCGGCGCAGATCCGCCGCAACCCAACCAGCGCCTCACCGACCCTGGCGTCGGCGACGTGGCCCTCACAGTCGACCGCGAAGCAGTACCGGCCGATACCGTTGCCGGTTGGGCGCGACTCGATCCTGGTCAGGTTGACGCCGCGGGTGGCGAACTGCTCGAGGATCTCCAGCAGGGCGCCCGGGTGATCGTCGCTGATGAACGCGACCATGCTCGTCCGGTCGGCACCGGTCGGCTCCGGCGGCCGGGTCGGCCGGGTGACCACGACGAATCGGGTCACGGCGTCGGGGTTGTCTCCGATCCCGGTGGCAAGCGTCTCGAGGGCGTACCGTTCCGCGGCCACGGGCGCGGCGATGGCGGCGTCGTAGCGTCCCTCGGGACCGGCCTCGCCCGCGGCCACGGTGGCTGCGGCCGCCGCCGTCGAAGTCGTCACGGTGATCCGGGCATCCGGCAGCTTCGCCGCCACCCAGCGGCGGCACTGGGCCTCAGCCACGGGATGGGTGACGATCCGGCGGACCGTAGCGAGGTCGGTGCCCGGCCTCGCCATCAGCGCCATCGCCACCGGAAGAAGCACCTCACCCGCGATCACCAGCGGCTCGCCCCGGATCAACTCGTCGAGGGTGGCGTTGACCGACCCCTCGACGGAGCTCTCGACCGGCACGACGGCACCCTCGGCCTCGCGATGGCGGACGGCGTCGAGCGCCGCGGGAACGGTCGGAAACGGGACCAGCGTCCTATGGCCAGGCACCTTCCGGGCTGCGGCCTCGGTGAACGTCGCCTCCGGGCCGAGGTACGCCAAGCGGTGTGAGGTCTGCTCCGGCACGCGGGCCAGCCTAGGGAGCACGTCACCATCCGGCTACCGTCGGTGCGGTGAACGACGACGCGGGCTGGCGCGACCTCGGATTCGCGCGCCTGGACACCGATCGTGCGTCTCGCACCGGCGACCCGGAAGTCGTGTACGGCGCCGGCAAGTCCCCCGAACAGGCGGTCACCCTGCTGCGCGCGCTGCAGGAGGCGCACCCGGAGCGCACCGCGCTGGTAACCCGACTCGACGACGCCGTCCTCGCCGCAGTCAGGGCCGAGTTCGGGGAATCCGCCCAGGTGGACAACCTAGCGCGCTGCGCCGCCGTGGGACCCTTGCCGGCGCAACTCGGGCAGGTGGTCGTCGTGGCTGCCGGCACGTCTGACCTCGCCGTCGCCGGCGAAGCTGCGTTCACAGCGCGCGCCTTCGGCGCGGGTGTTACCACCGTCGCCGACGTGGGGGTCGCCGGCCTGCACCGACTGCTCGCCGTGCGTGATGAGCTCGACCGGGCCGACTGCCTCGTCGTGGTCGCCGGCATGGAGGGCGCACTGCCCTCCGTGGTCGGCGGGCTGACCGGCGTGCCGCTGGTCGCGGTGCCGACATCGGTGGGATACGGGGCCTCCCTCGGCGGGCTCGCGGCCTTGCTGGCGATGCTGAACTCCTGCGCGCCCGGCGTCGTGGTCGTGAACATCGACAACGGGTTCGGGGCCGGCGTCCACGCCGCACGGGTAGCGCGTCGCGCCACGGCGAAAGCCGCTTCATGATCGGCTGGCTGGACTGTTCGTCCGGAATTGCCGGCGACATGATGCTCGGTGCGCTGGTCGACGCAGGTGTCCCGCTCGACACCATGCAGGCCGCCATCGACGCGATCGCCCCCGAGCCGGTGCGACTACGGGTCGAGGAGACCAGAAGGGCAGGCCTGCGAGCCATCCGCGTGCACGTGGACGCCACCGACTCGGCGACTGTACGGACGTGGACCGACGTCCGGGCGTTGCTCGAAACCGGCGGCCTCTCCGACCAGGTGCGGGAGCAGGCGGCCACGACGTTCGAGCGCCTCGCCGTGGCCGAAGCCCGCGTGCACGGCGTGAGTCCTGAGCAGGTCCACTTCCACGAGGTGGGCGCGCTCGACGCGATCGCCGACATCGTGGGTGCGGCCGCCGGCCTCGCCGCACTGGGTTTGGAGGAACTCCACGTGTCGCCGGTCGCGCTCGGATCGGGCACCGTCCGTACCACGCACGGCATCCTCCCCGTCCCACCCCCTGCGGTTGTCGAGCTTCTCCGCGGTGTGCCGACGTTCGGTGGTCCTGCCGATGTGGAACTCGCGACGCCGACCGGCGCCGCACTGGCCACGACGATCGCGACCGGGTGGGGTCCTCAGCCGCTGATGACGGTGCTGAAGCAGGGTTCCGGAGCAGGCGGGCACGACCTGCCGGGTCACGCCAACATCCTGCGCCTCCTGATCGGCGAGCCAGTGGCCACCCGCGCCGAGACCCTCGTGCTCGAGGCCAACGTCGACGACATGGACCCGCGACTCTGGCCACCGATCCTGGCTCGGCTGCTGGCCGCCGGCGCGTCGGACGCCTGGCTGGTCCCCATCGTGATGAAGAAGGGTCGGCCCGCCTTCACGCTGTCCGTCCTCGTCGACCACGACGTGGCCGCCGTGGTCCGGCGCGCCGTGTTCACCGAGACCACGACGATCGGGCTGCGGGAGACGGTGGTGGACAAGCGCGCTCTCGACCGTACCGATCACACGGTCCAGGTCCACGGCCGCCGGGTTCGGGTGAAGACGGCCAGACTGGACGGCGTGGTGGTCAACGCCCAGCCGGAATACGACGACGTCGTCAAGGTCGCCGCCGAACTCGGCCGGCCGGTCAAGTCGGTCATGGCCGACGCCGCAGCCGCAGCAAGAGCCCTGGTCCGGGACCCCGGTTCGGCATCATGAGCGCCCTCCACCGCGCGGCACTCGCCGCGGCGGCCGCCCTCGCCGGATTGCTCGTGCTGCCGACCGGTGCCTCCGCGACCAGCCAGGACCGTTCTCCGGGCGTCGTCCTGTTCGGGGTGGCCGGGCTGGCCTGGTCCGACGTCAGCGCCGAGGGAACCCCGACCCTGTTCTCGCTCACGGGCTCGGACGCCGCCGCCTCGATGACCGTACGGACGGTCCGGTCGAGGACGTGCACGGTCGACGGCTGGCTGACCGTAGGGGCCGGACGCCGGGCCACCGATCTCGTCGACGCCAATGGCGACGGCGAGCCTGACCGGTTCTGCCAGGAGGCGCCGGCACCGGTCACGGGCCCGGGCGGGAGCGCCACAGTCCCAGGGTGGGACGCGCTGGTCGAGGCACAGGAGGAGGAGTCGTACGACACGCGGCTCGGCCTGCTCGGCGGACGGATCGCCGAGGCCGGTGCCTGTGCGACGGCCGTGGGTCCAGGTGCCGCCCTGGCGCTGGCCGACGACTCGGGGAGGGTTGCCGAGTACCGCGCGAGCCCGACCGGTCTCGACACGGACGTGTTCACCAGGTGCCCGGTCACGGTCGTCGATCTCGGCTCGCTGCCCTCGCCGGTGGAGGGCAGCGATGAGGCCGCGCAGGAAGCCGCGGTCGAGCACCGCAAGGCCGCGGCAACCGCGGTCGACGCCAGGCTCGGCGAGCTGCTCTCGGAGGTTCCGGACGATGTCGCCGTTCTGGTCGCCGGGGTGGCCGACAGCGCACCCACAACGAGTCCGGGTGAGGACGAGCCCAGCCCGATCGCGCCCTCGGCGCTGCGGGTAGCGCTGGCGGCCGGCCCGAGCCCGGACGGAATGCCGTTCGGCCGGAGCTGGCTGAGCTCCCCCTCGACCCGGTGGACCGGGCTGGTGCAGCTCACCGACGTCGCATCGACGCTCGCCTCCTACGCCGGTGTCGACGACCCGTCGCAGGGCACTGTCGGCCGTCCATGGCAGAGCGTCGGCCCGCATCCGCCGTCCGCGCAGGAGACCATCGACCAGCTCGTCGGGACCGACCGCGCCACCCAGGTGTTCCGGACTCAGTCCGGGCCCTTCTTCCAGATCCTCGGCGTGGCCCAGGTGTTGTTCTTCGCGAGCGCCTTCCTCTGGGTGCGCCGCCGGCCGGCCGACCGGCACCGGGTGGCGCGCCTCGTGCAGTACGTGGCGCTCGGCGCCGCGTCGTTCCCGGTCGCGTCGTTCCTGGCCAACCTGGCCCAGTGGTGGCGGTTCGAGCGCGCCGGGACCCTGTTGTGGACGACGCTGCTGGCGATCACGGTCCTGGTGACGGTTCTGGCACTTGTCGGCCCATGGCGCCGGAAGATCTACGGCCCACCAGGCTTCGTCGCCGGCCTGACTGCAACAGTGCTCGCTGTCGACGTCTCGACGGGATCGAACCTCCAGCATGCGAGCCTGCTCGGCCTCTCGCCGCTGGTGGCCGGTCGCTTCTACGGCTTCGGCAACATCCCTTACGCGATCTTCGTCGCCTCTGCTCTCGTCGCGGCCGCCGCGCTTGCCCAGTGGTTGCTCGACCGAGGCGTCTCGCGGCGCCGGGCGGCGATCGTCACCGCCGTCGTCGGGCTGGTCACGGTCGCGATCGACGGCGCTCCCCAGGCCGGTGCCGACGTCGGCGGAATCCTGGCGACCGTCCCCGGCTTCGCCGTCCTGGTCCTCGGCGTCGCCGGGGCGCGAACGACCATCGCGCGGATGGTCGCCGCCGTGGCGCTCGCGGTCGCCGTGTTCGCCCTTGTCGCCTGGTTGGACTGGCTACGCCCCGCAGCCAGCCGCACCCACTTCGGCGAGTTCTTCGCCGACGTCCTTGACGGGGATGCGTGGACAGTCGTGGGGCGCAAGGCCCGGGCCTCGATCGGCACACTGCAGCGCAGCCCGTACTACGGGTGGCTGGTCCCCGTGGCCTACGGCGTGATCATCTGGGCGGTCCGGACTCCCGGTGTCGCGGGGGTCAGGCAGGCCGTGGACCGCTGGCCGGTGTTGAGGCACCTGATCTGGGCCGGACTCGTGACCGGCGCGGCCGGCTTCGCGTTGAACGACTCCGGGATCATCGTGCCGGCGCTGCTGCTGACCATCGGGATCCCGCTGGTGGTCAGTGCCGTCGCCCACGCCCAGGGATCGGCAGCCCCTCCGGTAGTCGCACCGGTGGCACCCCACGCGTCGCCAGCGCCCGAGCGACGTGCAGCCACTGCCGGCCCCGGTGCACCTGGGACCGCCAGTCCGTCCCGGTGACCCGGTGGTGGAAGGGCACCTCGACCTCACGGATCCGGTAGCCCTGGCGGAGCAGGTCGATCGTGAGGCCGACCTCGACGCCGAATCCGTGGGCAAGCGGCAGTGCAGCGACGAACGCCGGACGGGTCAGGCAGCGCTGGCCGGACAAGGGCTGGGTGGCCACCCAGCCCGTGGCGCGTTCGATGCCGTCGCGAGCCAGTCTTACGACGAACCCGTGGCCACCGCCGGTCGAGCGCTGTGCCGGCAATGTGGCGACCGTCATGTCGGTGCTCCCGTCCAGCACGGGAACGATCAGTGGTGCTGCCTTCGCGGCGGTGGCCTCCAAGTCACCGTCCAGGAACAGCAACGCCCGCGGCCCGGCGCGCCCGGTTTCACGGCTCTCGATGGCTGCGACGACCGAAGCACCGGTCTCCATCGCGGCGGCCTTGCCCCTGTTACGCGAGTGCCCGACGACGACTGCGCCTACCTGGGTGGCCGCGGCGGCCGTGCGGTCCGTGGAGCCGTCGTCGACCACGACGACGAGGTCGACGCCGGGCAGCGCTGCCGCTGCCTGCGTTGTGGCGGCGATACGCGTCTGCTCGTCCTTGGCGGGGATGACGACGGCCACGCCGTCCGGGAGCGACGTGTTGCGTCCTTGCGCGGTGGTCACGCGCGGGAGCCTACGTCGCGGCCGAGCCGTAGCCGTCGCCGTAGCACCCATGTCGGCCACAGAAGTCCGCGTAGCCTCGGCGCGTGACCGATGCATCGCCCGGTGCCGACCCGGGCGCCGACTCCGAGGTCGGGCGGCTCCGCACGGTGCTGCTGCACCGCCCTGGACCGGAGCTCAAGCGGCTCACCCCCCGCAACAACGACAAGCTGCTCTTCGACGGCATCCCATGGGTGGGACGCGCCCAGGACGAGCATGACGCGTTCGCGCAGACCCTCCGCGACCACGGCGTCGAGGTGCTGTACCTGACCGACCTGTTGGCCGAGACGCTCGAGCACGAGACGGCCCGTGCCGACTGCGTACGAGCGGTGCTCGACGACCCCCGGCACGGCGACACCCTCCGCCAGACGTTGCGCAGCTACCTCGGTGACCTGCATCCCGACGATCTCGCTCTGGCCCTCACGGCCGGCCTCGCGCACGAGGAGCTGCGAACCGGCCGCGGGCTGGCGTTCGCGTTGATGGATGCGCACGACTTCGTCGTGGACCCGCTGCCCAACCTGCTGTTCACCCGCGACTCCAGCGTGTGGATACGTGACCAGGTGGCGATCACCAGCCTGGCGATGCCGGCCCGGCGCCGCGAGACGACCCTGACCGGGGCGATCTACACCTACCACCCCCGGTTCGCCGGTGCCCCGCACGTCTACGAACCGGCATTGGAGCCGCTGGAAGGAGGCGATGTCCTGCTGCTGGCAGCTGGGGTCGTCGCGGTGGGAACGGGTGAACGAACGACCCCGGCAGGCGTCGAGCGGTTGGCACGTAACGTGTTCGACGCTGGTCTGGCGAACACGGTCCTGGCGGTCCCCATCGCTCAGGAACGGGCCACCATGCATCTCGACACCGTGTGCACCATGGTCGACGTCGATGCTGTCGTGATGTACCCCAACGTCGCCGACGAACTCACCGCGATCGGTCTCACCGCGGGCGACGAGGGCGACATCCAGATCGCCGAGCCGGCACCGTTCCTGGTAGCGGCAGCCAAGGCCATGGGCATCGACACGCTGCGGATCATCGACACCGGTCTCGATCCGGTCACCGCCGAGCGCGAACAGTGGGACGACGGCAACAACACGCTGGCGATCGGTCCACGCCTCGCGGTGGCGTACGAGCGCAACATCGAGACCAACGCGAGACTCGAGGACGCGGGGATCGAGGTCGTCAGGATCTCCGGCAGCGAACTCGGCTCCGGTCGAGGTGGCCCACGATGCATGTCCTGTCCGGTCAGCCGGGACCCTAGCCACGATTGATGTCCGGAATGTGAGGATCCGTCCGGAAAGTATTTCCCTCGACAATTTCCGTTCGGCCATTCATGCGCGGTAGTGTTGCCACGGCCTCGGTCGCTCTTGTTTCCCCCGTCAAGAGCGGCCGAGGTTCTTCCATCTGTCATGGCAGGGTCACCGGATCGTCACCTGGCGGTTGGCCAGCCCGGCCCTGGCGCGTCGCTCGTCGGCGGACAACGCGGACGTGATCGCAACCGCCGCAGAGATTCGTTCGGCCAGTCGCGTCGCCGGTTCCTCGACATCCCCTGCGACGGTGCCGGGGACGAGATCCCAGACCGGCACCAGGCGACCGAGGGCGCGGAATGTGCCGAGTAGCCGGGTTCCCTCGCCAAGGTCGTCCTCCCCACGCGCGTGCAACCGGGCCAGCCCGTCGAGCAGGGCCTCCTCGTCGTGCGCAACGACCCAACGAAGCTGATCACGGTCGCCGAGGCGACACCAGTAGGCCGCCTCGACCGATGCCAGCCGGGCTGCCGGGAGGATCGCGGCGTTCGCCTGCTCGAGGGAAGCCCGCGTGTCGGCGTCAGCAGGCCCATCGTCCGCGAGCCAGAAGTCGAAGGTCTCGTGGACCGTCACCTCGAACGCAGCCGTGGGGTCCAGCAGATCCTGCAGTCGAGGGGACTCGGCATCTGGGAGGGCGGGTGCAATGCTCGTGCCGGGCTCGGCGTCGAGCGCCCGGCTGAGGGCGTGGCCGAGATCGGCACTCGGGTCGCCGGTCGTGGTCGTCGTCTGCAGGCCGAGCAAGATCTCACCACCCGAACGGACGAGCGCGGGTAGCGCCATCGGCAGCAGCGTGGCGACGACAACCTCGTGGCCCGCCCGCGGACCGGCGAGGCGGACGGAAGCGGTGGCCGCCGAGACGATCTCGCGCAGGGCGATCCAGTCGCCCTCACCGGTCAGTCCCTCGAAAGGGCGGGCCACATACCCGCGGTCGGCGGCGCGCGACCGCCTGCCGTGGCAGACCTTGTACCGCTTGCCGGAGCCACACGGGCAGGGCTCGCGCGGTCCGACGGCGGGAACGTCGTCGGATGGCTCGAGGGCGGCCGTCTTCTTCGCCGGCGTCGCCGGCCTGGCGGACGATCGGGATGCGGAGGTGGCCACGGACGCCGAGCGTAGACGCTCAGGGACGGACGACGGCGTAGACGGTGACGTCGGCTCCACTGTTGGTAACGCCCCACTCGGCGGCGATGGCGTCGACGATCGCGAGGCCACGGCCGCGGATGTCGGCGAGCGACACCGACGCGACATGCGGACGGTCGCGCCCCCCGCCGTCGGTGACTGCGATCCACACCCGGGTTGCGCTTGACATCCAGCGCAGGCGGATCTTGCCGGCGCCGTCGCCGAGACCCACAGGCGAGAGCGGTCGAGCGTGCCGGATCGCGTTGGCCACCAGTTCGCTCACAACGAGCAGGCAGTCCTCGACCATGCGTACGGGCAGGCCCTGTTGCACTAGGTCGTCACGCACCAGATGCCTAGCAGCGGGAACGCTGCTCGGCGCGCTGGGAAAGTCGGCCGAACAGGTGCCGCCAGCTGCTGTGGCCACGACTCGGCCCACGGCGGCTCCTTCCTGGTGCCCATCGCCGGTTCGATGGCGTCGCCCGCCCTTGAGTGGTGCCCGCTAAAGGGGGGTGGTCAAACCCGTTGCTACCGGTGACGTCGTCCTGTGGCGTGTCAGCGGGCGTCGGTAAGGTCGGCGCCCGTGGCGACACCCAGGATCGGAGCGCACGTCGAACAGGTCGACCCGCTCGCCGAGGCTGCGGCCCGCGGCGCGGATCTCGTCCAGTTCTTCCTCGGCGATCCGCAGGGCTGGAAGGCGCCGGTCGTGGCCTACGAGGGTGGCGCTCCTGCGCTACGCGCCGCTGCCGAGGTCGACAATCTCGACCTCTACGTGCACGCCCCATACCGCCTGAACGTCGCGACCACCAACAACCGGATCCGGATTCCGAGCCGCCAGCTGCTTCAGCAGCACATCGACGGCGCAGCCGAGATCGGCGCCAAGGCGCTGATCGTCCACGCCGGTCATGTGCTGCAGTCCGACGATCCCGAGGTCGGGTTCGACAACTGGCGCAAGTGCGCCGAGCGCCTCGACATGAAGCTGCCGGTCCTGATCGAGAATACGGCCGGTGGCGACAACGCAATGGCGCGCCGGCTCGATCGCATCGGTCGGTTGTGGGATGCCGTCGGCGACTCCGGCATCGGGTTCTGTCTCGACACCTGCCACGCGTTTGCCGGCGGCATCGAGCTCGCCGACGTGGTCCCGAAGGTGCTCGCCATCACCGGCCGGATCGACCTCGTCCACGCCAACGACAGCCGCGACACGTTTAACTCCGGGGCAGACCGGCATGCCAACATCGACGCGGGCTCGATCGGCTCTGACATGATCTGCGAGGTTGCGCGGGCGGCCGGCGCCGCCGTGGTGGTCGAGACGCCGGGAGGCGCCGACGGACAGGGTGCCGACATCGCAGTGTTGCGCGAGCGGCTGAGCTGACCGGCCTAACCGGCCAGCGCGTTCTGGTCGGCAGGGTCCGAACCGGCGACGGCGTCGGGGTGCACCGCGTCGCGAACTACTCGTAGCGCGTCGGTGAGCGCGCCGAGTTCGTCCGCGCGCAGCAGCCCCGTGAACCACTGCTCGACGTCGTCGAGGTGGCCGTTGATCGCGCCGCCGATGCGGTCGGCACCGACGGCGGTGATCCGCGCCCAGGTGCCTCGCCGGTCGGTTTCGCAGCTCTCGCGGATCACGAGGGCATCTCGCTCGAGGCGGTCGACCACGCGGGTGATGCCGCTGGTCGACAAGCTCGTCTGGGCCGAGAGATCGCTCATCCGCAACCGCCGGTTCGGCGTGCGGGCGAGCCTCAGCAGCACCTCGAACTCGGTCAGCGAGAGCCCATGCTCCTGAAAGCGCGGCGTCAGCTTGGTGATCAGGCCCTGGTGCGCCTCCATGAGCAAACCGACGGCGGTCAGCCGTGGGTCGTTGAACGTCTCGGAGCGCACGTAGCTGAGTCTAGCAAATGTTGTTGAGAGGAATATACTCTAAAATATGATTGCTCAGTCAGACAACCTACCTACGAGAGGACGGTACAGCATGACCGAGGTCAGCATCGCGACAACCCGTGAGTGGGACGGAGTGACGATCCCCGAGGCGGGAACGTTCACCATCGACCCGGCCCACTCGAACGTCGGCTTCGTCGCCAAGCACATGATGTTCTCGAAGGTCCGGGGCCAGTTTCCCGAGGTCGAGGGCACTGTGACCCTTGCCGATGACCCGACCGAGTCGACCGTGGACGTCACCATCAAGACGGCGACGGTCAACACTGGTGCGCCCGACCGCGACCAGCACCTCCGTTCAGGCGACTTCTTCGACGCCGAGAACCACCCCGAGATGACCTTCCGCTCTTCGAGCATCCGTCACCTCGGTGGCGCCGATTTCGTCGTCACCGGCGACCTCACCATCCGCGGGATGGCCAAGCCGGTCGAGCTCGCAGTCAGCTTCGAGGGAACCGGTGTCAACCCCTGGGGTCGGCAGGTTGCCGGCATCAGCGCGCGCGCCGAGGTCGACCGTGAGCAGTGGGGCCTCACCTGGAACGCGGCCCTCGAGACCGGCGGCGTCCTGGTCGGCCGAAAGGTCATCCTCGAGCTAGAAGTCGAAGGCACCCGCGCCTAAGACGGCCTGAGCCGGGGAGCGGAGATGCCGCAGCGGCATCTCCGCGTCCCGGCGACCGCCCGATACGCTCGTCCACCGTGACCCTCCAGGTGCGCGAGATCTCCCGTGTGGATCACCTCGCCGCCATCGCCGCACTTCCCTCCGTGAGCTTCCTGCAGACCCCGGCGTGGGGCGAGGTGAAGAGGGAATGGCGCGCCGAGTCGATCGGCTGGTTCGACGGCACAACTCTGGTCGGAGTCGGGCTCGTGCTCTACCGCCAGGCCCCGCGTGTGCGCCGCTACCTTGCCTACATTCCGGAGGGCCCGGCCCTCGACTGGGCCGGCGCCGTTGTGGCGGACACCCTCCCGGACCTGCTCGACCCTCTCGTCGACCACGTCAAGGCACGCGGGGCGTTCGGTCTTCGGATGGGGCCGACAGTCGTTACGCGCCGCTGGAGCGCGGCGACGATCAAGGCGGCCATGGCCGACGAGAGCGTCCACCGTTTCGAGGACGTCGAGCCCGACGTCGTCTCCCCGACGGGGACCGCGCTCACCCGGCAACTCGCCGCGCTGGGGTGGCGACCGCCGGCTGCGGGTGACGGGTTCTCCGCCGGCCAGCCGCGCCATGTCTTCCAGGTGCCGCTGGCCGGCCGCGACAAGGACGACCTGCTCAAGGGGTTCAACCAGCTCTGGCGCCGTAACGTCAAGAAGGCAGACAAGGCCGGGGTGACGGTCGAGCTCGGCACTCGGGACGACCTGCCGGCCTTCCACGAGCTCTACACCGAGACGGCACGCCGCGACGGATTCACCCCCCGGCGGCTCTCGTACTTCGAGGGCATGTGGCAGGCGATGACCTCGGAGGACCCGCAGCGGCTGCGGCTCTACGTGGCCCGACACGAGGGTGACCTCGTCGCCGCCACCACGATGGTCAGGGTCGGCGTCCACGCCTGGTACTCGTACGGCGCCTCGTCCACCGACAAGCGCGACGTCCGGGGGTCGAACGCGATCCAGTGGCGCATGATCTGTGACGCGTTGGCCGCCGATTGCGAGGTTTACGACCTGCGCGGTGTCACCGACACGCTCGACGAGGACGACCCCTCGGTCGGCCTGATCCGCTTCAAGATCGGAACCGGTGGGGAGGCCGTCGAGTATGCCGGCGAATGGGACCTGCCGATCTCGAAGGTGCTCTACACCGCGTTCGATCTCTACATGAAGCGGAGGAGCTGACCGGTGCCGCTGACCTTGCAGGTCGACACCGACCGTTGGCGCGACCACCTGCGTGCCTATGTCGCCGCCGGGACGGGAATCGTCCCGGTCACGAAGGGCAACGGCTACGGCTTCGGCAACCCGGTCCTCGCCGCCGAGGCTTTCGACCTCGGCCTCGACACCCTCGCCGTCGGGACCTACGAAGAGGTCGCCGACGTCACCCGCCCGTTCCCCGGCGACGTGCTCGTCCTGTCCCCCTGGCGCCCAGGGCTCGACATGGGTCTCACCAGAGACAGCCGCATCGTCCACACGGTGTCCCGGCTGACCGACCTTCGCGAACTCGCCGAGGGCGATCACCGGCCGCGCGTCGTCGTCGAGGTCCTGACGAGCCTGCGGCGCCACGGGATCGCAGCGACGGAGATCGGGCAGGCGGTTGCGCTCCTGGATCAGGTCCGCTTCGAGGGCTGGGCCCTGCACCTGCCACTGGCCGGCGACCGGCTCGCGCAGGCCCGCGGCCTCTCGCGGCTGTTCGTCGCGACGTCGGCTTCCGAGGGTCACCGGCTCTGGGTCAGCCATCTCGACTCCGACGACGCAGCCCGGCTCGCGATCGAGACGGCCGCTGACATCCGGCTTCGCGTCGGTACGGCGCTCTGGCTCGGTGAGCGCTCGGCCTACCGCGCGCGGGCCAGCGTTCTCGACCTGCACGCCGTCCGCCGGGGCCAGCCCTTCGGCTACCGCCAGCGCCGGGCGTCGCGTGACGGCGTGCTGCTCGTCGTCGCCGGCGGGACGGCACACGGAATCGCCCTCGAGGCGCCGACCCCCGCGACGTCGCTACGGCAGCGGGCCGTATCGGTGGCCACCGGCGGCCTCGAGGCGTTGGGGCGCGCTCTGTCGCCGTACTACGTCGCCGGCAAGCGCCGGTGGTTCGCCGAACCTCCGCACATGCAGTGCTCGCTGATCTGGGTGCCCTCGAGCATCGACCCGCCTGCCGTCGGTGACGAGATCGACGTCGACGTCCGCTTCACCACGACCACCTTCGACCACACGGCTTGGGGCCTGAAGTAGCACGTGTGGAGCATCACAGCCGCCGACCACGGTCAACCGGCCCAGCGGCCGGTCAGGAACGCCGCTGCCCAGACGGACATCAGCGGCACGCTCAGGCAGAGATAGACCCAGAGCACCCAGCGCCGCCGCACGGCGACGACCGCAAGGGCGATCCACAGCGGCCACCACAGCAGCGTCGCCCGGGGCACCGAGAAGTACCAGAACGACGTCCCGAAGGCCACCACCTGCAGGCCCACCCAGGTCGCCTCACCCCACCGGCGCCAGGCCAGCAGCCCCACCGTCAGGGCGACGCCGATGGCCATCGCGACGATCTCGGCGCGGAACATCCAGGCGAAGCCCGGCGTCTGGGTGCCCCCGAAGCCGGCGTCCCAGGTGTTGGAGAATGCCGTCCACGGCAAGGTGAACTCGCGGTTCCATTCCTGCGCCTGCGCGTTGAGCCAGGCCAGCCAGTCGTCCGTCGTCGCCCGCAGATAGACCGTCCATGCGGCCAGCGGCACAAGAGGTACGAGCAGCGACGGCAGGTCCGTCCACCGCTTCTCCCGGGACGTCAGCCAGTGGACACCCACGGCAGCGAGCAGGAAGACGCCGCTCACCCGCACCGTGCAGGCCGCCGCCGTGAGCAGGCCCGAGTAGACCCACATCCCCCGCCGGGCACAGAGCCACGCGGGTAGAGCCAACCCGAGGAAGAGCGACTCCGTGTACGGCGCAGCCAGGAAGACCGCTGGGGGCGCGAAGACCCACATGAGCACCGCCAGCCTGCCGACGCCCGGTCCTCCATCGAGATCGCCGAGCCGGGCCAACGCGACCGCCGCGACACCGCCTGCCACGAACGACACGAGCAGCCCTGCGGCGACATGCGGGAGTCCGACGGCACCGCCGAGTGCGAGCAGGGCAGGGAAGCCGGGGAAGAACGCCTCGTTCGGCACTCCGGTGGGCTCGCCGCCGTAGCCGTACAGGGCGATGCCCCAGAAGTGGTGGAAGTCCCACTGCTGCCACCGCTCGAGGAGCGGCACGACGCCCACGTCGGTCGCGAACAGCCAGCCCACTGCGCCCGCCACGACCCAGACCGACCCACGGCTGGCCAGCCACACCAGCACGGCGTCCCGGTCTGAGGACCGCTGCCGCGCCACCCAGGCCCGGCCACGCTCGATCGGGCCCCAGCGCTGCCGCGTTGTTGCCTCGCTCGCGTTGATCATGCGGAGGTGAGGTAAGGGCGCACGGGGTCGGACGCCGGATGCAGGATGTCGCGCACCACGACCCCCGCGAGCCACGCCAGGCCGGCGATCCGGATCACCGTCGCCGCCGCGAAGCCACCAGAGCTGATCAACGGAGCGCTGCTGTCGTACAGCGTCGCGAGGTGCCACCACACGGCTACGAAGTACAGCACTTCGGCGGTCTGCCAGATCAGCAGATCGCGCCACCGTGGTCGTGCGAGCGCCGCCAGCGGAAGGAGCCAGAGCGCATATTGCGGTGACCACACCTTGTTGACCAGCAGGAACGCCGCCACCGCGAGGAAGGCGAGTTGAGCCAGCCGAGGCGGCTCAGGTGCGGCGAGTGCGAGGGCGACGATCAGGCCCAGGAGGACGACGGCTGCGATCAGCACCAGCGGCCCGATCCGGTCCGGGACCAGATCAGGCGCGAGCAGGTCGAGCGCGTACCAGGGCGATCCGAGATCCCCCCCGCGGTCGCTGTTGAAGGTGTAGAACCGCCGCCAGCCGTCCGGGGCCCACAGGTAGACGGGCACATTGACCGCCACCCACGTGACCACCGCAGCGCCGAGTGTGGACGCGTAGTCGCCAAGTGCCCGGCCTCGGTCGGGCGCCCGCCAGGCGACCAGCAGCATCGAGCCGAGCAGAAGTACCGGGTACAGCTTCGCGGCGGCACCGAGCCCGATCAGCACGCCGGCCAGAACCGGCCGCTCCCGGGTCCAGGCCAGGATCGCCAGGCTGGTCAGCGCGACGGCGAGCAGGTCCCAGTTGATCGTCGCGGTCAGGAGCAGCACCGGCGACGCCGCCACGAGCATCGCGTCCCACGGTCGGCGGGGAACAGTTCGGGCGGTCGCGACGACGGCACCCAGCGCGGCCAGCCCCATCAGGACGGCCGTGACGTCGTAGAAGCGCACGCTCTCGGTCAGCACCCGGTCGGCCGCCGGAACCGGCGCGGCGTCGGGGTCCGGATCGGTGACAGCCCGGGCGAGGTAGGCCGACGCCTGCACCACCGCTCCGGTCAGCACCGGGTACTCCAGCGGTGCGTCGCGGTAGGCCAGCCCGTCCGAGAGGCCTCGCTCGCGGTACAGGAACGCCACGTCGCTGTAGC
>DATHII010000311.1:0-3918 GCA_035316885.1 Jiangellaceae bacterium | reverse complement strand
CTCGAGCTGTTCATGCGCCGCCCGGACGAGGTGCTGTCGAAGTCGGAGATCCTGACGCACGTGTGGGACGCGCACTACGACGGCGACCCCAACGTCGTCGAGGTCTACGTGGGATACCTGCGCCGGAAGATCGACGCGCCGTTCGGCCGCCGGGCGCTCCAGACGGTGCGGGGCGCCGGATATCGGCTCGCCGGGAACGGCGGCTGACCAGTGACGGCCGAAGCCGGGCACCAGGTGCCCGTCGCCGTCCGGAGCAGCGGGCCTCGCTGGCCGGCGCTGAGCCTGCGGGCCCGCCTGACCGTCGTCGCCACTGCGCTCGTCGCCCTGGCGCTGCTGGCCGGGACGGTCCTGCTGCTCGTGGCGCTGCAGAGGTCGCTCGTGGCGGCACTGGACGAGTCGGCCCGCCAACGTGCCCGCGACGTCGCGGCTCTCGTCGACAGCAGGCAACTGCCGGACCCGATCCCGGTTGCCGCGGGAACGCCGCTGGTGCAGGTGGTGGACTCCGAGGACCGGGTGCGTGCCGCGTCGCCGGGCGGCGACCGGCTGGTCCCGATCCTGCTGCCCGACGACGTCGCAGCCGTCCGTGATGGAGCCGTGCGAACCGTTGACGGTGCGCGGCTCGGCCTGTCGGGTCAGCTGCGCGTGGTCGGTGAGCCGGCCGGCGCCGACGACCCGCAGACCGTGTTGGTGGCGATGTCGCTGACCGAGGTCGAGGGCAGTCTCCAGGTCGTCCGCACGGCCATGCTGGTCGGCGCCCCGGTGCTGGTGGCGGGGTTCGCCGTCGTGTGCTGGCTGCTGGTCGGCTCCGCACTACGCCCGGTTGCCGCACTGCGCCGTGGCGCCGAGGAGATCACCTCGGCCCAGGCCGCCGGCCGGTTGCCGGTGCCCGAGGCCCACGACGAGGTGCGGCGGCTGTCGATCACCCTCAACGGCATGCTCGACCGGCTGGAGCGCTCGGGAATGCGTCAGCGCTCGTTCGTCGCCGATGCCGCGCACGAGCTGCGAAGTCCGCTGACCGCGATCCGCACCCAGCTCGAGGTCGCACGTGCTCATCCGGACGACGCGGACTGGGAACAGACCGCCACGGATGCGCTGACCGACGTCCACCGGCTTTCGCGCCTGGTCGACGACCTGCTGGTGCTCGCGCGGGTCGAGGACGGATCCACACTGCGGACGCGCGAGCAGGTCGATCTCGTCGAGGTCGTCGACGGCACCCTCGCCCGCACGGTGTCCGACGCATCCATCCGGCGGGTCGGCGACGACCACGTCGTCGTGTCCGGTGACGTCGACGCCTTGACCCGGATCGTTGCGAACCTCGTCGACAACGCTGCGCGGCACGCGCGCGCGGAGGTGACCGTCGACGTCCGGGGCGGACCAGGCGACGGTGTCACGCTGACGGTCGCGGACGACGGTCCGGGCATCACTGCGGCGGCGCGGGACAGCGTCTTCGAGCGGTTCACGCGGCTGGACGAGGCTCGCAGCCGCGACGCCGGCGGTACCGGCCTCGGCCTGCCGATCGTGCGCGAGCTCGTCCGGGCCCACGGTGGCGACGTGCGGCTCGAGGACAACGGTCCCGGTGTGCGCGCGGTCGTTCGACTTCCGCCAACACCCCCGTGATCATCGGCATTTCGGTTCCTCTGTGGCACCGAAATGCCGATGATCACCAAGTGGCTCGATCTGGGTGCGTCCACAGGACAGCGGCTAGAGGTTGACGGGCCGGTGACGATCACGGGACCGTCGTCCGCGTGAAGGGCGATCCGACCTGTCCGCGGTGCGGTGGCGAAGTCCGGCCGCCGGGCATCTGGTCGAGCCGGTGGAGCTGCCGGACGCACGGCGACGTGTACCCGCTGCAGCCGGTCACCGTGCCGAGCGCCCGACTGGCCCGCCAGCTCGGCGAGCGCTCAGGCATTCCGCTGTGGCTGTCCTGGCCGATGCCCAGAGGCTGGGTTGTGGGGGCCATCCTGCACGCGGGTGACGAGGCGGCCGGAGTCCGAGCCACCGGTGTCGTCACCAGCGGACCCAACCCGATGGGTGGTCCGGCCGACCTGATGTTCGTCGCCGAGGAACCCGGCGTCGGTCTCGGTGCCCGCTTCGCCGGCGTCGAGGGTGCCGACCCCGGCACAGCGGTGCAACAGGAGCCGCACGCCAAGCTCGAGGTCGAAGGCCGGCCGGTCCCGCTGTGGTGGGTCGACTCTCCCTACGACCGCGCCGTCTACGTCGGGCAGTGGCGAGGGCGTTGGCTGTGGGCGGTGCTCCGCCCGCAGAGCGCGGGCATTCTGCTGCTCGAGGACCTTCCGGTCGCCGACCTGCGCGACCTCGGGCACGAGGCCGACCTGCTTCCCTACGGCACGCCTCCGCCGTGGCTGACCCTCGAGACACCCCGGTGATGCGCATCGACCTTCATGCCCACAGCAGCGTCTCCGACGGCACCGACGGCCCGGCCGAGCTCGTCCACCACGCACGTGCCGCCGGCCTCGACGTCGTGGCGCTGACCGACCACGACGCGTTCGACGGCTGGCCGGCCGCGACGCGTGCGGCGGCAGAGGCAGGTGTCGTGGTCGTGCCGGGCGTCGAGATATCGACCCGGCTGAGCGGCGCCGGCGTCCACGTTCTCGCCTACCTGCCCGATCCCGGGTACCCCCCGCTGGCCGACGAGCTGGCCAGGGTCCGGGGCAACCGCATGGCCCGCCTGACGGAGATGGCCGTCCTGCTGACGAAGGCCGGCCTGCCGATCGACGTGGACGACGTACTGGCCGTTGCGGGCCAGGCCTCGTCGCTCGGCCGCCCGCACGTGGCGGACGCGATGGTCGCCAAGGGCTACGTGGCCGACCGGTCCGAGGCGTTCGCCACGTGGCTGGCCGAAGGCGGGCCGGCCTATGTCCCCAAGTACGCCCCACTCACCGTCGACGCCGTCCGGCTGATCGGGGATGCGGGCGGCGTGGCGGTACTGGCGCATCCGTGGGGACGCGGATCGCGGCGCGTGCTCGATGCCGACACGATCCGCCTGCTGGCAGGGCGCGGGCTGGCCGGCATCGAGGTCGACCACGAGGATCACGACCGGCACGCACGCGGAGCCCTACGCGAGATCGCGGCGGCACTCGACCTGGTCGTCACCGGGTCGAGCGACTACCACGGCACCGGCAAGACCGGCCACGCCCTCGGTGTCAACACCACCGCAAGGGGCGAGTACGAGCGGCTGCTCGACCTCGCCCGTCGAGCCGCCACCACCGCCGGTCGCGAGCCTCCCCGGCTCGGTGTGGTGTGAACGAGCAGCCGCCGCTGGCGGGAATGCCGCGCCGCCTCTACCGGGCGACCCCGACCAGGCTGACCACGTGGGTGGACTGCCCACGGCGATACCGCTTCGCCTATCTCGACCGGCCGCCGCCCCCCAAGGGGCCGCCCAGGGCACACAACACCCTCGGTGCCGTCGTCCACCTGGCATTGGCCGACTGGTGGCGGCTGCCTCCGGCGCGGCGGACCGTCGGAGCAGCCGGTGCGCTGGTCGAGCGCACCTGGCGTTCGGAGGGGTTCTGCGACGATGCCCAGTCCGCAGAGTGGGCGGGCCGGTCACGGGCGATGGTGGAGCGGTACGTGGCCCGCCTCGACCCGGACGTCGAGCCACGCGGCATCGAGCGCACCGTGGCGACGATCTTCGGCGGCATGGCGCTGTCCGGGCGGGTCGACCGGATCGACGAGCGCGGCGACGAACTGGTGGTAGTCGACTACAAGACCGGCCGGCACCTGCTCTCGGTCGACGACGCCCGGTCGTCGCTGGCGCTCGCCGTTTACGGTGCGGCGACGGCACGAACACTGCGGGCGACCTGCCGACGCGTCGAGCTGCACCACCTGCCGACCGGCGAGGTCCATGTCTGGGAACACGACGACAGCACCCTCGACCGCCACCTGAGCCGGGCCGAC
>DATHII010000310.1:0-2316 GCA_035316885.1 Jiangellaceae bacterium | reverse complement strand
AGCGCCTCGTCGGTGCCGAGGCGGAGCGGCCGGGCCAGGTAGTCGGCGTTGGAGACGTTGATCACGCCCTCGCCCTCGGCAGCCTCCATGTCGACCTCGATGTAGTCGCCCATGGCCAGGCCGGGCAGCCCGGAGAACCACAGGACGTTGAGGTCGCGCAGGATCTGCTGCTCGGCGACGCCGAACAGGCGGGCGACATCCGCCACCCGGGCGTTCGGGTGTGAGAGCAGGTACGGCAGCAGCGACAGCAGCCGCGACACCTGCTCCTGCGCTCCACTCGGTCGTCTGGTCACACGGGCTCCCCCACCACCGCCCGCAGGCGCATCATGACGCGTTCTCGGACGTCGTCGGGCTCGAGCAGGACCACGTCGGCGCCGTACCCGGCCACCTCGTCGGCCAAAACGCTGTCGTCGGCGTACGGGACCGTCAGCAGGTCCCACCCCGCCCCCTGCTGTGTTGCGACCGCACGCCGCCGCAGGCCGTACCCGCTGCCCCGGCGGACGCGCACCCTGGCCAGGTTCCGCTGCCGGGGCGGAGCCAGCGCGCCGGCAGCCGCGCGGATCTCAGCAGGTGGTGGTACGGCGTACGAGCCCGGTTCGCCCGCGGGCTCGACCCCGCCGACGACGCGCGACAGGCGGAACAGCCGCGGTGCCTCGCGGTCGACGTCGTACCCCACGACGTACCAGCGCCCGTGCCACGACTGGACGCTCCACGGCTGCAGGTGCCGCAGCGCGGGGGGGTCGCCGGCCGCCTTCCGGTGGTGGAAGGTGACCGGCCTGCGGTCGCGCATGGCCTCCCACAGCGGCCAGAAGGCCGGCTCCTCGACGGCGACGCGCGGCTCGACCGCGGCCAGTGCTCCGGTGTCGGTGTCGACCCCGGCGGCACGAAGTTTCAGGACGGCGCGGCTGGTGGCCTCGGCGAGGCTTGCGTGCTGCCATACGCGGGCGGCCAGCCCCAAGACCGCTGCCTCGTCGGGCTCGAGGCGGATCTCCGGCAGCTCGAAGTCCTGACGCCGGATGCTGTATCCGGGCTCCTCGTCGCCGGACGGGTCGTTGGAGCCGGTCTCGATCGGGATGCCGAGCTCACGGAGGTCTTCCTTGTCGCGTTCGAACATGCGTTCGAACGCCTCGTCGCTCTGATCCCCGTACCCCCCGACGACCTGGCGGATCCGCGTCTTCGGGACGAACGTGCGCGAGACGAGCAGGCAGATGACCAGGTTCATCAGCCGCTCGCTCTTGGCCTGGGTCGGCACGGCGCCCCCTTCTGACATCGCGAGGCTACCCGGTGGCTAGCCTCGTCCAATGATCCGCTGGCGGTCGGGCGTGGTCCGGTCGTTGGGCCGCTCCTGGCAGGGTGCCGTCGAGCTGTCGGTGCAGGTCGACGGCGACGGCGACGTCCGGGCACTGGCCTACGACCAGGTGGTCGGACGCCCGCGGGTCGGGGACCGTGTCCTGCTCAACACGACCGCATTGTCGATGGGCCTCGGTACCGGAGGCTACGCGATGGTGGTGGCCGTGCCGGACCGACTGCCGGCCGACCCGCCGCCCGGCCCAGGGCACCTGGTGAAGTCGCGCTACACGCCGCTCCAGACGATGGTGCTCGGCGTCGACGAGCAGGACTCACCCGCGCACGACCTGCTCCGCGACGCCGACGACCTCGAAGGGATGCCGGTTGTCATCGCCGACCTGCACTCCGCCCTGCCGGCAGTGGTCGCGGGTCTGCGGCACACAGTCCCCGCCGTCAGCGCCGCCTACGTGATGACCGACGGCGGGGCGTTGCCGGCCTGGTACAGCCGGACGGTAGCCGGCCTCCGCGAGGCCGACTGGTTGGCCGGCGTGGTGACCGTCGGTCAGGCCTACGGAGGCGACGCGGAGGCCGTGACGCTGCACACGGGCCTGCTCGCCGCCCGCCACGTCCTCGGTGCGGACATCGCCGTCGTCGCACAGGGACCAGGCAACCTCGGCAGCGGCACCCGGTGGGGTTTCTCCGGCGTCGCCTGCGGCGAGGCCGTCAACGCCACGGTGATCCTCGGCGGTCGGTGTGTCGCGTCACTGCGGATCAGCGGAGCCGATCCACGAGAGCGGCACCGCGGGATCTCCCACCACAGCCTCACCGCGTACGGACGGGTCGCGCTGGTGTCGGCCGACGTCGTCGTCCCCGAACTCCACGACGACCTCGACGAGTTGATCCGGTCCCAGCTCGACGCGCTTTCACACCACCGGCTCGTCACCGTCCCAGTGGACGGGCTGATGGATGCGCTCCGCCAGGTGCCGCTCGCGTTGTCGACCATGGGCCGCGGCCTCGACGACGACCCCG
>DATHII010000309.1:0-4543 GCA_035316885.1 Jiangellaceae bacterium | reverse complement strand
GGGCTGGAAGTCGAAGAGCTCCTGATCGAACCAGTAGGACTCGGCGGCGTCAGGCGGTCGGTAGAGGCCGGCGACCGTCACCTGGGTCGGGAACGGGTCGCCGGTGCCGGCCTGCACGGGTTCCGCGACGAAGATCGGCACGCTCAACTCGTCGCCGACGTTGACGCCCAGCGCCACGGCACTCCGGCGGGTGAGCAGAATCTCGTCGCGCTCCGCGGGACACCTGCCGTCGATCACGAGGTTCCCGCACTGGTTGTCTCGCCACACGAGTCGGCCGCGCGTCAGCACGTCGCCCCGCGCCACGATGACGTCGGTCGTGGTCAGCATGACCCGCGGGTCGTCGAAGTACCCGTCGATCTCGGGGGGCAGAGCAGCGGCTTCCTCGCGGACCTCGCGCTCAGCGGTCACCGGCGGTACCGGCTGCGCGGAAACCCCGGAGTTGGCCGTCCTTGTCGTCGTGTAGCCGGTCTCGCTGACCGGCTCACCGGCCAGCCGGGTGCGAACGAGTGACTCCTCGGCTGCCTGCGACCACAGCGGCGCGATACCGGCGGCCAGCACCGCCAACGTCGCCGCGACGAGCACGGCCAGTGACGCACCGCGCCGCCACCACAGCGCGCGCAACCCCAGTCCGAGCACGTGATCAGTAACGCAGAGGCGCTCTCGATGGAGCAAGGACGGGCCGGATGTGGTGATGCACTCTTGACCCAGTGGGTAGTGTCCGTGTTGAGATCGCGATCCGCATCACGTCCAGTGGCGGTGAGGCACGCATCGTCGTCACCGGCAGTCGGGAGGCGACGTGAGGCCTAGGACACTGACCGTTGTTCTGGCGGTTGGGGCGATGACCGCCCTCACGGCGTGCGGGGGAGACAGCGGACCCCAGACGCTCAACTGGTACATCAATCCGGACAACGGGGGCCAGGCGGAGCTCGCCGCCAAGTGCACCGAGGAGGCCGGCGGCGCCTACCGGATCGAGACCTCGATCCTGCCCAACAGCGCGTCGGCCCAACGCGAGCAGCTGATCCGCCGCCTCGCCGCCAACGACTCGTCTATCGACCTGATGAGCGTCGACCCTCCCTTCGTCCCGGAGTTCGCGGAGGCCGGGTTCCTCCTCGACATCCCCGCCGACCGGGCCGAGGAGTTCACCGACGGCGTGGTCGAGTCGGCCGTAGCCGGCGCCACCTGGAAGGACGAACTCGTCGGCATCCCCTTCTGGGCCAACACGCAGCTGCTGTGGTACCGGAACTCCGTCGCCGAGCAGGCCGGCCTGGATCCGGAGGACGAGCCGGTGACTTGGGAGCAGGTCATCGCCGCCGCGGAGGAGACCGGCACGACGGTCGCCGTACAGGCCAACCGGTATGAGGGCTACACGGTGTGGATCAACGCGCTGATCGAGGGCGCTGGGACGTCGGTGCTGCTCAACCCCGAGGCCAACGTGGAGGATCTCGAGCTCGGTCTGAACGAGCCAGGTGCCGAGGAGGGCGCAGCGGTCATCGCGAGCCTGGTCGATGCCGGCGTGGCCGGTCCCGCGGTCTCCACCGCGGGCGAGGAGGAGGCCCGGGCGCTGTTCCAGAGCGACATGGGCGGTTTCATGATCAACTGGCCGTACGTCTGGCAGGCCGCGAACGGCGAGGCGGAGTCTGGCGCGCTCGACCCCTCAGTAATCGACGACATCGGCTGGACCATCTATCCGCGCACTGTCGACGGCGAGGACTCTGCGCCGCCGTTCGGCGGCATCATTCTCGGCATCGGTGCCTTCACCGAGCACCCAGACGAGGCCCTCGAAGCGGCTGCCTGCATCACCTCCGCGGAGAGCCGGACCGAGTACATGCTGTTCTCCGGCAACCCGTCGGCCTCCGAGGAGTCGTACAGCGATCCGGAGGTCGTGGAGGCGTTCCCGATGGCCGAGTTCATCCTCGAGTCGCTGCAGCTGGCGAAGTCGCGGCCGCAGACCCCGTACTACAACGAGGTCTCCGAGAGCCTGCAGCGCACGTACCACCCGCCGTCGTCCGTGCAGCCCGACAGCACACCCCAGGAGGCGGCCGAGTTGATCATCGGCGTGCTCAACAAGGAGGTGCTGCTGTGAGCGTCGAGACCCGCGAGGCGCCGACGGCGCCGGCCACTCCCGGCCGTACTCGTCGGCCCCGTCGCACGGACAAGCAGCGGGCGGATGCCCGGCTGGGCTGGATGCTGGCGGGGCCCGCGTTCGCCGTGATGCTGCTGGTCACCGCCTACCCGATCCTGCAGGCGACCTGGGACTCCCTGTGGAACTACCGGCTCACGACTCCCGACGACCGCGAGTTCGTCTGGTTCCGCAACTACGCGGTCATCCTCTCCGATCCGCTCTGGTGGCGGGTCGTCGGTGTGACCCTGCTCATCACCGTGATCACCGTGGTGGTCGAGCTGGTGCTCGGTTTCGGGCTCGCACTGGTCATGCACCGGGCCTTGACGAGGCTGCGCCCGATCCTGCGCACGGCCATCCTCATCCCCTATTCGATCATCACGGTGGTGTCGGCCTTCGCCTGGCAGTTCGCCTTCGCCGTGGACAGCGGCTTCGTCAACCCGTGGTTCGACTGGGTGCCCGGCATCAGCGAGGCGACCGACTGGTTCGGCGGATTCGGGTCGTCGATCTTCGTGATCATCATGTCCGAGATCTGGAAGACGACGCCGTTCATCTCGCTGCTCTTGCTCGCCGGGCTCGCCCAGGTGCCGGAGGAGATGCAGGAGGCGGCGATGGTCGACGGCGCCACCTGGTGGCAACGGCTGTACAAGGTCACGCTGCCGAACATGAAGGCCGCGATCATGGTGGCCCTCCTGTTCCGGACGCTGGACGCGTTCCGCATCTTCGACAACGTCTTCGTCATGACAGCGGGGGCGCAGAACACCGAAACCGTGTCGCTGCTGGCCTACCGGCAGACGATCCAACGCCTCGAGATCGGCCTCGGCTCCGCGGTTTCGGTGCTGTTGTTCCTCGCAGTGCTCCTGATCAGCTTCAGCCTGATCAGGCTGTTCAGGATCGACCTGGCGGCGGCGAGAGGGGAGCGGTGATGCGCGAGTTCTCGACCCGTCAGCGAGTACTCTGGATCGTCGGCGGCGCGCTGATCATCATCTACTGTCTCTTCCCGGTGGCGTGGCTCACGTCGTTGTCGTTCAAGGCTCCGGCTGACCTCACCAACCGGCAGTTCCTGCCCACCGAGCCGTCGACGGAGAACTACGAGCAGATCCTGCCCGGCGGCTCCGCTGCCGACCTGTTCCTGCCGGCGCTGCGCAACTCGATCGGCATCTCCTTGATCGCGACCTTGATCGCCGTCGTGCTGGCGATGTTCGCCGCCTACGCGATCGCCCGGCTCGACTTCCCGGGCAAGCGGCTGATCCTCACCTCGGCGCTCGCGGTCGCGATCTTCCCGGTGGTCTCGATCGTGACCCCGCTGTTCAACCTGTGGCGCAACATCGGCCTCTACGACACCTGGCCGGGGCTGATCATCCCGTACCTGTCGCTTACGCTGCCGCTGTCGATCTGGACGATGTCGGCCTTCTTCCGCGAGATTCCGTGGGAGATGGAGCAGGCGGCCCAGGTCGACGGCGCCACGTCGTGGCAGGCGTTCCGGCGGGTCATCGTCCCGCTGGCGGCGCCCGGCGTCTTCACGACCGCGATCATCAGCTTCTTCATCGCCTGGAATGACTTCGTCTACGGGATCTCGTTGACCTCGACGTCGGCAGCCCGCCCGGTACCGGCGGCGCTGTCGTTCTTCACCGGCGAATCGCAGTTCATCGAGCCGACCGGTGCCATCTCGGCGGCCGCGATCATCGTCACGATCCCGGTTGTCGTCCTCGTCCTGATCTTCCAGCGGCGCATCGTCGCGGGACTCACCAACGGCGCCGTCAAGGGCTGACTATCACTCAGGAGAAGCCATGGCTGCCATCACGCTGAAGCACATCAACAAGGAGTACGGCGACGGCTACCGTGCGGTGAAAGACGTCAGCCTCGACATCGGTGACGGCGAGTTCATGATCCTGGTGGGTCCGTCCGGCTGCGGAAAGTCCACGGTGTTGCGAATGATCGTCGGGCTCGAGGACATCACCAGCGGCGACATCGAGATCGGCGGGCAGCGGGTCAACGAGAAGGCCCCCCGCGACCGCAACCTGTCGATGGTCTTCCAGAACTACGCGCTCTACCCCCACCTGACGGTCTTCGAGAACATCGCCTTCCCGCTGCGGCTGGCGAAGACACCGGACGCCGAGGTCGATGAACGGGTTCGGCAAGCCGGCGAGCTGCTCGAGCTCACCGAACATCTCGACCGCAAGCCGGCCAACCTCTCCGGCGGCCAGCGGCAGCGCGTCGCGATGGGCCGGGCGATCGTGCGGGAGGCGCGGGCGTTCCTCTTCGACGAGCCGCTGTCCAACCTCGACGCGAAGCTACGCGGCCAGATGCGCACCGAGATCGCGCGCCTGCAGAAGCGGCTGGGCATCACCACCGTCTACGTGACGCACGACCAGATCGAGGCGATGACGCTGGGGCATCGGGTGGCCGTGTTGCGCAAGGGTG
>DATHII010000308.1:0-14046 GCA_035316885.1 Jiangellaceae bacterium | reverse complement strand
TGGGGAGCCGACGACTGCCCGGACATGTGCGCACACGCGCGCACCACTGGAGCCCTCGTCGACCGATCCACGGTACGTGGACACGTGGGGCAGGGTCAAACCGGGGTCGCACAGACCGCCCTCGAACCCGGCCGACCGCCGTCAAACCCGCTACTGTCGCACCCAGCCGCCGACCGCCAGTCGGCGACACGCCGGGTCACCGAAGAAACCTGTGGACATTGGTTGATGCAGTCCTCGGAAGTTGTTAGCGTCGCGGGTTCGACCAGGTTACGACGACGAGCGCAAAGCCGCCGTGAACAGGGTATTTCCGCAGGTCAGCGGAGTGCCGTCATGGCAGACGGGGGTCGGCCAGACGCTCCACACACTGTGGACGACGGTGTGGACGTGGTGCGCAGCAGTCAACGACCGGCACTGGTGGGTCACCGCCGGCATCGGTGGAAGCACAAACGGGAGACAGTGTGACTGACGAGCCGGGCGGCGACTTCGGAGCTGCATGGGGGGCCGCCCTGGCCGCACTGGACGGTACCGAGATCGGTCCCCAGCAGCGTGCGTTCCTCATGCAGGCACGACCCCTGACATTGGTCGAAGACACTGCCGTCGTCGCCGTCCCCAGCGACTTCGCCCGCATCCAACTCGAGCAGCGGCTGCGACCGATGCTCGTCGAGGCGCTCGGCCAGGTCCTCGGCCGGCCGGTTGGTCTCGCCGTGAGTGTGGCACCGACGGCCGACGACCTGGTTCCGGTGGTCGCGGCGGTGGACACCCAGACGGCCGAGGCGTCGGACAACGCGCCGTCCGCGCCCGGAATCGGTGAGCCCGGCTACTTCCCGCAGCACGCCGTCCCCGAGCCGCCTCGTCGGTCCGAGGCCGAGCAACCACGGCTGAACCCCCGCTACGCGTTTGAAACCTTCGTCATCGGATCCAGCAACAGGTTCGCCCACGCAGCCGCGGTCGCGGTGGCCGAGGCGCCCGGCAAGGCGTACAACCCACTGCTCATCTACGGCGACTCCGGCCTGGGCAAGACCCACCTGCTGCACGCGATCGGCCACTACGTCCGCACCATCTATCCCGGCACGCGCGTGCGCTATGTGAGCTCGGAGGAGTTCACCAACGACTTCATCAACTCCATCCGCGACGACAAGGCCTCGGCATTCCAGCGGCGCTACCGCGACATGGACGTCCTGCTCATCGACGACATCCAGTTCCTCGAGGGCAAGATCCAGACGCAGGAGGAGTTCTTCCACACGTTCAACACCCTGCACAACGCCACCAAGCAGATCGTCATCACCTCCGACCGGCCACCCAAGCAGCTGTCCGCGCTCGAGGACCGGCTGCGGAACCGGTTCGAGTGGGGCCTGATCTGCGACGTCCAACCGCCTGACCTCGAGACGCGGATCGCGATCCTGTCCAAGAAGGCCGACCAGGATCACCTCAATGTCCCGCCCGACGTGCTCGAGTACATCGCCAGCCGCATCGCCACCAACATCCGCGAGCTCGAGGGTGCCCTGATCCGGGTCACCGCGTTCGCCAGCCTGAACCGTCAGCCCGTCGACCTCGCACTCGCGGAGGTCGTCCTGCGTGATCTCGTTCCCACCGACGGCGGACCCGAGATCACGGGTGCGACGATCATGGCGCAGACGGCCGCGTACTTCGGCCTCAGCATCGACGACCTGCAGGGCGCCAGCCGCAGCAGGGTGCTGGTGACCGCCCGGCAGATCGCCATGTATCTGTGCCGCGAGCTCACCGAGTTGTCGTTGCCGAAGATCGGACAGCAGTTCGGCGGCCGCGACCACACGACCGTCATGCATGCCGAGCGCAAGATCCGGCACCTGATGTCCGAGCGGCGCAGCGTTTTCAACCAGGTGACCGAGTTGACGAACCGCATCAAGCAGCAGGCGCGGCAGTCGTGATCCACTTCGCACAGCCTGTGGAAAACTCTGTGGAAACCAGCCCTTTGGCAGGGGACTCGCTCGGGACAGAAACACGGAACCAGTGGAAACGGACTGGGCGTCCGGATATCGGCGGTCACCGCTCCACAGGTTTCGGGACGGCTGCACGGCCATCGACCTGGGACGGATACCCCTTGTCCACACCGTCCACGGGCGCTATGACGACGACGGGAAGAGACATGTCTTCTCGAAGAACGCACATTCGACCTGCCCTGAGAATGTGGACGCCGCCGTCGGTCTGCGTTGTCGTTACCTCGTGGAAGGATGGCCCCGACCTGCGTGGGTGGGGGTTGGTTACGTCGGCGGCGAGGCGGGCATTGCCCGAGTGGAGGACGGTGAAGCGGTGAAGTTCCGTGTCGAACGCGACGTACTCGCCGATGCGGTCGCGTGGACCGCGCGTACGCTTCCCAACCGTCCAACCGTCCCGGTGCTCGCCGGCTTGCGGATCGATGCCGCCGATGGCGCCGTGACGTGCTCGTCGTTCGACTACGAGGTGTCCGGACGCGTTACCGTCGGGGCCGAAGTGGCCGACCCCGGCACGGTGCTGGTCTCCGGACGGCTGCTAGCCGACATCGGCCGGTCCCTGCCCGACCGCCCGGTCGACATCACCTCCGACGGCACCAAGGTCGTCATCACGTGTGGTAGCGCACGTTTTACGTTGCAGACGCTCCCCGTCGACGAGTACCCCGAACTGCCGGAGCTGCCCGCATCGTCCGGTACGGTCGACGGCGCACTGCTCGCCGAGGCGGTCAGCCAGGTCGCTGTCGCTGCCGGACGCGACGACATGCTGCCGACGCTGACCGGCATCCGGGTCGAGATCGAGGGCGAGACGGTCACCCTGGCGGCGACCGACCGGTACCGGCTGGCCGTTCGCGAGCTCACCTGGCATCCGCAACGCCCCGAGGTCTCGGCGATCGCCCTCGTACCGGCCCGCACGCTGGTCGACACCGCCAAGACGTTGGGCACCGAGGGCGAGGTCACCATCGCGCTGGCCGGGTCGACGAATGACAGCCTGATCGGGCTCGCCGCCGGTGGCCGGCGCACGACAAGCCGGCTCATCGATGGCGAATGGGTGCCCAACTACCGTCGCCTGTTCCCGGCCGAGACCGCCACTGTCGCGTGGGTCGAGATGACCGCTCTGGTCGAGTCGGTCAAACGGGTCGCGTTGGTCGCCGAGCGCAATACCCCCATCCGGCTCACGTTCGAGGACGGTCAGGTCGTGCTCGAGGCCGGCAGCGGCGAGGATGCCCAGGCCTCCGAGGCCCTGCCGGGCTCGATCGCCGGCCCAGCCATCGCCACCGGCTTCAACCCGGGCTACCTCCTCGACGGTTTGCAGGCCGTCGACGCCCCGTTCGCACATCTCTCGTTCACCGAATCACTCAAGCCGGCCGTAATCCAGGGGGCCGAGAGCGCCGACGCCGATCCGATCCCGGGCTACCGCTATCTCGCGATGCCGATCCGGCTGTCCAGCTGAACTCCCGGCGGCTCGACAGAAGGGAATCCATGGAACTCGGTCTGGTCGGCCTCGGCCGCATGGGCGGCAACATGCGTGAGCGGCTGCGACGCGCCGGACACACCGTGGTCGGATACGCCCGAAGCCCCGCGGACCGCGATGCCGACTCCCTCGCGGCGATGGTCGGGCAACTCGCGGCTCCGCGAGCAGTCTGGCTGATGATCCCGGCCGGCGACGCGACCCGCTCGACCGTCGATGAGCTCTCCGCACTCCTGACCGCGGGAGACGTCGTGGTCGACGGCGGCAACTCCCGCTGGACCGACGACCAGGTCAACGCGGCACATCTCGGCGAGCACGACATCGGCTACGTCGACTGTGGTGTGTCCGGCGGGGTGTGGGGCCTCGAGAACGGCTACGGCCTGATGGCCGGTGGCACGGGGGCCGACATCACGAGGTTGATGCCGGTCTTCGACGCCCTCCGTCCGGAGGGGCCGCGCGACGAAGGGTTCGTGCACGCTGGCTCGGTTGGAGCCGGACATTTCGCCAAGATGGTGCACAACGGCATCGAGTACGGCCTCATGCAGGCCTATGCCGAGGGGTACGAGCTGCTCGCCACCACCGACGTCGTCACGAACGTTCCCGGCGTTCTCAAGGCCTGGTCACGGGGCACCGTCGTCCGGTCGTGGTTACTCGACCTGCTGGTGAAAGCCCTCAAGGAAGACCCCGAGTTGGGCGCGATCCAGGGTTACGTCGAGGACTCCGGCGAAGGACGGTGGACCGTGGAGGCGGCGATCGAGCACGCCGTGCCTGCGCCGGTCATCTCCGCGGCCCTGTTCTCGCGATTCGCGTCCCGCCAGGACGACTCGCCGGCGATGAAGGCCGTCGCCGCGCTGCGCAACCAGTTCGGTGGTCATGCGGTGCAGGCGGCTGAAGCCGCCAGGGCCGGGCCAAGCTCCGGTACCGGCGACACCCGGAGCTGAACCCGGTCCGGGCGCGATGTATCTCTCCCACCTGTCTCTCTCCGACTTCCGCTCCTACGCGTCCGCCGAGCTGTCGCTCGAGGCCGGCGTCACCGCACTGGTGGGCCCGAACGGCCAAGGCAAGACCAATCTGGCCGAGGCGATCGCCTACCTCGCGACTCTGAGCAGTCACCGCGTCGCTCATGACGCCCCACTCGTTCGGCTCGGCACCGAGCGCGCCGTGGTCCGGGGCAGCGTGATCGCCGAGGGCCGCTCCACCCTGGTCGAGGTCGAGATCACACCGGGCCGGGTCAACCGGGCGCGGGTCAACCGGTCTCCCGTGCCGCGGCCACGCGACGTGCTCGGCCTGTTGCGCACCGTGCTGTTCGCGCCCGAGGACCTCGCGCTGGTCAAGGGCGACCCCTCCGACCGTCGCCGGTTCCTCGACGACCTGCTGGTCGCCAGGGCCCCACGCTTCGCCGGCGTCCGGGTCGACTACGACCGGGTGCTCAAACAGCGCAACGCCCTGCTCAAGACGGCGGCGGCGGCCGTCCGGGCCAGCCGCGGCGGCAGCGGCATATCCGACCTTCGCACGCCCGACGTCTGGGACTCCCACCTCGCCCGCACCGGCGCCGAGCTGTTGGTGGCGCGGCTCGAACTGGTCGAGGGGCTGCGCCCGCTCGTCGCCAAGTCCTACGACGCTATCGCCGAGGGCCCCACCAAGGGCGACGTGCGCCTCGACTACAAGTCGTCGCTCGGCACCGATGTCGACCTCACGCCCGACCGTGAGGTCATGGCCGCCGCCCTGCTGGAGACCACCGGGCGGGTCCGTCGCGAGGAGATCGAGCGTGGCGTTTCGCTGGTCGGACCGCACCGCGACGACCTCGTGCTCGGCCTGGGCCCGATGCCGGCGAAGGGCTACGCGAGCCAGGGCGAGGCCTGGTCCTACGCCCTGGCCCTGCGCCTGGCCTCCTTCGAGCTGCTGCGTGCACTCGGCGGCGACCCGGTGCTGGTCCTCGACGACGTGTTCGCCGAGCTGGACAGCGGCCGCCGCGACCGGTTGGCTCGACTCGTGGGCGAGGCCGAGCAGGTGCTGGTCACAGCCGCCGTCGCCGCAGACGTGCCGGAAGTTCTCACCGGTGCGAGGGTCGACGTCATGGACGGCGAGTTGCGGAGGATCCGATGAGCGGGCGCTCTGATTCTTCGGGGTCGGTGGGGTCTCCGTCCGACCCCACCTCGACCTCTCCTGGTGCCATCCCGGCGTCCGGCCCCGCCTCGGCGTCTCCTGGTACCCGCCATCCGTCCGGCCCCGCCTCGGCATCTTCCGGCGCCTCCGTGCCCTCGGCTGGTGGGGAGGGGTGGGATCCGGAGGGCACCGACCTGGCGGCGGCGTTCCTGAACCGTGCGCGGGCTGGCGGGCGGTTGGCCGGCACCCCCACCCGGAGCACCTCGGGCAAAGGCCGGAGGTCGGCCCGGAGGCGGGCACCAGGGGCAGGGTGGAGCGGGCCGACCGGCGACGACCGTGACCCGCAGCCGCTGGAGAAGGCAGTCGACCGGCTGGTCAGTGAGCACGGCTGGGGTCAGGACCTCGCGGTCCACGGCGCGGTGGCCCGTTGGGATCAGATCGTCGGCCCGGACGTCGCGGCCCACGTCCGCCCGGAGGGGTACAGCGGCGGAGAGCTCACCGTCCGCGCCGACTCGACCGCCTGGGCAACCCAGGTCAAGCTCCTCGCGCCCAACCTGGTCCGCCGGCTGAACGAGGAGATCGGCGACCGCACAGTCGCGCGGGTCACGGTGCTCGGTCCGCACGCGCCGACCTGGCGGAAAGGCCCGCGCAGCGTACCTGGCCGCGGTCCCCGCGACACCTACGGCTGACACTGTGAACATCCCCATAGGTTGTCGACGACGCCCGTCGTAGTGAGGGCTGAGGGACCTCTCGAGGCACCAACTCGGGTAGGGGGACTCGGCTGCGACGAGTTCTCGAGGCAGAACCGCGTCAACGGGCCGCTCAATGCACGTCTGCAGGCCTCGTCGGGGTAGAATTGACCTACCATCCAGGCCGCTCCGGCCGCCGACGGGCCCTAGACGTCCGTAGCGGGTCATCGGGCGGCCTGTTCCCTGGCAGGAGGTCGCAAACTCGTGACGCAGTCGGACACCACGGCAGCGCCCAGCACGTCGTACGACGCCAGCGACATCACCGTTCTCGAAGGCCTCGAAGCCGTCCGCAAACGCCCCAGCATGTACATCGGCTCCACGGGTGAGCGCGGCCTGCACCACCTGGTGTACGAGGTCGTCGACAATGCTGTCGACGAAGCACTGCAGGGCTATTGCGACTCCATCGAGATCACGCTGCTGCCCGGCGGCGGCGTCCGGGTCGTCGACGACGGGCGCGGCATCCCCGTCGACGAGCACCCGGCCGAGAAACGCCCCGCCGTCGAGGTCGTGCTCACCATGCTCCATGCCGGCGGCAAGTTCGGCGGCAGCGGGTACAAGGTGTCCGGTGGGCTGCACGGTGTCGGCGTCTCCGTCGTCAACGCACTGTCGACCCGCCTCGACGTCGAGATCCTTCGCGACGGCTACCGGTGGACGCAGTCGTACTCGCTCGGCGTGCCCGACCTGCCGCTGCAGCGGCACGAGGCGAGCGACCGCACGGGCACGACGGTCACGTTCTGGGCCAGCAACGACATTTTCGAGACCACCGACTACGACTTCGAGACGCTCTCGACCCGGTTCCGGGAGATGGCGTTCCTCAACAAGGGCCTTGTCATTGTGCTGCGGGACGAGCGGCCCGAGAAGATCGACACCGGTGCCGACGAGGACGTCGAGACCACCGAGACGTCAGCGCCGCGTGAGGTCCGCTACCGGTACGACGGCGGCCTGGTCGACTACGTCACCCATCTCAACCGCGGGAAGGACGCCGTCCACCCCAGCATCGTCGCGTTCGATGCCGAATCCAACGGCGAGACCACCCAGCCGATGAGCCTCGAGGTCGCGATGCAGTGGAACGCCGCGTTCACCGAGTCGGTGCACACCTTCGCCAACACCATCAACACCCACGAGGGCGGCACCCACGAGGAGGGCTTTCGTGCCTCGCTGACCTGGCTGGTCAACAAGTTCGCCCGCGACTGGGGCGTGCTGAAGGAGAAGGACGCCAACCTCACCGGCGACGACGTCCGCGAAGGGCTCACGGCGATCGTCAGCATCAAGGTCGAGGAACCGCAGTTCGAAGGGCAGACCAAGACCAAGCTCGGAAACACCGAGGCCAAGACCTTCGTGCAGCGGGTCGTCAACGAGCAGCTCGGCAAGTGGTTCGAGCAGAACCCCACCGAGGGCAAGCTCATCGCCCGCAAGGCACAGAGCGCCGCCATCGCCCGGCTCGCCGCACGGAAGGCCCGCGACGCCGCCCGCAGTCGCAAGGGCCTGCTCGGAGGCGGCGGACTGCCGGGCAAGTTGGCCGACTGTCAGTCGACCGATCCGGAAGAGTGCGAGCTGTTCATCGTCGAGGGCGACTCCGCCGGCGGGCCGGCCAAGCAAGGCCGCGACCCGCGAGTCCAGGCGATCCTGCCGATCCGGGGCAAGATCCTCAACGTCGAGAAGGCGCGCATCGACCGGATCCTGCAGAACCAGGAGGTCCAGGCGATCGTCAGTGCCCTCGGCACCGGGGTGCAGGAGGAGTTCGACATCAACCGGCTGCGCTACCACAAGATCGTGCTGATGGCCGACGCCGACGTCGACGGCCAGCACATCCGTACGCTGCTGCTGACGCTGCTGTTCCGGTTCATGCGCCCGGTCATCGAGCACGGCCACGTCTTCCTCGCCCAGCCGCCGCTGTACAAGCTCAAGTGGAGCGGCCGCGACGTCCAGCCCGAGTACGCCTACTCCGACCGCGAGCGGGACGCGCTGCGCGAGGCCGGGCTGGCCATGGGCAAGCGACTGCCCAAGGACGATCCGATCCAGCGCTACAAGGGCCTCGGCGAGATGAACGACGACGAGCTGTGGGACACCACGATGGACCCCGAGCAGCGGATCCTGCTCCAGGTCACGCTCGAGGACGCTGCCCAGGCCGATGACGTCTTCACCACCCTGATGGGCGAAGACGTGGAGAGCCGCCGCCAGTTCATCCAGCGCAACGCCCGCGACGTCCGCTTCCTCGACATCTAAGGAGCGACGAGGTGCCCGAGCGAGGCACGAGCGAGGGAACCGAGTGCGACCAGACGAATAGGAGCGACGAGTAACCCGTGACCGACGACATCAGCACACCCACCGCCGTCCCGCCGGGCGGGCGGGTCGAGCCCGTCGACCTCCAGGTGGAGATGCAGCGCTCGTATCTCGACTACGCGATGAGCGTGATTGTCGGTCGAGCGTTACCAGATGTGCGCGACGGCCTCAAGCCAGTGCATAGGCGAGTCATCTACGCGATGTTCGACGGCGGCTACCGTCCCGACCGCCCCTTCTTCAAGTGCTCCCGCGTGGTCGGCGACGTCATGGGCAACTACCACCCGCACAGCGACACCGCGATCTACGACACGCTCGTGCGGCTCGGCCAGTGGTGGTCCATGCGCTACCCGCTGGTCCAGGGGCAGGGCAACTTCGGTTCCCGCGGCGACGACAAGCAGGCCGCGCCGCGGTACACCGAGTGCAAGATGGCGCCGCTGGCCATGGAGATGGTCCGCGACATCGACGAGGACACCGTCGACTTCTCACCCAACTACGACAACAGGGGTGCCGAGCCCGACGTGCTGCCGGCCCGGTTCCCCAACCTGCTCGTCAACGGCTCCGGCGGTATCGCCGTCGGCATGGCGACCAACATCCCGCCGCACAACCTGCGCGAGGTCGCATCAGGCGTGCAGTGGTATCTCGAGCACCCCGATGCCGACAGCGACGAACTCCTCGACGTGCTGCTCGAGCGGATCAAGGGACCCGACTTCCCGACCAGTGGGCTGGTCGTCGGGACCACCGGGATCGAGCAGGCGTACCGCACGGGTCGTGGCTCGGTCACCATGCGCGCGGTCGTCGAGGTTGAGGAAGACACCAGAGGCCGCACCTGCCTGGTCATCTCCGAACTGCCCTACCAGGTCAATCCCGATGCTCTCATCCGCAAGATCGCCGAACTGGCCGACACCGGGCGGGTGCCGGGCATCGCCGACCTCAAAGACGACTCCTCCTCTCGAACCGGCATGCGCATCGTCGTCGTGCTCAAGCGCGACGCCGTCGCCACCGTCGTCCGCAACAACCTCTACAAGCACACCCAGCTGCAGGACACGTTCGGCTGCAACATGGTCGCGTTGGTCGACGGCGTGCCGCGAACCCTGCCCCTCGACGCGTTCGTGCGCCATTGGGTCACCCACCAGATCGACGTCATCGTCCGCCGCACGCAGTACCGGCTGCGCAAGGCCGAGGAGCGCGCCCATATCCTGCGCGGCTACCTCAAGGCCCTCGACGCACTCGACGAGGTCATCGCGCTCATCCGGGCAAGCGCGACGGTCGACGACGCCCGCTCCGCACTGATGGACTTCCTCGAAGTCGACACCTTGCAGGCAGACGCGATCCTGGAGATGCAGCTTCGCCGCCTGGCCGCCCTCGAGCGCCAGAAGATCCTCGACGAGTACGAGGAGCGGATGCGTGAGATCGCCGAATACAACGACATCCTCGGCTCACCGGACCGGCAGCGGCGCATCATCCGCGAGGAGCTGGCCGAGATCGTCGCCCGGTACGGCGACGATCGTCGCACGCGGATCGTCGCCGCGGAGGGTGACCTCACCGCCGAGGACCTCATCCCCGAGGAGCCGGTCGTCGTCACCATCACGCGCGGTGGTTACGCCAAGCGCACCCGGGTCGACCTCTACCGGTCGCAGAAGCGCGGCGGCAAGGGTGTCCGTGGCGCCCAACTGCGCGAGGACGACGTCGTCGAGCAGTTCTTCGTTACCACCACCCACCACTGGATCCTGTTCTTCACCAACCGGGGCCGGGTGTACCGGGCCAAGGCATACGAGCTGCCCGAGCTCGCCCGCGACGCCAAGGGCCAGCACGTCGCGAACCTGCTGGCGTTCCAACCGAACGAGAAGATCGCCAATGTGCTCGCGCTGCGCGACTACGAGCAGTCGCCGCATCTCGTGCTGGCAACCAAGCACGGGCTGGCCAAGAAGACCCGCCTCACCGAATACGACTCCAACCGCACCGGCGGCGTCATCGCGGTGACCTTCCGCAGCGAGGACGACGAGTTGATCGGTGCCGAGCTGGTCTCGCCCACCGACGACGTCCTGCTGGTCTCGCGCAAGGCACAGGCGATCCGGTTCACCGCAACCGATGAACAACTGCGACCGATGGGCCGTGCCACAGGTGGCGTGGTCGGCATGAAGTTCCGGCCCGGCGACGAGTTGCTGTCCATGTCCGTGGTCCGCGACGGCACCCAGTCGTACGTCTTCACGGTCACCGACGGCGGCTTCGCCAAGCGCACCGCGGTCGAGGACTACCGGGTTCAGGGACGCGGCGGGTTGGGTATCAAGGCCATGAAGATCAATGGCGATCGCGGCTCCCTCGTGGGGGCTCTGGCGGTCACCGTCGGCGACGAGGTCCTCGCGATCCGGGCATCCGGAGGGGTGACACGGAGCCCGGTGCGTGACGTCCCGGCCAAGGGACGTGACACGATGGGGGTCAAGTACGTCGCTCTCGGCGCGGGGGACGCCGTCGTTGCGATCGCGCGCAACGCCGAGGACGATGCGGTGACGGAATTCGCTACGGCGGACCCGACCCCGGGCTCGGAAGGTGATGGCTCGTGACGACCAGCGGTGGGACCGGACGTCCCACATCGGCCCGCGATGTGCACGACGACGACGACGCACCCACGAAGGTCGACTCCCCGGTGGCAGGCCCGACGAACAACGGGCCACCGGAGAGGCCGGGCTACGGTTCGGCACCCAACGGATCGCCCGACCGCCTCGGCCGCGGCAGTCACGCGGCCGGCCCGACCACCAAGGCGTCGAGCGCCTACGAGGTCGCTGCGGCACTGCGGGCGCAGGCGTCGAGGGCCGCCCAGGCCACCCGTGAGGCGGCCCACCGCGTCCAGGACGCGCTGAACACGCAGACCGATCCGGGCGAGGCTGTGGCCAACGGCCCGGCCGGGCGTCCAGTCGAGTCACCCGCGGCGGCTGCGACCGGTACGGCCACGTCGGGAGTCACCTCCAGCCGTCCGGATCCGACGCCCGATCGCCCTGTTCCGGCCCCACCGGCCGGCGCCGCCGCCGCCATGGCCGCCACTGCTCCGTCCCGCCCGCGGCACGACGCAGCCGCGGCCGCTGCAACGGTCACGAGCGCGCCCGAGCGCCGGCCGGTCGAGCCACCGACGGCCCGGTCCACCGAACCAGCCGTTGCTCCCGAGCATCCAGCTGGCTCCGTTGCCACACCCGTGACCCCGGAGTCGCCGCCCACGCCTTCCGTCGTCGCACCTGTCGTCGTGCCCCCGGCCGAGCCGGCCGCGCCGGGTCGAATCGAGCCCTTCGCCACCGAGGTCAGCCTCGACGCCCACCCCGAGGTGGCCTACTCGCCGTCGGCACCCAGGGCCCCGACCACACGGTCGACCACCGTGACCCGCCGCAGCAGCCGGGTCCGCAAGGCGAGATTGCGGTTGATGCGAGTCGATCCATGGTCGGTGATGAAGATCGCGTTCCTGCTCTCCGTCGCGCTCGGCATCACACTGTTCGTCGCCGTGGCCGTCCTGTGGTCGGTGCTCGACGCCGCGGGTGTGTTCTCGGCAGTCGGCGATCTCACCCGCGACCTCACGGCATCCGAGACCGGCACCGGTTTCGAGCTCGAGAACTACACCGCCCTGTCGCGGGTGCTCGGCTTCACGACGCTGATCGCAGTGATCGACGTTGTGCTGGTGACGGCCCTCGCCACCCTGGGTGCGTTCCTCTACAACCTGTCCGCGAGCCTGCTCGGCGGCCTCGAGCTCACCCTCGCTGAGGACGACTGACGGTTTGGGCCGGCCGCTCGAGGTGGGGTAACCTTGCGGCGCCGTGCGTGTGGGCCCGGGCCTATAGCTCAGTCCGGTTAGAGCGCTTCCCTGATAAGGAAGAAGTCCCTGGTTCAAGTCCAGGTAGGCCCACCACCTGCACAAACGCACGAGACGGACATCGCACACCGGTCGCACAGAGGAGTCCTCTGCGGTCGTGACCGAAGTCAACACGCGCGCCGACGCTCCGGCCGACCGCCTCGCCGACCTACTCGACGACTGGCCGGTGCACTTGCGCGCCCGCAACGTCGCGACCACGACCATCGACGTGTATCTCATCATCGGCCGGTCGCTGTGCCGATTCCTCGCCGCTCACGGCATGCCCGAGCATCCAGCCGGGGTGGCCCCCGAGCACATCGAGCACTACCTCGCCGACCTCGGTGAGCACGCCGCGGCGAGCACCGTCGCCAAGCACTACCGCTCGCTGCAGCAGCTGTTCAAGTGACTGGTGGACGACGGTGAGATCACCCGCTCGCCGCTGGAGCGGATGCAGTCACCGGCCATCCCCGAGCAGCCGGTCCCCGTGCACGACCTGGACGCCATCGGCAGACTGCTCGACACCTGCAAGGGCAACACCTTCGAGCAATGCCGCGACAGCGCCATCATGCGGGTGCTGCTCGACTGTGGCCTGCGGGTCGCCGAGCTGGTCGGGCTCACGATCGCCGACGTCGACCGCGAGGCCACCATGGTCTACGTGCTGGGCAAGGACCGCCGCGGCCGCGCGGTTCCCTACGGTGCCCGCACCGCCGACGCGCTGCGCCGCTATCTCCGCGTTCGCGGCAAGCACCCGCAGGCCGGGTCGGGGTCCTCTCCATGCCCGGCGACTAGCTGGTGAACTCCACCAGGTCTTCACAGAAGTCGCGGCCCTCCGTGTCGTTGCGCCCGGTGGAGTCGCGCACGACCTGGAAGGAGTCGGGGACGTCGAAGTCGTCGGACGGGTCGGAGGGGGTGCCGTTGTAGTCCACGTCGAAGGAGAAGCGGATCTGGCCCGGGTCGTTGAGCACGAAGTTGCCGTCGGTGTCGTAGGCGCGCGATCCACCGGCGGCGATCACCAGAATGGTGATGGTGCCGTCACCGTTGTCGGTGATCACGTGGTCCGTGAAGTTCGACGAGAAGGCGATGGTGAACGTGCCGCCGGTGTCCAGGTTGGTGAACACGTCCGTGCCGTGCACGCTCTCCCGGAAGTAGGGGAAGGGTGAGGACCCGCGCTGGTTGACGATGACGTTGATCCAGTAGTCCGCGTCGTGCTGGACCGGCGTGCCGGTGGTCTCACAGGTGAAGAACTCGGTGAAGACCTCGTTGAAACGTCCCTTGTCCAGCGGCGCGGCGGTGGCCGGACCGACCGCCGTGCCCAACACGATTGCGGCCAGCCCGCCGGACAGCGCGAGCGCACGCACCAATCTCACGGCCATGGTTCCCCCCTCGAATTCCCTGATGCGGAGGCCCTCCGAACCCCTCGGCCCGAGCGCAGGCCGGACTCGCGAGTCCGCTCGTCGCTTCCTGTCCGCCTGAGCGTCCCACCCTTTACGGCACGTGTCTCACACTTTGCGGAACTGGCAGCAGCGACTTATCATGTCTGTCTCCGAGGGGTTCGGTCGCCCGACTAGAGCCTGGCTCTACGTCTCCAAGTACAACGCCGACCTGGTCTGGATCATCGACGTCACCACCGGCAAAGGG
>DATHII010000307.1:0-2708 GCA_035316885.1 Jiangellaceae bacterium | reverse complement strand
CTGCATGATGATGCCCGGGGGAACGCCGGCGACGAGCCCAGCCGACGCGCCGGCAGCTACGTTTACAGGTACAGCCTGAGTCCCGGTTGTTGCGCCTGCGGAAGCCACGAAACAGTGCCGGTTCCTGCTCCCACGACCGCTGCCCTGCTCGGCTCAGAAACCGCCCCGCCCGGGGAGGCAATCGGCCTGTCCGCAAACGCGTTCAGCAGATCGTTTGTGGCGGCACGACTCTCCGAGTCCGTCGCGCCCGGCACGGCCGTGGCATCATCGCGTTGTCACGCTGTGCTGCCGGTGTCACCGGCTCGTGGCCGGGGGTTGACGGCGTGGCGGTTTGCTTGCGAGGCGTTCCGCCTCTGCCTTTATCGAGGCGAATGATGCTGCGACGGCCTGTTCCCAGCGCCGGGCCACGAGGCCGGCCCATCGCTGTCCGACTCTCCACAGGTCGGCGGCCATCTCTCCGCGATATTCCAGACGGGTCCCGGAGCCGAGTTCGGTGAGAGTGAACTCCTCCTCGACATGCGGGACCGGTCCGCGGACCAGGCGGAAGTCGACCCGCTCAGGACGGGTGAAGCGGACAGTCTCGACCGTTCGGGCGATCAGCCGTCGGTGGACCGGGGTGAAGTGCGCGGCCAGCACCATGTCGGTACCGCGGTCCAGGACGCGGATCTTGTCGGCAAGCGCCCGGGGCGCATGACCGAGGTAGGGCTGGGCGATGATGTCGAATACGATCTCGCGTGGAGCAGCGATGTCGACCCTGTGTGGGCCGAGCGGCCGGGATCTGCGGCCCAGGCCGAGGTCGGGTGAGATGGCGCCGGTCACCAGCCCCACGTAGCCGGCCGCGGCAACGCCAGTTCCCGTCGCCGCGGTGCCCGCACACCAGCCGATCCAACCCATGACCGCCTCCAGGCGCCCTGTAGTCCTCGCTGCACATTTCTACCTGGCGGCGATGACTTGGACTGTGGGCTCGCTGACGTTACGGGTCGCGGATCCTGGGTCGGCGTCCCAGGGGGTGCGTGGTGTTCTCGCCCAAGTCCCGGGCCTTCAGCCAAGTCGAAGGAGAACACAATGGTCGAACGCAGCAAGAAGGCGCTCGCCAACGGCTCCCCCGCGCGGATCAACGAGCGGGCCCCGTCGTCGGGGCGAGCGAGATCGAGATCGCTGCCGATTCGCGGGTCGCGTGGGAGGCCCGGACAGATGCGACCGTCCGGCACGCGATGCTCGACGGTCCCACGACGCTGACGCTGATGGCCGCTGGTACGACAAGCATCCGGGTGGGCACGCTGGTCAGGACCCTGTATTTCCGCCATCCGGTGACGTTGACCAGGGCCGCGATGACCCTCGACCACCTCAGCGGCGCCCCGGTGGGCTTGGAGTGGCCGAACCGCTGCGTGTCCCAGCGGTACAACCCGAAGAGCGATCGACCCGTCTTCGGCGCCCCGATGTGGAACGGGCCATTGAGCTCGACGAGCTGCGGTACAACCCGGACGGTGTGTCTTACCGACCTGTGACGTCCGGCCCGGGGCCGTCGTGGCGGGGCTGGTCGGCCGTTACGGTCGTCTTTTGTGCGCACCTTCGCTGCGGCTGTTGCCGGGTTGGCCCTCGTGCTCGCTGGCTGCGGGGGAGATGAGACGACCGCCGCGCCGCGGTCTGGTGGAGCGTCGTCGCCGGCCACGTCGAGCAGTCCGTCGACGCAGCCGATGCCGTCGGAATCGGTCACGGGGCCAGCGGATGGAACGGTTGTCACCACTGCGGACAGCCAGTTCGGGGAGGTCCTTTTCGACGATACCGGGCAGGCCATCTACCTGTTCGAAAAGGAGCAGACCACCCGCTCGGTGTGCTATGACGAGTGCGCGGACGCCTGGCCACCGGTGTTGACCGACGGTGCGCCCATCGCCGCCGTGGCCGCCCGCGCGGATGCGCTCGGCACCACGACTCGCACCGACGGCACCACTCAGGTCACCTACGCCGGTCACCCGCTGTACTACTACGCCCACGAGGGAAAGAACGAGGTCCTCTGCCACGACGTCCGCGAGTTCGGCGGACTGTGGCTCGCCGTGACACCGAGCGGTGACGCCGCAGCCCAGTAGTTACTCCAGCAGTAGTTCGTGATCAGCGAGGTGGGTCGCTTGGTGGCGGTGCTGGCTTTCGCGGTGCTCCCACGACGTGGGCCAACGGGCAAGCCCGGCCGCGTGACCGGTGGCCGCTTCCACTGACCCCGCGGCCTCATCCGCCGGCCGCTGGCCCGCTCTGGTCTCGGAAGAATCGGTCGGCGGTGGAATCCTGTGGGTAGGTCAGCTCGATGCGCAGCTCGTCGAGCGTGATGTCGGTCGGGTGCGCGTGATCAGGACCTGCTCATCGGCGGCCGCCACGGGGGTCGGGTCGGTCATCGTGGTCTCCTTTGCGGCGCAGGTGTGTGTCGAGTCGGTCCATCCGGGTCTGCCACGTTCGTTTGCGGGAGGCCATCCATTCCACCGCCTCGTCGAGCGGGTCGGCTTGCAGCCGGCTGGGCCGCCACTGAGCCTCCCGGCTGCGGACGATCAGTCCCGCGCGCTCAAGCACCTTGAGGTGTCGCGAGATCGCCGGCAGGCTCACCGCGAACGGCTGCGCCAGCTCGTTCACGGTCGCCTGCCCCTCGGCGAGGCGGGTCAGGATCGAGCGGCGCGTCGGATCGGCGAGAGCGGCGAAGGTGAGGCTGAGCTCGTCGGTTG